>JASMLT010000001.1 GCA_030748555.1 Acidimicrobiales bacterium
ATCTTACTTTTACATCATTTTCTTTATTTTCGCTCATACATGAATAGTAGGGCTCAAATCAATGGTTTGACGACTTGAAAATGTTTAGACTTTCATCATTAACATCCCAGATCGTGACAAACAGCTTTTAGCACTGGCAATCCCAGCTTTAGGTGCACTTGTAGCCGAACCATTGTATTTGTTAGCCGACACTGCTGTTGTTGGTCATCTGGGAACTCTGCCTCTAGGAGGGTTAGCTGTTGCATCCGCTGCCCTGCTGTTAATTTACGGACTCTGTTTCTTTTTGGCTTATGGAACAACTGCAGCGGTCGCTAGGTTTACTGGGGCAGGTGAACCCTTAAAAGCTTCGAATCAAGCCATTCAAAGTATGTGGTTAGCTTTTTTTCTTGGCATTGCCATAGCTTTCCTTGGGTACTTTGCCGCCGACCCTCTATTAAAACTTTTGGGGGCTGATGGGGAACTCCTGAATCAAGCTCGCATTTATTTGCGTATCAGCATGTTCGGCGCTCCGGCCATGTTGATCATGCTTGCAGGAGTGGGTTACTTACGTGGAGTCAAGGACACAGTCAGACCACTGTGGGTGGCAATAGGAACTGCTCTTTTAAATCTGGGACTCGAACTGGTTCTTATCTATGGTTTCAACAAAGAAATAGGAGCTTCTGCGGCATCGACAGTTGTTTCTCAATGGGTTGGCGCTCTGATTTACTTGGTTTGGATTCGAAAGGCCATAGGTGGATACAAGGTTTCTTTCAAACCGAAATTTCTGGTTCTAATAAAACTTTTAAGAAGCTCGAGTGAGCTCTTGATTAGGAATCTTTCATTAACCACTTCCTTTATTGTTGCTACAGCTATGGCAGCTCGTCTGGGCAATGTTGATGTTGCAGCACACGAAGTGGGATTCCAAGCATGGTTTTTCCTTGCAATGTCAATGGATGCTATCGCCATAGCAGCACAAGCGATAACAGGAAACCTTCTAGGCGCTGGTGATGCCCACGAAGCTC
Source organism: Acidimicrobiales bacterium (assembly GCA_030748555.1). Taxonomy (GTDB): domain Bacteria; phylum Actinomycetota; class Acidimicrobiia; order Acidimicrobiales; family MedAcidi-G1; genus MedAcidi-G1. The sequence continues at coordinate 1,002 of JASMLT010000001.1, forward strand.
GTCTAATGGGCCGGAAAGCTATTATCTGGTCCACTGGAATAGGTGTGTTTACAGGTTCTCTTCTTGCAATATTTCATGTCACTTTTGCGGGAATTTTTTCTGAAGATACTGCAGTGGTTGAACTTGCGGGTTTTCTTCTTTTACATGTAGCGGCAATGGCTCCATTATCAGGGGTAGCATTTGCCCTAGACGGCATTCTGATAGGCGCCGGTGATCAGCGCTTCCTTGCTAAGGCCATGAGCCTCTCGGCGGTCATTTCCATACCGTTAATGCTTTTAAGCGTCGCATTTGGTCTCGGTATAGGTTGGATTTGGGGATCTATTTGGGTTTTGATGTTGATCCGTTCTACAACTTTATATATTCGTTTTCGAAGTGATAAGTGGCAAAAATTGGGAACTAACTTTCAGCTTTAGCACTTAAAATTTGATTAACTATTTTGCCATCAGCCTGACCGCTGGTCTCTTTCATTATTAACCCAACGAAAAAACCTGATTTTTTCTTTCTTTCAGTTTCATCCCCATTAATGTAAGAAAGCCAATCATCAGAATTTTCTGAAATGATTCGATCAACTATCTTTTCCAGTTCAGAGTTGTCCATAGATTCGAAACCGTGACTCTTAGCTATCTCTTGAGGTTCTCCTCCTGATTCAACTAAATCCGCTAAAACTGTTTTGGTTTGTGTAGCTGTAAGCTCACTGTTCGTCTCCATTACCGTGAGGGATGCAAACGCCTCTGGTGTCAGCTTTCCAATTCCGTCAGCAAGATTGTTCTCTAAATGCACAAGAACGCGATTCTTGTCGGCGTTAGAAGAAATTGCTTGAAGAGCAAAAGTGTCCAAATCTCTTTGCACTATTAATGACGTTTCTGTTGGTTCAACTCCGATTGCATCAGCTAGAAGGTGCCTTCGATCTCTTGGCAATGGTGGTAAGGATTTGCCGATTTCTTTTACCCATTCTTCAGATGGTTCAATTGGCACTAAATCAGGTTCGGGAAAATAACGGTAATCAAAAGCTTCTTCCTTAGATCGCAATTTGTGTGTGCGACCCTCAGCCTCGTCCCAATGGCGTGTTTGTTGCTCAACTTCTTGACCTGATTCAATTATTTCGATCTGTCTTTTTGCTTCATACTCGATAGCTCTGCCAAGAGATCTCAAAGAGTTGATATTTTTGATTTCACAACGTGTTCCCAGCTCTTCTGCCCCATCTCGACGGACTGACACATTGCAGTCAACACGCAAGGAGCCTTCTTCCATCTTTCCATCAGATGCGCCAATTGTTACTAATATTGAACGCAACTCAGAAACATAGTCTCTTGCATCATCAGGACCTCGAAGATCTGGCGCTCCAACTATTTCAATAAGAGGAACCCCTGACCTGTTGTAGTCGATCAAAGAATAGGAAGCTTCGTGTATCCGCCCCCCTCCTCCTACATGGGTTATTTTTCCGGTGTCTTCCTCAAGGTGAGCTCTCTCAATTCCTATTCGACGTCCATCAGGAAGCTCCAACCACCCTTCTTTGTTTATAGGTAAATCGAATTGTGAAATCTGATAAGCCTTAGGCATGTCTGGATAAAAATAGTTCTTACGTGCAAATACTGACTTTTGCACTTGGCAGTTCAAAGCTAAACCCACTCTGATAGCTAGCTCTACCGCTTTTTCATTCAAAACCGGTAAAGATCCAGGTAATCCGAGAGAAACAGGATCCGTGTTGCTGTTGGGTTCTCCACCAAAAGAATTAAGCGCTGATGAAAACATCTTAGTTTTTGTAGCTAATTCTGCATGAACCTCTAAACCAATTACCGTTTCCCAGCCATTCATCTCGAAACTATTCAATGCCTTCACCACTTTCAGATTCAAGAACTTTCGCAGCTTGGAACATCTCTCTCTCAGCCATGGCCGGAGCAAGAATTTGGATCCCTACGGGCATTCCATCTTCTCCAAAACCGAAAGGAACTGACATGGCTGGATGTCCTGCAAGATTAGAGGGGATTGTGCATACGTCCTGCAAATACATCTGCATAGGATCCGCGGTCTTATCGCCTAATGGAAAGGCTGTGGTTGGAGCAGTGGGACTTATAAGAATGTCAAATTTCTCATAAGCTTTTGCGAAATCATTCATGATTAATGTTCGTACTCTCTGAGATTTACCGTAGTAGGCGTCATAATATCCAGCTGAAAGTGCGTAAGTTCCGAGCATGATTCGACGTTTTACCTCATCACCAAAACCTTTTGTGCGAGTAGCTGTCATTGTCTCTGCAGTCGTTGCAGCTTCTGTTCTCGGGCCAAAACGTATCCCGTCGTATCTTGCAAGATTAGAAGATGCTTCAGCAGGTGCTATGACGTAATAAGCGGAAAGACCGTAAATAGAAGCCGGAACCGAAGCTGATTCAACAATTGCTCCTGCATTAGAAAAAACTTTTATGGCTTCCTCGACTCGAGAACTCACATCCGGTGAAATCCCTTCTAGACCTTTTCCGGAAAGTTCCTCAATCACGCCTATCCGCATGCCGTCGACCCCTTGATCTAAAACTTCTGAAATGTCGAGCGGTTTCTCTGGAATTGAGGTGGAGTCCCTTGGATCATGACCGCTAATAACTTCAAGAGTTAAAGCAGCATCAGAAACTGTATTAGCAAAAGGACCGACCTGATCAAGACTGGAAGCGAATGCGACGAGTCCATAACGAGACACTCTTCCATATGTAGGTTTAACTCCAACAACACCACAAAGAGCAGCTGGTTGTCTTATAGATCCTCCAGTGTCACTGCCCAGAGCAAGAGGAGAGAATCCTGCTGCAACAGCTGCTGCAGAACCTCCTGATGATCCCCCTGGAACAAGTTCCAAATTATGGGGATTTCTAGTTGGTCCAAAAGCAGAATTCTCTGTTGAAGAACCCATCGCAAACTCATCTAGATTTGTTTTGCCCATAACGACCGCTCCTGCTTCTTTAAGCTTTTCTATAACAGTGGCGTTATAAGGAGGTTTCCAGCCTTCTAAAATTTTCGAACCACACGTTGTCTCAACTCCACGTGTACAAAGATTGTCTTTAATCGAAATCGGAACTCCTGCTAAAGGCCCCAATGTTTCTCCAGAAGCAATTTTTGAATCTATTTCATCAGCATCCATCAAAGCTTGTTCAGCAGTAACGAGATTGAACGCGTTGACATCAGATTCAATTTTATTAATAGTTTCAATATGGTGCTCAACGACTGAGCGGGCACTCACCTCACCAGACAAAACTTTTTCTGCTATTTCTGTTGCCTTCATTACGACTCCCCAAGAATCGGCGGAACCCGGAATTGGCTTTCTTCTACTTCCGGCGCCACTTCAAGTACTTCCTCGACCTCAAAACCTTCACCCGGTTCATCAACGCGAAGAACATTCTTCAAGGGAAAAGGGTGTGTACTCGGTTCAACATCATCTACGTTCAAAGCCTCCAAATCAGCTGCGTGATCTAAAATAGCGGCTAGCTGAGATGTGAAAGCGTCCAACTCGTCTTCGTTCAACGCAAGTTGAGCTAAACGTGCCACATGGGCAACTTCTTCACGAGAAATTCTTTGAACCACAGTTCAGATGGTAGAGGACATATCGTCAAACAAGACTTTTATCCACTGATTAATTCAATAGGAGTTTCCGGTAATCCCAGAGCAGTGCCAGGAGGTTCTTGTCTAGTGATTAAACCGTCGGAAGATCCAGTAATTGAAATAGAACGAAATCCAGCTGCAGCTAATCTAGATTCTGCGGCATCGACTGAAAGTCCCACCACATTAGGGATAGAACGTGGCTCAGGCCCGGTCGAAACTAATATTTCAACTTCTGAACCACCTCTGACAGAACTTTGTGACGGAGGTTCAAAAGCCACTACGTAGCCTTTAGGGACAAATTCGTCTCTCACCCCAATACGGCGTGAAGTTAGTCCTAAAGTCTCTAACGCCGTTTCAACTTCGGACACTTCACGACCTTCTAGACCTATTGGAATAACCACTGGGATCCTTCCATCAGAGACAAGTAAATCAACACTTCCTCCTAGTGGCAGTTCAGTCATAGGCGCAAGGACATCCACAATCATTCCAGCTTCTATAGTTTCACTGTAAGAATATGAAATCTCGCCCACTTCCAAGCCAGCTGACTGAATCAGTCTTTCTGCGCCTGGGAGACTCTTACCTACTAAATCAATAGGTATCTGAACGCGTTCTGCGCCAAGAGAAATGACTAAAACAACTGTCTCGTTTTCTTCTAGAGCAGTCCCTCCAATAGGCTCAGTCGCTAACACTTCCCCTTCCACTGTGTTATCAAGGCGGTCGAAACGTTCCTCCACATTCCATCCAAGAGCAACAATTAACTCCCTTGCGCTGTCCCCTGAAGAACCTACTAGTTGAGGGAGGGTTCTTGACTCTGTCTGCGTTGCTTCCCATAAAAAAGCTCCAACAGCGGTTACACCAACTACCAACAAGCTTGCTAACAAAGCATTTACCCAACGTCGTCTTGATGGTTTTGATGAATTGACCGGTTTCGGCTCTGGTTCAACTGAGACAGTTTCCATTCGTTCTGTAGGTCGATCCGGTGGAGAAGAAACGCTTGCAGGGACTAAAGGTTCTTCACCTGACAGAGGAGCTGCGCCTACCTCTCCTGGTCCGACAAAAGGTAGAGGTTCTGGACGGGCCATTTCGCTCGCAACATCAAGGAGCATTCTGCCTAGTTCTCCGGCTGTAGGTCGTTCTTCTGCATTAGCAGAACCAGATTTTTTGACTACTGGTGCTAGAGCGCCCAAACTTTCGGGAATTGGCACATCTTGACCTTCTCTCGCTCTTAAAGTTCCGAGAACCGTATTCTCAACAAAAGGAAGATGCCCTGTAGATGCTTCGACTACGCACAAAGCCAAGGAATAGATATCAGACTTAACTCCTAAAGCAAGCCCGCTGGCTTGTTCAGGTGAAGCGTACCTAGCAGTTCCCACATAGCCGCGTAGACCGCCTAATTCATCTAATTGTGGTCCAGAATTAGAAATTTCTGCTTGGGTTGCGTCTGCCAATGCAGCTGCTAGTCCAAAATCTGCAATTCGTAAATGACCGTCTTGCCCGAACAAAAGGTTCGCAGGTTTAAGATCGCGATGAATTATTCCTTGCGCATGAGCATGATCAAGAGCTCTGCATGCTTCAAGAGTGATTTGTAATATTTGTGAAGGGCTGAGAGTCCTACCACTATCCAAAATACTTCTAAGACTCCCGCCGCCTAGATATTCGGTTACCAGGTAAGCCTGGTCGTCAACTCCCCAGTCGAAAACTCGCACTGTGTGAGAACTTGTAAGAGAGGCGGCAATTCTAGCTTCTGTCTGAAATCGTTCTACGAATCCTGGATATTGAGCAAGTTGAGTGTGTAGAACTTTTACTGCTACTTGACGATTCAGACTTAAATCCGTCGCTAGATACACTGAACCAGATCCGCCTGTTCCTACAATGTTTTGCAGCCTGTACCTTCCACCAAATGTGCGACCAGAAATATCCCGAGCGCCCCAAAAATTTCCTTTACCAAAAGATCCGGTATCTCTTCGTTTTTCTACCACACGTAAAGGTTACCTCTAGGTAGCCTTTACGTGTGACGCGTCGTAACTCAATTATTATCTGTTCTCTTCTCGCTCTCGGGGTAGCCGTACTGGTATTAGCCGGAATGATTGCCGATGGGGAAGATACTGACATCTTATTGAACTCAAATCCTGGAGTGTCAGAGCTGATACCAAATCGCGGTGATGAAGTTATCGCTCAAACAAATGTGGGTGTTGTTTTTTCACCTACCTGGACGGGCGAAATTGTTAGTATCGGTGATACGCAAATCCCACTCGATCAACAAAGAGTTGAACCTGCTTTGAATTCAGTGGTATTTAGGCCTGAAGCCGAGAAAATTATTGAGCGGCTACCCGCTGGTAATATTTGTGCTTCCATCGTCTATTGGGAGGTTCAAACACCCAGTAGGCGATCGAGCTTAAGTTGGTGTTTTCGAGTTATTGGCTGAAAATTTATTCCGGCAAATCACCTTTTTTAATTAAATGTTCAAAAGCGGTCTCATCTATGACCGGAATATCAAACTTTTCTGCTTGGTCTAGTTTTGATCCCCCTCCTTCACCGGCAAGCAAGTAAGTTGTTTTGGCTGAAACGCTACCAGGAGACTTGCCACCTCTTTCCTTAATAATTTTGCGAGCTTCTTCTCTGCTTAACCCTTGCAACTTGCCTGTTACGACAATAGTTACTCCCAATAGAGTCTTTTCAACATCGCTTGAAAGCGAAATTTCAGATTTTGGGTTGACTCCCAAATCTTGAAGTTTTGATATTAAAACGCCGTTGCGTTCATTTGTAAACCATTCAAAAACACTCGCAGCGATTTTCGGTCCCAGTCCATCAATAGCCTCTAAGTCTTGCATTTGTACCTTTTTCAATTCTTCCAGATCTTGAAAATTTTCCGCTATTAACTGAGCAACCGTGGTTCCCACGTGTGGAATCCTTAAAGCGAACAACAGCCGTCCCAAATCTCTCGAACGAGCCTCCTCAATTGCATTTCTGAGATTGGTAACAGATAACTTTCCAAAACCTTCCATTTCCGAAATACGCTCGAAATCGATTCGGAAAATGTCAGAAACATCATTTATCAAACCTTCAGAAACGAACAGATCGACTCTTTGCTCACCGAACCCTTCAATATCCATTGCTCCTCGTGACACAAAATGTTCTATTCGCCCGCGAATTTGTCGAGGACACTCATAGTTGTTGCAGAAAGTTGCCGCCTCTCCTTCTCTTCGTTCTAATTGTTTTTTACAAGCCGGACAAGAAGTTGGAAATTTCCAAGGACGTGAGTTTGCCGGTCTTTCGCTCATAACTGGTCTTAAAACTTCAGGTATTACATCTCCTGCTTTGCGGACTACTACCAAATCGCCTGGTCTTACATCTTTTTCTTTCACTTGGTCGGCATTGTGAAGAGTGGCTGTACCTACTGTTGATCCACCTACAAAAACAGGTTCTAATTTCGCGAATGGGGTTGCTTGTCCTCCTGGACCTATTGAGACTTCAATGTCAATCAGTCGAGTTGTTCTTTCTTCTGGAGGGAGCTTGTATGCAATTGCCCAACGTGGCGCTCTTGCTGTAGCTCCTAGTTGTTTCTGGAGAGCTAAATCGTCGACTTTTATGACAACGCCATCTATTTCATAGTCAAGGTCATGACGCATCTTCTCAATATTTTCTATGTATGAGATAGCTTCTTCAAAGTCGGTGAATTTCTCAGCATGCTCATTAACAGGAAGACCTAACTCTCTTAACCAGTGCAAGGTTTCAAAATGTCCACCTATCTCAGGTGAACCTTTTGTTTCTCCGATCTGGTAAGCCCAAAATGAAAGGTTGCGAGTGGCGGTAACTTTTGAATCTTTTTGCCTCAATGAACCTGCTGCTGTATTTCGTGGATTTGCAAAAGTGGGTTCGTTTAAGGATTCCCGCGAGCGGTTAAGAGCATTAAAGGCTTCTATGCCTAAATACACTTCACCTCGAACTTCTAAAATTTCTGGAGCTTCTTTAGTTAGAGTTTTAGGAACATCAGAGATAGTTAAAACGTTTTCTGTTACATCTTCTCCAATAATTCCGTTTCCGCGTGTGGCAGCTTGAACTAGTTGACCCTTCTCGTAACGTATCGAAACAGCCAGTCCGTCGAATTTCAATTCACACACCCATGTAGAAATTTTCTGTTCACCATCTAGACGTCTTTCCACTTTGTCGACCCATGAGTTCAGTTGCTCTATATCGAATGCATTGTCTAGTGATTGCATTGGTACGCGATGTTCAACTTCTGCAAATGGTGTGTTGTTTCTGCTTCCTACTGTTGTGCTGGGTGAGTTTAAATCAGCTAAATGGGGATACTTCTGTTCTAGGTCAAGCAATTCTCGCCAGAGTAAATCAAAATCGGAGTCGGGTATTTCCGGTGCACCTTGTCCATGATATAAATCGTTGTGATGTCTAATAAGTTCGCGAAGTTCATCTAGACGCGATGAGACTTTCTTATCGTTCTTTTCCTCTGAAAAATCACCTTTTGTCACAGTTCGATAATACCGTTGACCCACGATTAGTCCGTGACGGTACAGAAACCCTCTAGTCTGCTCTTTGTGAAACTATTGTTTAATGACCCCCTTGGAAGACGTAGTGAGTCTCTTACTACAGGGATAATGAGAGTTATTTGGTTATTTTTGCCTTTGCTCTGCGGCCCGTCTCTTGCAGATAGTTTTAATGACTTCAAATTGCTTTTAAGAACGACGGTTTCAATTAGCCTTTGGGCTTTCTGGGCTTTGATACTTTTATCGACTTTAATTGCAACTCCAGTTTCTTTAGCAGTAATTCGAATTGGGGCACCTGCTGCTGCAGCTCTTAGTCTCTGGAGCGCTTTAGAAACTGGTGGTTCAGTTTCAGGAATTGTTGGTCTTATAGCTGGTAGTGTCGCAACTTCTGTTGCCCTCTCAGCGCCTTTAGGGGACAGATTTTCAGATGGAGCTTCTTACGGCGATGAACGTCGTTTTCTCCTTAGAGCGCCAGGTCCTGTGCTGCTTCTGTTTGGACCTTTAGCATGGATAGCTTCTTTGGCTGGTTTGACCGTGGGGCCGATTCTGTTATTAAACAAAAACTTTTTATTCGGGTCGTTAATCTCTTTATGTGGCTTCCCCCTTTCAGCAATAGCTTCAAATGCTATATATCAACTGGGGAAACGTTGGCTTGTATTGGTTCCAGCAGGAATACTCTTACATGACCATCTAGCTGTTGGGGATCCAACTCTTATCCCTAGAAATCAACTGGCAAATTTATCTCCGGCAAAAGTTGAAACCGGTGCTTTAGATTTGAGTCAAAACTCTTTTGGTTTGTCATTAGAAATACAGTGCTTGACTCCCCTTTCAATGATGCTGAGAACTGGAACGAGAAAAACTGAAAGTGAAAACTCGGTTGTCGAAAGCCTTCTGATAAATCCTGTGAGACCAAATGTTTTACTGGCAGAAGCTCAAAAAAGAGGTCTGAAAGTTTAATCAGATGGCAATTGCTCCGCCTACGACTTGGTCCTCTTCATAGAAGACAAGACTTTGGCCTGAAGCAACTCGCGAATGGGCTTCTTCCCATACAAGTAAATCGTCTTCTATGTTCGCCAATTTTGGCTTCCCATGTGCACTTGTTTGAACAAGGAATTCACCTTTAATCTCATTTGCAGACCATAGAGGATCCCGAAATTCTGTTTGTTTAACTAAAAGCTGATCAGGAGTTCCTACCGTAACCGTCGCAGATTCAATGTCGATGTTGTTCGCGTATCTCGGTTCTTTACCACCTGCTAGAAGCATGCCTCGCCTCTGTCCAACAGTGACTAGTTCTATCGCTTCTACCTGACCCACTTCAGCTCCGTTTTCGTCTACCACTCGTCCCGGAGTCAAAGGAATCCTTTGCCCCAGAAAGTCAGCTCTTCCCTTCTCACGGGTAATGAAACAGACATCTTGACTGTCAGGCTTAGTCGCGACCCTAAGTCCTAAACTGTTTGCTTTCTCTCTGACTTGATCTTTACTCATCTCTCCGACTGGGAGGTGTAATGAAGAGATCTGATTTTGATTCAGCATATAAAGAACGTAAGACTGATCTTTTGCTTCATCTGCTGCCCTTGCAATACGTAAGGTTTCATCTTTTTGCTTTACTATCCGGGCATGATGGCCTGTAACTATTTTTTCGAAACCCAGTGCTTTTGCTCTTTTTAACAGACGATCAAATTTGATATGCCTATTGCATTCAATGCATGGGTTTGGAGTTAAACCTGCTGAGTGAGCTTTGACGTAAGGGGCTACTACGTGTTCATCAAAGTCGTCTCCCAAATTGAAAACATGATGTTCTATACCTAGTGAATCGGCCGCTCTTCTTGCGTCATCTACGTCTGAAACTGAACAGCATCCAGAATCAGAATCTCCTCCCCAAAGTTTAAGTGTCACTCCGACCACTTCATCCCCGTTCTCACAGGCAAGAGCAGCTGCGACTGATGAATCAACACCTCCTGACATAGCAACCATAACTCGTGTCATTTTTCAAACTCTCTTAGCTGATCAACAGCATCGGGAACGGCGGTTAGTGCATATTCTATTTCTTCGTCGGTTGTGGTCTGACCTAAAGAAAATCTGATTGAACCTCCAGCTGTTTTTAAATCTACGCCCATAGCTTGTAAAACATGTGATGCCTCTTGCGCCCCGCTTGCACATGATGAAGCTGCACTTGCATATATACCCTGATTTTCTAAAAGAAAAAGTAGTGCTTCGTTTTCTATATTTTTAAAACAAAGATGCGCTATTCCAGGTGTTCTAGGAGTTTCTTTCGGCAAGGTGCGGCTTGTCCCACTAATTTTTTCTATTAATCCATTTTCCAATTTGTCTCTTAACCCAGTAACTCTTTCGTTTATCTTTGATCGTTCAACCTGCATCAAACGGGCCGCTTCTCCAAGTCCCACGATTGCCGGAACGTTTTGGGTTCCGCTTCTTCTTTCCCGCTCTTGCCCTCCTCCACGAATTACAGGAGACAAATTCACACCATCTCTTAGGATTAAAGCCCCTGCACCTTTCGGGCCACCAAATTTATGTCCAGTAAGACTTATTAATTGTGCTTTTTTCGAAGATTCGGCTATATCCAGCCATGAAGTCGCTTGAACCGCGTCTGTGTGAATCATAGTTTCTGGTGTTTTTTCTGATACTAACTCTGCAATTGTATTGATGTCATTGATTACTCCGGTTTCATTGTTCGCCATCATGACGGAGACTAAAGAAATATCAGCGAATGACTCTAAAAGATTGGCCAAACTTTCGAGATCAACCCTTCCAGTGCTATCTGTAGGTGCGACTATCCCGCCTGATTCTCTAACAGGTTCCAACACTGCAGGATGTTCGGTTGCGGAACACAGGACTTGACCACCTTTGACACCTAATATGCCATCTATCGCCAAATTATCTGACTCTGTTCCTCCACTTGTGAAAATCACATTCCCAGGTTCTGCTCCAACTAGTGAAGCTATGTGATCTCGCGCATCATCAATAGCTCTACGTGCTTCTCGCGCTAGCCGATGAGATCCCGATGGGTTTCCTGGGTGCTCCGAAAGCCATGGCATCATTGCTTGGATAACTTCTTCTCGCACGGGCGTGCTAGCAGCATGATCTAGATATATATCCATTCTTTTAGGTTAAAGGCAACTGCTTTACTAGCAAAAAATCGGCATAATTAAGATCGATGTTCATAAGAATTACTGAAGAAATTGAAGCTCCTCCAGAAATGGTTTGGAACACTATTTCAGATATTCAGACGCATGTTAATTGGATGGCAGACGCTTCAGAAATAAGAATTACCTCAGAGCAAACTGAAGGCGTGGGGGTTACTTTCGATTGTGATACAAAAGTCGGTCCGCTAAGAACAACTGACAAAATGCAAATTACTGAATGGACTCCCAATCAAACATTGACTATTAGTCATAAAGGTCTTGTCGAGGGGAAAGGCAGTTTCGTTCTTGAAAGAAACTCAGATGGGAAAACACTTTTTGTCTGGGAAGAGAGTCTAGATTTCCCTCTTCTTCTGGGAGGTAGAATTACTGGATTTTTTGCAAAACCCGTACTTAAAAAAATTTGGAAGAAAAATCTTTACAAACTAAAACACCTTGTCGAAACGTCCTAAAGGTCTTAACCCATTAACCCAATATTGGGTCATACCAATACTCTGAAGCCAAAATGCAAGAAAAACCAAAAGCAACTGCGATTATTAATGGGACTAGAACTCTTACATAACCTGATATGCGTTTTTTGTTCATCTCATCAATCAACCAGCCAATAAGCAGACCACCTAGAAGCCCACCCAAATGACCTCCAACTGAGATATTGGGTCGAGCGAAAGTAAAGATCAAATTTATGATTAATAGACTTCCAATTCCATTTGACCAAGGACTTACTCCTCGACGGAATTGAAAAATAACCATTGCGCCCATTAGCCCAAATACCGCTCCTGAGGCTCCAACAGTTAAAGCAAGAGGATCAAGCAACATCACTCCTAAGGCTCCTGACAATAGGGAACCAAAATACAAAATTAAGTAACTTGTTGTTCCTAACAGTCTTTCTAACTGACTTCCCAACATCCACAAGAGAAACATGTTGAATGCAAGGTGTATGACGCCTGCATGCAGAAAGCCTCCGGTAAACATTCTCCACCATTCGCCTTCAGCGATGCCTACATAATCAATCGAGAATGCGGATAGAACTCGGCCATACCCAACTAGACCGAAATCAATAGTTATATCTCCCCCTCCTGAACCTAATGACCCCCCTCTGAAAAGAGCTACAAAAAAAGCTAAGAGGTTAACTGCTATAAGCGACCTTGTGGTCAGTGATTGTTCTGAAACATTCTCAATTCGGCCACCAAGTCTTACCGATGGACGTTGTTGCCTTCGAGAATGAATATTCTGAGGCTTTATGCACGCTGGGCAGTGAAAACCAACGGATGCGGTGTGCATACATTCAGCGCAAACTCGACGTTCACAGCGTTGACAAGTAACTCCGGCATATCGATCAGAATGCCAATAACAATTGTTGTTAGTCATTTTTTCCTAAAGAGTTACTGCAGTTCCTTCATCTGAAATAGCTTCACCTAGATTGTGAACAGATGTTATTTCTGGAACTCTTTCTTTTAGAATTCTCTCTATTCCAGCTTTCATTGTTTGATCTGATGCATCACAACTCACGCATGCACCGATTAGTTCAACAGTAACTTCTCCAGTTTTTTGGTTCACCTCATGCAGTACGACATCACCTTCGTCTGCTTGAAGCGCAGGTCTGATGACTTCTATTACCTCTTGAACGAGTGTTTCCAGGTCTCTATCCGATTCTTCTACTGAAACATTTGTCATATGTATAGTTTCGCACGAGTATTGGCTAACTACACCTACTTATACAAGATTGACAATATTCTTAAATGATGAAATTCGAACATCTACTTTTCGGCCATCAAGGCGGATGGGATGAAATTCTCCTCGTTGTAGCTCCGTTAGGGCTGATGGCATGGCTGCTGTGGGCTGCTAACCGTAAAGCAGAAAAAATGGATCCACAGAAAAAATCAGATTTTGGAGCCGAAAACGATTCTAAATACTCTGATGATTAACTAATTCTATTTTTGCCCCTAAAGAACTTAAATTACCTACTAAATTCTGATAACCACGTTCGATGTGACTTGCAGCTCCAACTAAAGTCTCTCCTTCAGCTGCTAATCCCGCCAAAACCAGAGCCGCTCCTGCTCTTATATCTGGAGCTCTAACTGGCGCTCCTGAAAGTCTCTCGACCCCACGAACAACAGCATGGTGGCCTTCTGCTCTGATATCTGCGCCCATTCTGATCAATTCGTCGACATAACGAAACCTTCCGGCAAAAATGTTTTCTGTCACAATCCCTACACCGTCTGAAATCGATAAAAGCGCAACAATGAAAGGCTTATAGTCAGTGGCCACTCCGGGGTAAGGCAATGTAGCTAGATCTACTGATCTAAGCCTCTTGGAAACACACACACTAATTCCTCCGTCAACTTGACCAATCTCTATTCCCATCTCATGCAATTTTTCAGCGAGCATCTCCATATGTTCTAATCGTGCTTCTTCTATAACTATCTGGCCTCCTGCCATCCCTAAGGCAGCAATATAGGTTGCAGCCTCAATCCGGTCTGGTATCACGGTATGTTCAACGGGTGACAAATGACCCACTCCCTCAATTTGAATAGTTGAGGTTCCCTCTCCTGTTATTTGAGCTCCCATGGAATTAAGGAAATAAACTAGATCTACTATTTCAGGTTCACGTGCGGCATTTTCTATAACTGTTATCCCTTCAGCTAATACTGCTGCCATGAGTAGATTCTCAGTGGCTCCAACACTTGGAAAATTAAGTAATACTTTGCCTCCGACTAGTTTTTTCACCTCGCCTTCTATGTATCCGTGACTGTTGGTAAAGGAGACTCCTAACTCTTCTAAACCTTTTAGATGCATATCTATAGGTCTGTGTCCAAAGTCATCCCCACCTGGTACAGATACTTTTGCTTTACCGAATCTTGCCAATAGAGGCCCTAGAACCACTATTGAAGCTCTCATTCTTTCTACTAATTCGTATGGTGCGATCGGAGTCATTTCTTCAGGGATTTCTATTTGCATCACATCTTTTTGGTGTGAAATTGAAGCACCCATTGTTTCCAACAAATTGGCCATCCATTTAACATCTGCTATGTGTGGGACATTATTAAGTACATATTGTCCAGGTGCTAGCAATGAAGCTGCCATTATTTTCAATACTGAATTTTTCGCTCCTGAGACTCTGACTGTTCCGGATAAACCTGTCGACTGTTGGACGCGAACAACTGAACCTTCTTCGTTATGTGAAGAAGTTGTTCCAAATTCAGAGGAAAAAGAATTACTTGCCACGATTTAAGTATGCTTCGCTGTCGACAGAGTTTGCGTTCACATGCAATTATTCAAGCAAAAACATTTAATTTGATAAGAGGAAACTAGGGAAATCTTGTTTAAACGAGACAAATACCTGAAAATAACTAAAACACTTGATGATAAGGCTTTGGCTGCGTTACGTGAGCCACGTGATGACTTAGTAGCTGAGAAACTTGTTGGTGAAGACAGGTACGAATTACTTCATGGTCCTTTTTCTAAATATGAAAGACATATCAGTGTCAGAAATGAATCGGAAGGTGTGAATCGAGTTGTAGAAAGTTTTTCCTGGCGGCTTTCAATTCCATTTTGGGGAATATTCTTTTCGTTTTTAATTGGCAAAGCCCTACCTAAGAGATCAAAACCCTGGTGGTCTCCTCCTGACCGTTTAGATGAACGCTCTGCGAGGATTCTAGGAATACTTGCTTGCATCCAGGTGATCGACGGATATTTGGGTTCTGTGATATCTCAAACAATTACTTTTGCCGCCGATGAATTTAACCACAGCTCATCGGCACAAGGGATTACACTCGCTGTAATTCGTGTCGGAGTTTTAATCTCTCTTGGAGTTCTTGTAATTGCTGACAAAAAGGGTCGCAGAAACGTTCTCCTGCAAACACTAATTCTTGCAGTCTTAGCTACAGCTCTAGGATCACTCTCTCCTAACTTCTGGTTTTTGGGTAGCACTCAGTTGATTGCCCGTGGTTTGACTACAGGAATGGGAATTTTGATTGGTGTTATTGCAGCTGAAGAATTGCCGAAAGGTTCCAGAGCTTATGGAGTGAGTATGTTGTCGTTGTCTGCTGCTTTGGGGGCAGGAATTTCTGTATGGGTATTGCCAATCGCTGACCTAAGCCAAAAAGGTTGGAGGGTTGTGTATCTGGTGCCACTCCTGTTTCTGCCAGCTCTACTGAGAATCAGCAAAAATTTACCGGAGTCTCTTCGCTATAAGGCCAATTCAATAGTTGTTCAAGCTGAACCTTCTAATGTGCAAAGCAGAAGAGAAAAAGAACCTTTTATAAATAGGCGCCTCTTGCTTTTGGCTGGTGTTGGTTTTTTGCTTTTAATCTTTGCTGCTCCCGCCTCACAGTTCCAAAATGATTTCCTTCGAGAACACAGGGGGTATTCTGCTTCTGGAATAACCGCCTACTGGCTCCTAACTTCGACTCCTGCGGGAATAGCAATTTTTTTAGCTGGACGTTTCGCTGATACCCACGGTAGAAAAAAAATTGCAACATCAGGGCTTTTAGGCGGAACATTATTCATTGTTCTCAGTTATTATTCTTCGGGATTATTGATGTGGGCTAGCCATTTATTCGGAGCTGTACTTGGGTCACTTACAGTTGCATTAGGCGTGTATGGCCCTGAACTGTTTTCAACAAAGCAGAGAGCCAGATCAAATGGTGTCATTGTCGCATTTGGCGTAATGGGAAGTGCTTCTGGACTTTTGTTAGTGGGTTATATGACTGATTTATTTGACAACTATGGTCATGCTTTCGCACTTATTTCTGCTGGTCCCCTTTTAGCAGCATTGCTAGTAATAAGTAAATTTCCTGAAACTGCGCGAGTCGAACTTGAAGACCTGAATCCTGGAGATGTAAGCCCGATAATTTCAGAGAACTAGTGAACGCCTATACCTATAAAGAAGCCACCCACGCTTTTATTTCGTCACTAATGGCTTCATCTAATTTTGCTAAATCGTGACGAGCCCCTTCGAACCATTTAGTTGTTACTGGGCCTCTAATCTTTTTCAAATATTTATTAAACTCTGCTTTTGACCCGAATGGATCCTTATCACCGGAGATAAATAAACATGGAATATCTATTTTGTCGAAGTGCTCTATTCGAAGATTTTCTGGCTTTTTCGGTGGATGCAGTGGATAGCTGATCATAATCAATCCACTGGCTGGAAGTCCTTCTGCGACAGCCATTGAACACATACGGCCACCCATACTTCTTCCTCCAAGTAGAAGATCAGCTGGTCTTATGCCATATTTTTTACTCATTGATTCAGATGCCTTGACGATTGAATTAATTAACTTGGGAGCTCGATCAGGAAAGGGTCGGCCAGCTTTTCTGTATGGAAAGTTGATTCTCTTAACAGGCAGTGGTGCCATCTCTTTTTCAATAGTTAACAGACTTGAATGGGTTCGATCACTTCCGGCTCCATGGGTCAACAAAAGTCCTGCTGGAGAAGCCATTTATTGATCGTACGTTGATGTTTCAACTAGTTGGTGGAATGTACTAACCATTAATAGGTAGCATTTCTTATGAGAGAAAATCCGTCACATGCTGAAATGCTCGCTTCTATGACGGGTGGGATGGTGACACCTGCCAGAGAATTCACCGGAAGTTATCGCCTGCACTCTAATGGAAAACCAAAAGATGCCTTCCGAGATGTTTTAAGAAAAATTCCAAACTTTAAAAACTCCTTCTCAGTAATACTGTCCTTGTCGCTCCCACTCTTAATCGTTTGGGCGGCAACGCTTTACAACCATCCCTTAGTTTGGATTTTTTCGATTCTAGGAATGGGTATAGCGCAGAATCGACTTTTTATAATTCACCATGAAGCAGCTCATCGTTTGCTTTTTTCTAATCGGAAAATTAATGACTTGGTCGGCATTCGTTTTATCGGTTGGCTCGCTTTTGGTTCAGGAAGCCATGGTTACCGAATAGGTCATATCAGACATCACAGAGATGAATTCGGTCCAGAAGAACCAGATTTTATTCTTTATAGCTTTTATCCGATTTCTAAAAGTTCTATGAGTAGAAAACTATTGAGAGATTTGAGCGGTATCTCAGCTTTTCGAATCTTACGCCCCAGATTTAAAAGGCTTAATGAATTCAGGCATTTACGTTTAACTATTTCTTTTCTTTCTGGTCAACTAACGATCGCTGCCTTGTTTTGGTTCTTTAGCAATATGACTATGTACCTTTGCCTTTGGATACTCCCATGGGCGTGTGTGTATCAACTTCTGAATAGAGTTCGAGCAATCAGTGAACATGGCGGAATGACTCAATCACCAGATAGGCGTAAGACGACACATTACGTTCGCCAAAACCGTTTGGCCAACTTTTTCCTTGTTCCTTTTAACGTTGGTTACCATTTAGCTCATCATGTTGACATGTTAGTTCCCTATAGAAACCTGCCCCTTCTAAATGAAGCACTTATAGAGGACGGGTACATATCATCTGACCGTGTCTGGCCTACCTACCGTTCCCTCTGGAAAGCCTTAGTTACGAAAAACTAGTTATCAACTATCTATGACTGCGAAAGTACCAGTGGACACTGCCACCAATTTGCTTTCAGATCCGCTATACACACGCGCTTCAACAGTAATGACTCTCTTACCTGCCTTCAGCACTGAAATCTGAGCGGTTATTTCACCACTAGTTACAGGTCGCAAAAATCGTGTTGAAATTTCAACCGACGCGCAATACTGGTTTTCCTTAAGAATAGAAACCACTGCTTTACCCATAGCAGTGTCAATCATTGTAAAAATCACACCGCCTGCGACCACCCCATTTGGATTGTAATGGCATTCCTTTACGTCTAAAACAGCCGTAACTTCGCCGTGGGATACGACTTCGAGATCAAAACCTAAGTATGCGGCTAACGGAAACTCTCCATATTCAGAGTCAGTCACTCCACTTCCATTCTCGCAGTCGGTACCATCCATATTTTCTCTCTTTTTAGATCAAACCCCTCAAAGTTTCAGAAAGTCCACTTGCCTGAGATTTTATTTCTTCTTCATCTCCCGAACCCTCCGACAGTAACTCAACTAAATCAATTGCCCTTTCCCCAATTTCATCCCACAGATTTGCTTCGAATCCAAAAGGAGGTCTGTGCTCCACCAACAATGGGGTTAAGCGCAATATTTCACCCACTCCAGTATCATCTCGATGATCACGTCTAAGTCGGTCACATGAAACAAAAACTTCAGTCAAAAGCGAGTTCGCATCCAAACCATCAAGTTCTGGACGCTCATCATTGACAACTTGGAAAGCGTCAAGAGCAGTTTCAATAGCCTCTTCATCAGAAGCCTGAACTACAAGACCCCCTTCGTCATTAAATTCATAAGGGATTCCTAGTCGAACCAGTAAAGAGCTGAACGAAGCTTGTTCTGAATCTGACCAACCTGTTGTTTCGTATTCAATTGTTTCGGCATCTGACGCAAGTGTTGGCAGAGAAGTTGATTCTGCTTCTTCAATCAACAGGTCTGCGACTTCTTCATCTTCTTCGCGAACCACCAAAGTAGCCCCCTGCCAGACATGAGGAACCTCTTTCAATATTAGAAGTTGATCCAACACCAACCGGGTTTCACCCGCCCATTCGTGTAATTCATATTCAATTTCTGCAGTTGAATCTGCCTCAATATTTTCCCTATCTTCAAACACTTCAGGCAGTTCGCTTGTTTCGCTTTTAGTTTGTCTTTTCCGCCACTTCATTCTCTTATCCTGACACTTTTCTCTATTGAAAAGCTAAACCGCCGATAATCCTTTCAGCGGAATGCACAAGAACTTCTCTAAGGCGCTAACGTCGCATTTAATGAGTGAAGAAGTTCAAACCCCAGACAGAAATCTCGCCTTAGAGCTCGTAAGAGTGACTGAAGCTGCAGCCGTGGTCGCAGCTAGATGGATGGGCAGAGGAGACAAAGAGGGTGCTGATGGTGGAGCTGTCAATGCTATGCGTCGTGTACTAGATACTGTAAACATGGACGGGATAGTTGTTATCGGTGAAGGCGAAAAAGATGAAGCACCGATGCTCGCTAATGGGGAAAAATGTGGAAATGGCAGTGGTCCTGAAACAGATATTGCCGTTGATCCAATAGATGGAACGACACTTACAGCTCTTGGCAGAGCAAATGCAATATCAGTTATAGCTGTTAGTGATAAGGGAACAATGTTTGATCCTGGGCCTTGTGTATATATGGAGAAAATTGCTGTAGGGCCTGGATGTTCTGATGCAATAGATCTAGCAAAATCTCCAACTGAAAATCTTAAACATATTGCAGAAGCTAAGAATAAAACTGTCAGAGATCTAACTGCGGTAATTTTAGACCGCGATAGGCATTCGGATCTTATTTCTGAAGTACGTGAAGCGGGTGCGAGAATACGTCTAATTTCTGATGGTGATGTAGCAGGTGCAATTTCCACTGCTTGGCCTGAGTCAGGTGCGGATGTTCTTTTCGGTATTGGAGGTACTCCTGAAGGAGTTATATCTGCTGCTGCTTTGAAATGCATGGGGGGATCGCTTCAAGGGCGTTTATGGCCACGTAACGAAAAGGAAAGAAAAGCCGCCGAAGAACTGGGCTACGATTTGGAAAGAATTTTAGATCTCGATGACCTAGTGTCAGGTAATAACTGTTTTTTTGCAGCTACTGGCATCACGGATGGTGACCTTCTTGAAGGAGTGAGGTATGCGGCAGGAATGGCTCATACAGAGTCTCTTGTTATGCGCTCCAAGTCCGGAACTGTAAGACTCATTAAAGCTCATCACCGATTAGATGATCTTGAGGATATTTAGAAATAACGAAATCTAAAGCAGATTTCTTTTTTATACTTCTACTCCTCCAACGCGGAGTCTCACTTCGGATCTTTCGAGCGAAGCAAGAGCTTCTTCATTCTCACTGTCTGATGAAATCAACTCCTGGGCAGCCGAACGGGCTTCCTGTGCCCTTTCAATATCAATCTCTTCAGCAGCTTCAGAAACATCGGACAAAATACTTACTTTTGTCCCTGCGACTTGAACAAACCCTCTATGAACAGCGAACACATCTCTCTCACCATCTGGCCTTATTACTTCAACTGACCAGACCGAAAGAACACCAATAAATGGAACGTGTCCAGGTTGAAAAGCTATGTCCCCTCCTTCAACAGTCCGAGCGATCACCATCTCTGCTTCACCACTGTATGAAATGGATTCCGGCGATACCAGCTCTACTTGAAAGGTCATAATTTTTATGCTTCTAATTCTTGAGCTTTACGTTGTGCATCTTCAGCTCCACCAACGTTTAAAAAAGCCTGCTCAGGAAGTTCATCAAGTTCACCATCAACTAATGCTGCAAAAGAATCAACCGTCTCCTCAACTGGGACAGTAACGCCAGGTAAACCTGTAAATATTTCTGCAACATTCATTGGCTGTGATAGAAATCTCTGAACCTTGCGAGCTCTGGAAACAGTTATCTTGTCTTCTTCTGATAGTTCATCTAAACCAAGGATTGCAATTATGTCCTGGAGTTCTTTATAACGCTGGAGTATCTCCTGCACTCTACGGGCGGTGTCATAGTGTTTTTGTCCTACAACTTCAGGAGTAAGGATCGTAGAAGTAGATGCAAGTGGATCAACTGCAGGGTAGATACCAAGTGCTGCAATATCTCGACTTAACTCTGTTGTGCCATCAAAGTGTGTAAATGAAGTAAATGGAGCCGGATCCGTGTAATCATCAGCAGGTACATAAACCGCTTGCATTGAAGTAATCGACCTGCCACGTGTTGTGGTAATCCTTTCCTGCAGTTCACCCATCTCATCAGCCAGTGTCGGCTGGTAACCAACAGCAGATGGCATTCGTCCTAACAAAGTTGACACTTCAGAACCGGCTTGAACGAAACGGAAAATATTGTCAATGAAAAGTAAAACGTCTTGACCTTGCTCATCTCGGAAATACTCAGCCATCGTCAATGCTGAAAGAGCGACACGAAGTCTCACTCCAGGTGGTTCATCCATCTGGCCAAAAACCAATGCTGCTTTTTCTAGAACACCTGATTCATCCATTTCAAGCAAGAGGTCTGTTCCTTCGCGGGTTCGCTCGCCTACTCCTGCAAAAACCGAAACACCACCGTGATTAGTCGCCACACGGTTAATCATTTCAGTGATCAGAACTGTTTTACCCACTCCTGCACCACCGAAAAGGCCGATTTTTCCACCCTGCAAATAAGGTGTGAGCAAATCGATTACCTTCACTCCTGTTTCAAACATTTGTGCTTTCGGTTCAAGAGAATCAAAAGAAGGTGCCGATCTATGAATTTCCCAACGTTCGGATCCGGAACCAGCACTCGGATCGTCTAGCCCGTCACCTGTAACACTAAAAACGTGACCCAGAGTGTCATCACCTACAGGAACGCTTATGCCTTTTCCTGTATTGCGTACAGCTGTTCCTCTTGTAAGCCCATCAGTTGGTTTCATTGCAATTGCGCGAACACGGCTGTCACCTATCTGTTGTGCCACTTCTGCAACAATGGTGATACTGCTGTCATCAACAGCAACATCAAACTCTAAGGCTGTGTTTATCTCCGGTAATTCCCCTTGCGGGAACTCGGCGTCTATGACCGGCCCGGCGATTCCTACTATTCGACCGTCTTTAAGATCAGTTGTTGTCATAATCTTTCCTGATTTCTTCCTATTGCTTAACTGTTATTTTCTGTGCTTGATCCAACAAGATCTAGCATTTCGTCAACTTTCTCACTGTCTGAGCCGAGTGCTTCAGCGCCACTTACAATTTCCATAATCTCAGTGGTTATCGCATCTTGGCGAGCTTGATTCATTTCGCGAGAAAGTTTAATTATTAACTCTTCTGCATTGTCTGTAGCGGCTTTCATAGCTCTCTGTCGATTTGCGTGTTCTGAAGCTGCTGACTCTAATAAAGCCCCAAAAAGGCGAGCTTCTACATAGCGTGGAAGCAAAGCTTCCAAAACTGATTCAGGTGACGGCTCGAATTCGAAAGCAGTACTCAGATCAGAATCACCTCCACCTTCACTCGCGATAACTTCTGTGTCTTCAAGTGGCAAGAACCTACGAACAGCAACTTTCTGACTACCTATACTCAGAAATTCTGTATAAACAAGTTCTACTCTGTCGACCTGCCCTTCAGCAAACATTGCTGCAACGACCTCAGAGATACGGCGTGCATCTTCATATGAAGGGTTATCACTTATCCCTTCGGTATAAGAGTCAATAGTAAAGTTTCGAAAAGCAAAATAATCTCTTGCCTTTCTTCCTATAACAATTAAAGAATAATCTGCACCTTCTGAACGTGCGTTTTGAACTTGCCTTTCAGCTGCCCTGATTACTGAAGAATTATAGGGTCCGGCTAGTCCTCGGTCAGAGGAAATTACTACTACTCCGACACGACTAATTTTCTCTGCTTTTCTCAATAATGGATGATCGACTTCGGCACCGCCAGCTGCAAGGTTTTCAATTACTGAGGTTATTTGCTCTGCATACGGTTTCGCTGACCGTGCTCTTTGCTGGGCTTTGACCACTCTGGTAGCTGCTATTAGTTCCATGGCTCGCGTGATCTTTTTTGTATTTTGAACACTGCCTATACGGCGTCTGAGAACTCTCTCTTTACCGCCAGCCATTAGTAGCTCTCCAACTTGCCGGAAATCCCAACGCTTTGTTGGGTTAGGAAAATATTTCTCACTAGGCCTCCGAAATATCCTCTTCAGGCAAGGTCGTCTCTGCATCAACAATGTTGGAATCTGTATCGGCAAACTCTGCATCTGGTGTCGCCTGAGTGGTATTTGTTCCTTCGAACTGATCTGAAAAAGCTGCTATTGCTGCTTCAAAAGCCGACTCGTCCTCTATATTTCCTGATTCACGTATTTCATTCAAAATCGCTGCATGACGCGTCCTGAACCAGTCAAGTAGTTCTGATTCAAACCTACCTACATCAGCTATTTCAACGTTGTCCAAATGACCTCTGGTACCAGCCCAGATAGAAACCACTTGCTCTTCAACTAACAAGGGAGAGTTTAATCCTTGCTTTAACAACTCTGTTAACCGATAGCCTCGATCAAGTTGCGCTTGGGATACTGCATCTAAGTCAGATCCGAATGCTGCAAAAGACTCCAGTTCACGGAATTGCTGCAAATCAGATTTTAATGTTCCTACCGCATTTTTCATTGCCTTTACTTGGGCTGCAGACCCGACTCTAGAGACAGAAATACCTACATCAATTGCAGGTCTTATACCTGATTTAAAGAGATCGTCTTGCAGGAATATCTGACCATCCGTAATGGAAATCACATTAGTGGGAATGAAAGCAGAAACATCTCCAGCTTTTGTCTCGATAACCGGCAAAGCTGTTAAAGAACCAGCCCCCTTGTCATCGCTTAACTTAGCTGCACGCTCCAAAAGTCTGCTGTGCAGGTAGAAGACATCTCCTGGGTATGCCTCTCTACCAGGAGGGCGTCTAAGCAGTAAAGACATCTGCCTATATGCTTCAGCCTGTTTTGACAAATCGTCGTAAACAGCTAGAGCGTGTTCACCGTTATCCATCCAATGCTGGCCAATCGCACAACCGGCATATGGCGCAAGATACTTGAAAGGAGCAGGGTCTGAAGCTGGAGCGACAACCACAACTGTGTAGTCCATAGCGCCATGAGATTCCAAAACTGCAACATTTTGTGCGACAGTAGAAGCTTTCTGACCAATAGCCACATAAACACATTTCATGCCTTGCCCTGCCTGATTAATAATTGTGTCAATAGCAATAGTTGTTTTTCCTGTTTTTCGGTCACCAATTATGAGCTCGCGTTGGCCACGACCAATAGGCACCAGTGAATCAATTGCTTTGATTCCGGTCTGCATTGGTTCATGAACCGGTTTACGCCCCATAATTCCTGGAGCTTGAATCTCCATGCGTCTTGACTCTGTGTTAGTTAATGGACCTTTACCATCAATTGGTTCGCCAAGGGCGTTCACAACACGCCCTAAAAGGCCGTCACCTACCGGCAAAGAAAGGATGTCGCCAGTAGCACGGACAGTCTGACCTTCCTCAATGTCATCGACTTCCCCAAGGACCACTGCACCAATTGAACCTTCGTCCAGATTTAGAGCTAGCCCGAAAGTGCCGCTCTCAAATTGTAATAACTCATTTACTGCCGCGTCGGGCAAACCTGAAACTCTGGCGATTCCATCTCCCACTTCAAGCACCCGTCCCACTTGGCTTTGTTCTAAACCAGGTTCAAAACCTTCTAGGTTTTTCTGGATTGATGCAGCTATGTCAGCGGTGCTGATTGTCAATTCAGTCATGTTTCTCTCTCGTCTCGATTGCTTTCTTCCTACCGGAAATTCTCTCGAAGTTGGTTCAAACGGCGACGGACGCTTCCGTCAATAATGTCATCACCAATCTCTGTAACTAATCCACCTATTACAGATGGGTCAATTACTACTTTTACTTCTACATCTTTATTAGTAGCTCCACTTAATGCCGTTACTAATTTGGCTTTTTGACCGTCATCTAGTTCAACAGCAGAACGAACCGTAGCGACCGTTTTATTTCTAGAAGCTGCACTACGTTCAATAAACGCATCAATGATGCTCGAAAAACGTGTAGAGCGCCCTGAAGCAACAATCATCGACACCAATGCCTTAGTGGTTGAACAAGCCGATCCTCCTAATAGGTCTTCGACGATCTGCTGCCTGCGATGAACTGGTAGGGACGAATCATCCAAAGTTGCTTGGAGATTCTCATCTGAGCTTAATGCTTGTGAAAATCTAAATAACTCATCTTCAACAGTCGCCAAAACATCATTTGCTGCTGCAACAGCAAACAAAGCATCAGCGTAACCAGCAATTGCATTATCAGCCATTGTTAGCTTCCAGCCACTTCATCAATGTATTGGTCTACAAGTCTTCTTTGAGCATCGTCATCCAAACTACTTTGAACTACTTTTTCAGCTGCCCCGAGAGCGATTCCTGCAACTTCAGCCCTTAGATCTGCAATCGCTTGCTGCCTTGACGCCTCAATTTCACTCGCAGCTCTCGATTTCATCTCAGAAATGTCAGTTTCTGCTTTTGCTACCAAATCTGCACGTACCTGATCGGCTGCTCCTCTAGCTTCATCAATTAGGCGCGATGCTTCATTTTTCGCATCAGCCAAACGTGCTTCATAGTCATCATGAACACTCTGTGCATCCGTTTTCGCTTTCTCTGCTGCATCTAAGTCATCGCGGATCTTGTCTGCTCGAGCATCCATTGCAGCTTTAACTGCCGGGAAGCCTTTCTTGACCATCACTACAAATAAAATTAAGAAAGCGCCACCACCCCAAATAATCTCATTTAATTCGGGAAGTATTGGACTAGGTGCTTCAAAACAGCCTTCAAGTTCGTCCTGCAATTCTTCCTCGTGAAGATGATGCACTTGTATTTCTACATGTTCATGATTTACATCTCCATGTATTTCACCATGATGTTCAAGCACTTCGGCCATACAACCACCAACAGTTTCACCTGATGCAGAGGCCGGTACCGCAAATACAAACAGCCCTAACGTTGCTAAAAGCAACGACAAACCCAGTCTGATTCCTCGTTGTCTCATAAATTTCGACTTCCTTTCGATACCTAAGTTCTACGGCAAAAGCAAAATGAATACGACGAAACCGATCAAAGCAAGAGCTTCCGTAAAAGCAATTCCTAAGAACATCGTCGTTCGCACCATGCCTGCAGACTCTGGCTGTCTGGCCATGGACGAGATTGCATTACCAACCACAGTTCCAATACCTATTCCAGGTCCAATAGCCGCTAAGCCATAACCAAGACCAGCTCCTATAGCCTTTAGACCTTCCAACATCTCACCGGCTCCTGTTTGCGCCAAAATGTTCAGCACTTGTCTCTCCTGTTTTTCTATTTTGATCCGACCGGAATGTCCGGCCTGAATTGTTTAATTTATATTGTCTTCGATCCACCATTCGGTGGGCGATCTAGTGTTCTGCGTGCATCGAACCACCGATGTAAACGGCAGTCAGAATAGTAAAGATAAAGGCTTGCAAAACAGAAACCAAAATCTCAAAACCTGTCATTAATACGAGCATCGCAAAAGGTGCGGCAGCACCTACGTACCCGTTATTCCATAGAGTGTGAGTAAGGATAGCGAACGTGACTAACAGAAGGTGTCCTGCAACCATATTTGCCCACAATCGAATAGCCAAAGAAAACGGTCTAACAACAAATGTTGAAACCAGTTCAATCGGAGTAACGATTAGATATAGAGCTTTAGGAACTCCAGGTGGGAACAAGGAATTCTTCAAATATCCGAAAAATCCTTGAGAACGTATGCCTACAAAGTTGTAAATCACCCAAACGACTAAGGCCAAAGTTATAGGAACAGCCATTCTGCTGTTAGCAGGGAACTGTATTCCTGGAACTACTTCAAAAATGTTTGAAAAAAGTATAAAGAAGAACATTGTGGTCAGGAATGGTAAATACTTTTTACCCTCTGGTCCCATTGTCTCCATCACTACTGACTCTTCTACGAAAGTAACCCCTGATTCCGCTACATGTTGCACACCTACTGGTACTAACGAACCTCGTTGCCTACCTGCAGTTAGAAAGATTGCCGACGTTATTAAAACAGCGGCGAGATATATAAGCACCGTCTTATTAACAGCAAATAAAGAACCAGAAAAAATTATGTCAGGCCATTCAAAAAGATGACTTACAGGTGGGAATTCCAAAGCAAAAACATTCACAATTAGCGAATCTCCTTTGAACTAGTTGGCTTCAAATCAGGATAAGCCAAAGAAGCTGATATATAACGTGTCTCTGTAGCAAGTAAACCTAAATGTGTCACTAGAAGAGTCATAGCAAAAGGAACAGTATCAAACCAATCGAAGGATCGAACTGACATGACAACTCCGGTCAATATTGCCAACCTGACTACATATCCTCCTAGTACTGACCCATAAAGCATGTTCGGAGAAATTTTCACGCTTCTCGTAATGATTGCGGCACCAGCCAAAAAATTGAAAGACACGAGAACGAGAGCCAGTAGAGCAGAAACAGCTCCACTCAAACCCCAGCCAATAGCAGAAACAATTAGAAACAAAGGGGAGACCCACAAAGCCCTTAAAGCTAAGTGATTAGCTATACGCTTTTCTGGCTGCCCTGAGACGCTTTCCACTATTAATTCTTCTTCCGGTTTCTGTTTAATTGACATTTTCATTTCCCAGCAACCACGTTTCACGTCGCTGTTCTGCCTCTTCGGTGAGTCTAAGGGTGTATTGCTTATAAAGACGCCACGAAGCATAAGTGATAGTTACTACTACAAATACCAAAGTGAATAAGGGAAAGATTTCAAGTTTTCTGTCTAGAAGCCATCCTAGAAATCCAAAGATCGCAGGAGTTGCGACAAGTTCAAATGCCGCTGCCGTAGCGTCACCAGAACCTTGTTTCATCTCACGTTTTTCAGATTTGATCATCCAAGTTACCTCGGTATTAATTTGTTATTTAAAAATAAAATGCTCAGAAAATTTAAATATTCGACCGCATGTGAATCTAGATTCTTTCTCACGTGCTCACAACTCGGGGGGACGGTCATCTGCCACAATTTCATTTTTTTTTGGTTTATTTGTCTGCAAACGCGGATGAAGCAACGTAAACAGAATTAGGCATACTCCTGCTATACCCATTGGAACGATCCCATCACCACGTCCGCTGTAAGTTGGCCATAAGACGAACCCTGACAATAAAGCAGTCCAAGCCCACAGAATAAAAACAACTCTTCGGTGTCCATGACCCAGCCTCAAAAGTCTGTGGTGTAAATGGTCTTTGTCAGCAGTCGTTACAGATAAACCTGGTGTAGCAATTCTTCTAATAATTGCGAATAAAACATCAATTATCGGCACGCCTAAAATCACTAAAGGAATTAGCAACGGTGCAAAGAAAAAGAAAGACTGACCACTGTAGGCAGCATCTGTCCTTCCTCCGACAGAAACAGTAGCTGCTGCTAGAAGCACACCTAACATGAGAGCACCACCATCCCCCATGAATATTTTTGCCGGATGTGCATTATGTGGTAAAAACCCAAAGCACACACCTGCAATAAGAACGGCAATAAGTGAACCAGGGTTTTCTTCAAACAAGACACCCTCATTGGTTAGACGAATAGCATAAATCACAAAAGTTGTCGCTGCGATAGCGACAATCCCAGTTGCTAAACCATCTAAACCGTCGATCAAATTGATTGCATTGGCCAAAAGCACAACCCATAAAACTGTCGCTAATGCAGCTAGATCAGGGGAAAGTAATACAACGTCAACAAAAGGAATTCGTAGCACCACTAAAGACACACCCACCAGTGATAGAACACTTCCTGCTATTACCATCCCAGCGATTTTTGCTGGGGCTGATATTGGTCTCACATCGTCGATAACGCCAACCCCACACATAGCAATGGCTGCTACTAGAACTCCTACTATCTCTGATCGGGCGGAAAACACTTCGGAAAAATCACCTATCAACCAAGCGAAGAGTGCACCGGCGAGTAATCCAAACAACATTGCAGGTCCACCTAAGTGTGGAGTAGGTAGTTCGTGTACGTCTCTGTCATCTGGAGCGGAAATAACTCCGAAACGCTCAGCTGTTTTACGTGCTAAGGGAGTTGCAATAAAAGTCGCAATAGCTGCTACTCCTCCGACTGTCAGATAAGCAATGGCTCCGGGCATACTTTTCTAACCACCATAAGGGGTGAAAGAACTACAAAGCTCTGCAACCTCTTTCCTTATCGTAGAAAGTGAATTTGAATCTTTTCTATCGCGTAATGCACGGGTCATTAACTGGGCGATAACTACCATCTCATTTTCAGTCATTCCTTGCGTGGTGGTCGAAGGGGTTCCAAGACGAACACCACTTGTAACAAAGGGAGAACGTGGGTCGTCCGGCACTGTATTTTTATTCAATGTTATGCCAGCTTCATCAAGAACGATCTGGGCTTCGGCTCCAGTTATTTCTTCATCAAATGTTCTTAAATCGACTATAAGCAGATGATTGTCGGTACCTCCTGCTACAAGTCTGAACCCTTCATGACTTAGAGCTTCTGCAAGAGCTTGGGCGTTGCTTACGATCTGTCTCGAATAAATTTCAAAGGAAGGATCTAAAGCTTCTGCAAAAGCTACAGCTTTGGCAGCTATGTGATGCTCCAAAGGGCCACCTTGCAAACCAGGAAAAATTGCTTTGTCAATCGCTGAAGAAAGTTCTTCGGTGCTAAGGATACAACCTCCTCTTGGCCCCCTAAGAGTCTTATGCGTTGTGAACGTAACAACATCACAATGTGGAACGGGGTTTGGATGTGCTTTCCCCGCGATAAGTCCCGCTATATGAGCTGCATCAAACATCAAATAAGCACCCACGGAATCAGCTATTTCTCTTATTGGACCAGCTTCTATTACTCTTGGGTATGCGGTAGCCCCTAAAACTATGAGTTTCGGTTTTGCTTCTTCAGCCTTTCGTTGCAAGTCTTCTATATCAATTAGTTCTTCTTCGGTAAGACCGTATGAAACAAAGTTATAAAGCTTGCCACTGAAATTAACTGGTGAACCATGCGTTAAATGACCGCCATGGTCAAGCCTCAAACCAAGAACTGTGTCACCAGGTTCTAATAGAGCTTGATAAACAGCCATGTTCGCATTTGCTCCTGCGTGAGGCTGAACGTTCGCATGGTCAGCTCCAAACAACTTATTGATCCGATCACATGCGAGACTTTCTGCTTCATCGACATGAACATTCCCGCCGTAATATCTTTTTCCCGGATAGCCCTCTGAATACTTGTTAGTGAAGACAGAACCAGTTGCTGCTAGGACCGCAGGTGATGCAAAATTCTCAGACGCTATTAATTGCAGTGTGGTGTTCTGACGATGGATTTCTCGATCAATGATTTCGAATAATTCTTCGTCTTTAAGGTTAGGCCATGGCATGGTTTATTTTCCCCTAATTTAAGTCTTTTATCAATTGAAACGATGTTTCTGAGGTTACAGACCCTAAGCATACGTATCATTATTGGTATATGACTGAAAAATTATCCATCACACCTGCTTCTGGCCGTCTGGGGGTTCTGACTCCTGGGCTGGGTGCAGTAGCAACAACTTTTATCGCTGGCGTTATTGCAGCCCGAAAAGGACTTGCAGTTCCAATCGGGTCGGTGAGCCAAATGGCTCATATCAGACTCGGTAGACGTGAAGAAGGACGCAATCCGCTAATACGCGATTTCGTTCCTTTAGCTGGTCTCGATGATTTAGTATTCGGCGGATGGGATCCGATTTCTTCAAATGTCCTCGAAGCAGCTCGAACTTGTGGGGTTTTAGATGAAAAAGATATTGCACCAGTTTCATCTGAACTCGAGGGAATCGTCGCGATGGACGCAGTCTTCGACAATCAGTGGGTGAAAAAATTGGATGGCAAACGAGTTAAGAATTTAGATTCGAAATGGGACCAAGCTCAGGCACTGATGGAAGACATCGAAAAATTTCGTGCTGATAACGAATGCGACAGGTTAGTAATGATCTGGTGTGGTTCAACAGAAGCTTTTCAAGAAGCAAGTGCGGTGCACGAAACTGTTGATTCATTTGAAGCAGGACTCAAATCAAATGACGAGAATATCGCTCCAAGCCAAATATATGCCTACGCCGCAATCATGAGCGGTGTGCCTTTTGCAAATGGTGCGCCAAATCTTGCACTAGACATCCCATGCATGGTCGAGCTAGCAAAAAGCAGAGGCGTTCCTGTTGCAGGAAAAGATTTTAAGACAGGCCAAACTCTGATGAAAACACTTCTTGCCCCAGGCCTTAAAGCAAGAATGCTGGGCTTAAGGGGTTGGTTCTCAACAAACATTCTTGGAAACAGAGACGGTGAGGTTCTAGATGATCCTGACAACTTTAAGACTAAAGAAGTCTCAAAACTGGGCGTTCTTGACACAATTCTTCAACCCGATTCATACCCTGACCTGTATGGCGATATAGATCACGTAGTTCGAATCAACTACTATCCTCCACGAGGTGACAACAAAGAAGGTTGGGACAATATTGATATCTTCGGATGGCTTGGGTACCCAATGCAGATCAAAGTTGATTTTCTTTGTCGTGACTCTATTTTGGCTGCTCCAATTGTTCTAGACTTAGCTCTTTTTCTTGATTTGGCAGCACGTGCCGACCAATCAGGTGTCCAGGAATGGTTGTCTTTCTACCTCAAGGCTCCTCAAGCTTCCACGGATGCGGGACCAGAGCATGACATTTTTATCCAACAAACAAAGTTGAAAAACACTCTAAGGGAATGGATGGGCGAAGAACCTGTAACCCACTCAGAAGCAGGTTAATCAGATACGGGTTTCTTTGTCTGACCAGTATTCATCTTTAAGAAGACGTTTATACAACTTTCCAGTTGGATGCCTTGGTAGCTCTTCTTTGAAATCGATACTTCTGGGGCATTTCAAGTCAGCTAAGTGAGAACGACAGTAGGCAATCAATTCTCTCTCCAGAGCTGGTTCTGCTTTTTTTGAATCAACTAACTGGACTACCGCTTTTACTTCTTCACCAAATTCGTCGTTTGGCACACCTATTACAGCGACGTCATAAACATCTGGATGCATTGTCAATATATTTTCTGCTTCTTGAGGGTAAATATTGACACCACCTGAAATGATCATATGAGCTTTACGGTCTGTCAGATAAAGAAAACCTTCTTCGTCAACGCGTCCTATGTCTCCTAAAGTGCTTAGATCTTCTCCCATTCGTGAAGCAGCTGTTTTTTCGGGATCATTGTGGTATTCAAATCTTGAGTCGCTTCTAAAATAAACATTCCCCTCTTCTCCATTGGGCAGTTCATCTCCATCGTCGTTAACAATCACAAGTTCACCTAGTAAAGATTGACCTACTGACCCCGGATGATTAAGCCAGTCTTCTGAATTAATGTAAGTGAAACCGTTACCTTCGGTTCCTGCGTAGTATTCATGCAATATTGGCCCCCACCAATCAATCATTTGCTTCTTTACCTCGATTGGGCATGGGGCTGCAGCGTGTATCACGGTCTTCAAAGATGTTGTGTCATACTTTTCGCGTACCTCTTCTGGAAGCTTCAACATCCTGACAAACATCGTGGGCACCCATTGGCTTGCTGTTACTCCATTAGCTTCGATTGCAGCTAATGCTTCTTCTGGGTCAAATTTTTCCATGACTATCACCGTTGCTCCGATTCGGTGTGCTGCCATGCAAAATCTAAGAGGAGCGGCATGGTACAGCGGAGCAGGAGAAAGATAGACAGCGTCACTTTCTATTCCAAACACTGCTCTAAACAACATCGCTTGAGCTGACGGGCTTCCCAGTGGAACATTTGGAGCCTGTACCTTTACGCCTTTCGGAAGACCTGTGGTGCCAGATGAATAAAGCATGTCTTGGCCTTCGAATCTGTCGGTTTGCGGTTCTTTAGATGTGCTTTCTATAGCGTCCTCGAAAGATGTATATCCATCCATATTTCCACCAATAACAAACTTCTCCTTGACTCCTGTATCTACAAAATCTATTTGTTCAGCTGTGTCTCTATTTCTTACTGAAGTTACAAAAACTCTTGCTCCGCAGTCTTTAACTATGTAACCCATTTCTTCTTCGGTAAGACGCGAACTTATTGCCGTGTAATACAAACCTGCATAATGAGCCCCCCATGCCAAAGGTAAAAAGTCAATTGTGTTCTCTAGACAAAAAGCGACATGGTCTCCAGGTCGCAGACCTAAATCGACAAAAAGGTTAGATATGCGGTTCGCTTTTTCATCCAATTCCGAATAAGTCATTTTTTCGCCTGAACCGGTCATGCGAATTGCTATACGGTCAGGTTCATTTATTGCCCAAGTTCCAGGGAACTCCAGTTGCTGCGGATCATCGTTATTTCCCATACCTCCAAGGTAATAGAAGATAATCTGATGAATAAAGTCGAAGTTCTTTAGCAAGATGAACTTTTTGACGTCAAACTGTGTTATGGCGAATTTGTCTTTTCCAGATCAAGTATTTAAAAGTCTTCTTTTTGCACCCGGAAACAAGAGGGCGATTTTGTCTAAATTGCCACGAAGTTCTCCAGATGCGTCAATAATCGATCTTGAAGATTCCGTTCCAACTGATGAAAAAGAAAATGCACGCAAAATCACTAGGGAAATAATTCCCGAGTTAAATGAAGAAGCAGAAAAAATGGGTCTATTCGTAAGAGTGAATGCTTTTGAAACAGCATACTTCGCTGAGGATTTATCGAATGCGATATCAGATGCCCTAACAGGAATCATTGTTCCAAAAATCTCTTCTAAAGAAGAAGTTGACCAGATTTCGAAATCTCTTTCTGATTTTGGATTCGGAAATCTTCCAATTATGGCTGGTTTAGAAACTGTTTCTGGTTTGGTTAACGCCTTGGAAATCGCAAAACATCCACGGGTAAAATGGTGTTATTTCGGAGCGGAAGATTATGTGGCTGATCTGGGCGGAGTTAGGAGATCTGACAATCGTGAAGTGCTTTTAGCTCGCTCACAGATATCTCAAGCGACGCGACTAGGAGGAATCCATGCCATTGACATGGTTGTGTCAGATTTCAAAAATGAAAAAAGGTTTTTAGAAGAGGCAACTGAAGCAAGGTCATTAGGTTTCACAGGCAAATTATGTATACATCCTGATCAAGTGAGTCTTGCGAATAAAGCTTTCCGACCTTCAGAAGAAGAGCTTGAATGGGCTATAGAAGTAGTAAGAGAATTTGAAAAAGCTATTGGAAGAGGTGAAGCATCAATAGCTATTGGAAGCGAAATGATCGATGAACCTATTTACAAAAGGGCTCAAACAACAATAAAACTGTCACAACAATAATGCTTAGGAGATTATGTGCCGAATTTAGTTCCTGAAGGTAAGGCTTTCTATGGGATACAACTACCAATTCAGACTCTGACTCAAACTTTGGCAGACCCTTGGGAAAAAGAAGCAGGACCTGATGAACTAGTGATGGTCGCGCAAGCAGCCGAATCATCCGGTCTTGACTTTGTGGGTGTATGCGATCACGTAGCTATTCCAGACGATGACTACTCAGCCCATATGACAACAACTTGGTATGACCCTATTGCAACTCTTTCTTGGATAGGAGCTAACACGGAGAAAATTAACCTTCTGTCAGTTGTTTGGATCGCTGCCTACCGTCATCCTCTTTTATCAGCGAGTTCATTTGGAACTTTGGCCCACCTCTCCAATGGTCGAGTTATTTTGGGTTTAGGAGCTGGACATGTTAAAGGAGAATTCGAAGCTCTCAATATTGACTTTTCAAAACGTGGGTTGATATTGGATGAAAGCATAGGCGCAATAAAAACCATCCTCGCAAACGAATATGCGACGCATGAAGGAAAACATTTCCATTTTCAATCTGTGGGAGTTGGACCAAAGCCTCCAGGAAACGAATTGCCAATTTGGATCGGTGGTTCAGGTCCTGCCGCATGGCGTCGTGTAGGGAAGCTAGGTGACGGATATATACCAATGGGTAATGGCAGAGATCAATACAAAGAAATTATTGAAACCATCAACCAAGCAGCAAATGAATCAGGGCGAGAAAATAAGAGTTTTGATATCGGAATAATGCCGCCATGGTCCTACATCGGTGATCCTCCTGATGATCTTCCTCCAGCAGGACTAACCGGCTCACCTGAAAAAATTGCTGAACATCTCAGAGATGACCGTGATGCAGGAGCGAATGTTTTTCATCTTAAATTTCGCAGTCGCACTCTCGACGAATATATTGAACAGTTAAGAATTTTTAGTGAAGAAGTAAGACCTTTGCTTTAGAGTCAACTTGGAAGAAAAAAAATTTAGGGCCCTTTAAATGAAAGAAATCGACGAAAAAACTCAACAAGCTTTATTACTTTTTAACAGACGAGCTGAAACCGCCGAAAAAGAATCACAAGCTGCCAACGAAATAAAAAAAGCTGAAAAAATTAAAGATGAAGCTGTAGCCGCGCTTCAAAAAGCTAAAGACAGTGGTTCTGATCCAGAAGTAATAGCTGAAGCGGAATCTGCATGGAGGAATGCATTAGATATCTGGCAAAGACTAAGGGATGGAGAAGCTATAGAAGAAACACCAGAAGAAACACCAGAAGAAACACCAGAAGAAACACCAGAAGAAACACCAGAAGAAACACCAGAAGAAACACCAGAAGAAACAAAAGATTAAACAAAGTCTGAATCTTGACTACCATCCCGAATCTCATCGAAAATGCCGTAAAAAAATTTCAAGAGCAAGAAGCTGTCGTAGATGAAAATTTAAGATGGACTTTTGAGGAATATGGCGAACAGATAAATTCAGCCACAAAAGCTTTCATGAGTAAGGGGATTGAACCCGGAGATCGTGTAGCGATCTGGGCTCCAAACACCGCAGAGTGGCCCGTAGCAGCTCTCGGAGCTCATTGTGCAGGTGCAGTCTTAGTTCCTATAAATACACGTTTCAAAGGTGAAGAAGCTAGTTACATTTTGAATCGAACTTCAGCAAAAATTCTTTTCACTGTTACTGATTTCCTAGATATCAACTACGTAGATTTGTTGAATGATGTGAATAGTCAACTTGATCTAGAAGAAATTGTTGTCCTAAGAGGCTCAACTCCTGACAATTGCACAACATGGGAAGAATTTATTGCTAATGGCACTTCAATAGATGAGACAGATCGACAAACTCGTTCTAATCAAGTCACCGATAACGACCTCTGCCACATCCTTTTTACTTCAGGTACAACAGGAAAACCAAAAGGTGCAATGCTTGAGCATGCGGCAGTATGTCGTTCGTATCAAACTTGGTGTGAAGTCATAGGTCTGACTTCGACCGACCGTTACTTAGTAATAAACCCTTTTTTCCATACCTTCGGACTTAACGCTGGAATTTTGGCTTGCCTTATGACAGGAGCCACTCTCATACCACATCCTGTTTTCGACGTCCCATCGGTTATGAAACGAATACCTGAAGAAAAAATCACAATGTTGCCTGGAGCTCCAACTATCTATCAAACTATTCTTAATCATCCTGAATTAGAGAATTTTGATATGTCTAGTCTCCGTCTAGCAGTAACAGGAGCTGCAGCAATTCCTGTCGAAATGATCTATGGGATGAGGGAGAAACTCGGTTTTGAAACTGTTGTAACCGGATATGGCCTAACTGAAGCCTCAGGAATAGCAACCATGTGTCGACATGACGACGACCCTGAGATAATCGCCAAAACATCTGGAAGGGCAATAGATGGAGTCGAAGTCCTTGTAGTGGACGAAAATGGATCAGAAACCCAAGCTGGAGAACCAGGTGAAGTGGTTATCCGTGGCTACAACATTATGAGGGGTTATTTAGATGATCCCGAACAAACCGCCGAAACAATCGACCAAGACGGGTGGCTACACACAGGCGATATAGGCATCATGGATTCAAATGGGTACTTAGATATAACAGACCGAAAAAAAGACAT
Source organism: Acidimicrobiales bacterium (assembly GCA_030748555.1). Lineage (GTDB taxonomy): Bacteria > Actinomycetota > Acidimicrobiia > Acidimicrobiales > MedAcidi-G1 > MedAcidi-G1. Next base: position 37,712 of record JASMLT010000001.1, read on the forward strand.
GATTATTACTGGTGGTTTCAATGTCTACCCAGCTGAAGTAGAAAACTCACTAATGAGCCATCCTGAAATAGCCCAAATAGCCATCGTGGGTGCACCTGATGAACGACTGGGTGAAATAGCGATTGCGTTCGTTGTGCCCGCTAAACAAACTAACCCTACGGAATCTGATCTAATTGACTGGGCTCGAGAACGCATTGCTAATTTCAAAGTTCCCAGGCAAGTAATCTTTTTAGAAAACTTACCCACCAATGCGAGTGGAAAAGTTCTCAAGTTTGAGTTACGCAAAAGTATTAATAGCTCAAAACAAGTCGACTAGACATACGTGCCAATCCACTATCCTTAAACAGATAATCTCTTAAAGACAACTATGACCAAAGAACGACCGTATCCCGACGTCGGGAAAGCTGATTTTCCAAATCTAGAAGAAACAATCCTGGATAGATGGAAAAAAGACAATACGTTTCAAACTTCTGTTGACAATAAACCCGAAGAGGAAGAATTCGTATTCTACGATGGACCACCTTTCGCTAATGGCCTTCCACATCATGGACATCTACTAACCGGCTACGTGAAGGACGTAGTTCCTAGGTTCCAAACAATGAAAGGTAAAAAAGTAGAAAGACGTTTCGGATGGGACTGTCATGGCTTACCCGCAGAAATGGAAGTCGAAAAAGAATTAAAGGTTTCCGGACGAAATGAAATTACTAAATATGGCATAGATAAATTCAATGAGCGCTGTGAAGAGTCAGTTCTTCGTTTCACAGAAGAATGGGAAAAAACTGTGACCAGACAAGCTAGATGGGTTGATTTTGAAAATGACTACAAGACTATGGATCCTTCTTATATGGAATCAGTCATGTGGGCTTTCAAACAGCTATGGGAAAAAGATTTAATTTACGAAGCATTTCGGGTGATGCCATACTCATGGGGAGCGGAAACACCACTTTCAAATTTTGAAATCAGACTCGATGACGCCACGCGCCCAAGACAAGACCCTGCTGTAACAGTAGCTTTCGACTTGGACGCTAAAGAAAACGAATCTGAAAAAGTTCGCTTACTGGCTTGGACAACGACCCCTTGGACGCTCCCTTCTAATCTTGCCTTAGCTGTTGGAACGGAAATCGAATACTCAAAAAGGAAAGACTCCGATGGAACAATCTGGATTATCGCGAAAAACGCTCTAAGCCGCTACGAAGAACAACTTGGAGACATGGAAGAGCTTGGCGTCGTTAAAGGTTCTGAGCTCATTGGCAAAAACTACAAACCTTTATTCGATTTCTTCGAGTATCGGACTGATGCATTCAAAGTTCTACAAGCTGATTGGATAGACGACCAAGAAGGCACAGGAATAGTGCATATGGCACCCGGTTTCGGTGAAGACGATCAAACATTATGCGAAGCTAACGATATTCCTATAGGTGATGTAGTACCTGTGGACGATAAAGGGTGTTACACAGAAGAAGTAAAGAACTGGGCGGGAATGAATGTTTTTGATGCCAATTCAGAAATTATTTCTACCCTAAAAAGCAACGGGCAATTGATCCGTCATGACAGCTATGAACACAACTATCCGCACTGTTGGAGAACAGATACACCAATAATTTATAAAGCAATTTCTTCTTGGTATGTAAAGGTGACCGACCTGACCGAACAACTTCTTGCTAATAACCAGGCCATCAATTGGATCCCTGGACATGTACAAAATGGAAGATTTGGAATGTGGTTAGAAGGAGCGCGTGACTGGTCAATTAGCAGAAATAGATTCTGGGGTTCTCCGATCCCTGTATGGAAGAGTGACAATTCTGACTATCCCAGAATTGATGTTTATGGAAGCATCGAAGAAATAGAAAAAGATTTTGGTGTGAAACCAGACAACCTTCACAGGCCCTTCATCGATCAACTCACAAGACCCAACCCTGATGATCCAACTGGCAAGTCTTTAATGCGTCGCGTGCCAGAAGTTCTGGATTGCTGGTTTGAATCCGGATCAATGCCTTTTGCTCAGGTTCATTACCCATTTGAAAACAAGGATTGGTTCGATGATCATTTTCCTGCTGATTTCATTGTCGAATACATAAATCAAACAAGAGGCTGGTTCTACACCCTGCATGTTCTAGCAACAGCTTTGTTTGACAGACCTGCTTTCCAGAATGTGATCTGCCATGGAATTCTTTTGGCAGAAGACGGAGCAAAACTCTCAAAAAAACTGAGAAATTACACAGAGCCTAATGAAATTTTTGTCAAACAAGGATCAGACGCTCTTCGTTGGTACTTGATGTCAGCAAATATTGTAAGAGGCGGAGACTCACGCATAAGCGACATTGGAATAGATGATGTAGTACGCCATGTCCTATTACCCATCTGGAATGCCTACAGTTTTTTTACCCTCTACGCGAATGTTGATGAATACCAGGCGAAATTTAGAACAGAGTCTGAGCACTTATTAGATCGCTACCTTCTAGCTAAAACTCGACAACTAGTTGAATCTGTCGACAACAAAATGGAATCGTATGACCTGCCAGGGGCAACCGAATCAATTCAAGGATTCATAGACGCACTAAATAATTGGTATATAAGACGTAGCCGAGACAGATTTTGGGAAAAAAGCACAAAAGAAAACGAAAACCAAAAGAAGGATGCCTACGACACTCTTTACACGGTTCTTAAGACTTTTTCTCAAGTGTCAGCGCCATTCTTGCCAATGATCATGGAGGAGATTCACACCGGCTTGACTGGGGAGCCAAGTGTTCATTTAACCGATTGGCCGAATCATGAAATCCTTCCTGAAGATAAAGCCCTGGTAGCAAATATGGACCGTGTTCGTGACGCAGCATCAACGGCTCTGAGACTTAGAGAAGATGAAGGAATTCGTGTGCGGTTACCCCTGTCATCAATGGTCATAGCAGGACCTGGAAGCAATTCATTAAACAACTTCGTTGAATTGCTCACAGACGAGGTGAATGTGAAAAAAATAGAACTCACCGAAGATTTGGATGAGTACGCAACATATAGTTTGCAACCCAACGGTTCTTTGCTGGGACCCAGATTAGGCAAAGAGGTTCAGTCAGTTTTTGTGGCCGCTAAGAATGGCAACTGGGTGCTAAATAATGATGGGACCGCAAAAGTCGCTGATGTTTTACTAAGTGAGGACGAGTTCGAATTAGGACTCCAACCCCATGAAGGAATCACTGCAGCGACTCTAAATTCAGGAGACGCGATAATAGTTTTGGACACTGAAATCACTGAAGATCTCGCTAAAGAGGGAATCGCTAGAGATGTAATCAGACAAGTTCAACAAGCTAGACGAGACGCTGAGTTGGTAGTAACTGACCGAATCCAAATCTGGCTTGATGGCGCAGAAAACATCCTCGACGGTGTTAAAAATTTCGAGGAATACGTTGCTAGCCAAATTCTGGCAACAGAAATCCTCTATGGAAGAACCAAAAACCCCGAAGCTTCAACTACTCAAGTTGAAATTGAAAACAACGACCTGACTTTTTCGATAGTCGTATCTCAATAAGCGTTACAAGAAAAACTTTCATTCTTAAAAAATATTTATAATCTCTTGACAAACGTGTAATTACATGTGTGAAATATAAACCTTAGCGAAATCGCGGATCCCACCACTCATAACGAGCCACGGTTGGGCGAACGAAATCTCTAAGAAGGGGAAACGGAAGGGAATTATAAATATGGCGCTCGCAGAGGACCGCCTAGATCTAGAGGACACAGAACAAATACGAGAACCGCAATTCGGTTCAGCTATGAAAGTCAAAAAGAGAAACGGCGACTTTGAACCAGTCGACGTTAACAAAATTGTTCGTGCGGTGGAGCGTTGCAGTGCTGGTCTAAATGGAGTTGATCCGATGCGGGTAGCAACAAGAACCATCTCTGGTCTAAGGGACGGAGCTACCACCGAAGAACTAGATGAACTCTCAATTCGAACTGCTGCAGGATTTATAGTTGAAGAACCTAACTACTCACGATTAGCTGGAAGACTCCTTTCAACCGTTATTGATAAAGAAGTAAGAAACCAATCAATTCATTCTTTTTCTCAATCGATAAATATTGGTTTCGAATTAGGTCTGATTCACGAATCAGTAGCCGACTTTGTTTCTACGAATGCGCGAAAATTTGATGACACGATTGAACACGATCGTGACCATCTATTTGAGTTCTTCGGGTTAAGGACTGTCTACGATCGTTACCTTCTGAGACACCCAGACAACCGATTTGTAATAGAAACACCACAGTATTTCTTTCTGCGTGTTGCTTGTGGACTGTCGAATAGTTCAGAAGAAGCAATTCGTTTCTACAAATTAATCTCTTCTCTGGAATACCTTCCATCTAGCCCCACTCTTTTCAACTCTGGTACAACACACCCTCAAATGTCGAGTTGCTATCTCCTAGATTCGCCAGAAGACAGTCTTGAAGGTATTTACAAGAGATATACAGATATAGCTCAGCTTTCTAAGTTCGCTGGCGGAATTGGGGTGGCTTGGCACAGAGTTAGATCACAGGGATCCTTAATAAAAGGCACAAATGGTCTTTCAAATGGAATAATCCCCTGGCTTAAAACTCTAGACAGTTCCGTTTCAGCTGTTAACCAAGGTGGTAGAAGAAAAGGAGCTGCATGCGTTTATCTCGAAACTTGGCACGCAGACATAGAAGAATTCCTTGAGCTTCGTGACAACACAGGAGATCATCAAAGACGAACCCATCATTTGAATTTAGCCAACTGGGTGCCTGATCTCTTTATGGAAAGAGTCGAAAAAGACTGGCAATGGTCTCTTTTCGACCCTAAAGAGGTACCTCACTTAACAGACTTGTATGGATCAGACTTTTCTGCTGCTTATACCAAAGCCGAAGAAGAAGGCCTCTATGTGAGACAGACACCTGCTAGAGAGCTTTATAGCAAAATGATGCGCACTCTTGCACAAACCGGAAATGGTTGGATGACATTTAAAGATGCATCTAACACTAAGTGCAACCAGACCGGCAAAGAAGACCGAGTTGTCCACCTATCAAATCTTTGTACAGAAATTTTAGAAGTAACCGATCAAGACGAAACCGCTGTATGCAACTTAGGTTCAGTTAACCTCGGTTCCTTAGTGAAAAATGGTTCGTTCGACTTTGATCGTCTAGGAGAAGTGATCCGGACAGCAGTCCCATTCTTGGATCGTGTAATAGACATAAACTTTTACCCGACACAAGAAGCGGATAATTCAAACAACGCATGGAGACCAGTTGGTCTTGGATTAATGGGACTTCAAGATGTTTTCTTCAAAATGGGTTTGCCCTTCGACGACCCGAAAGCACGCGAGTTATCAAAAAAGATTTCAGAAGAGATCTATTTCAATGCTCTTTGGGCATCAACTGAACTGGCAGAAGCATCCGGGGCTCATCCCAATTTCGACAAAACACGTGCAGCCTCAGGTGATCTTCAGTTCGATCTATGGGGTGTAGAACCAAGTAATCCGGAACGTTGGGAGAGCCTAAGGAAAAGGATTTCCAAGCATGGCCTTCGTAACTCTTTAATGATCGCTATTGCTCCGACTGCAACAATTGCCTCAATAGCAGGGTGCTATGAATGTATAGAGCCTCAAGTCTCGAACCTCTTTAAGAGAGAAACGCTTTCTGGTGAATTTCTTCAAATTAATCGATACCTGGTGTCCGAGCTTCAAAAAAGATCCCTTTGGACCGAGAGTATGGGTAACGCCCTGAAACAATCAGAAGGTTCCATTCAAGACATTGAAGGAATGCCAGATGACTTGAAGGAAATTTATAGAACCGCTTGGGAAATACCAATGCGATCTTTAATTGATATGGGAGCCGAAAGAGGCGCTTTCATAGACCAAAGCCAATCCCTCAATCTATTTATGGAATCTCCAACCATAGGGAAACTTAGTTCCATGTACATGCACGCTTGGAAATCTGGTTTAAAAACGACCTATTACTTGAGATCTAGACCGGCTACCAAGATTAATAAAACAACTGTAAACAACGATGACACTGTTGAGTCTTCGGAAACGACTTTTACTGATGCCGAAGCCATCGCTTGTTCCTTAGAAAACCCAGAGACTTGTGAGGCATGCGATTAATGGCACTTTCTGAAGTTTTTCCTGAGGCCTCTGCCGATCCAGCAGACCAACCGAGTCTCACCTCAATAACACGGCCTACCAATATTTTAGACCCAGGTTTTGATTTGACACTTCGACCCATGCGTTACCCGTATTTTTATGAGATGTACCAAGATGCCATCAAAAACACCTGGACGGTGGACGAAATTGATTTCACTACTGACCTTAATGATCTGCGTAGCGGAAAAATGGATTCTGCTCACATACACCTCGTAAAGAGACTCGTGGCATTTTTCGCTACCGGTGATTCAATAGTCGCTAATAATTTGGTACTGAACCTTTATAAACACATAAATGCACCAGAAGCTCGCATGTACCTGTCACGTCAACTTTATGAAGAGGCATTACATGTGCAGTTCTATCTAACGCTTCTCGACAATTACATACCGGATCACGACGAAAGAGAAGAAGCTTTCGCGGCTATACACAACATTCCTTCGATCCGTAAAAAAGCTGATTTCTGTTTCAAATGGATGGGATCAGTAGATGATCTAGATGAACTTGATACGGATGAAAAGCGTAAAGCATTTCTAATGAATCTTATTTGCTTTGCTTCTTGCATAGAAGGCTTGTTCTTCTTCGGAGCCTTTGCTTACGTTTATTTTTTACGTGATCAAGGACTTCTTGATGGCTTAGCTTCTGGCACAAACTGGGTTTTTAGGGACGAAAGTTGCCACATGAATTTTGCTCTCGCTGTTGTAGACACAGTTAGGGAAGAGCAACCAGAACTCTTCGATGAAAGCTTTACAAGTCAAATAACCGCAATGATAGAAGAAGCCGTGGACTGTGAATATCAATTCGCAGAAGATCTCTTAGGGGGACAGGGCGTTAACGGGATGTCGCCCGCTGACACTCTTGAATACCTAAGATTCGTAGCAGACCAACGTTTAGCAAGACTCGGAATAGAACCGATCTATGGTTCAAAAAACCCCTTTGGTTTTATGGAGCTTCAAGATGTAGCTGAATTAACAAATTTTTTCGAAAAGACAGTCACTGCCTACCAAACCGGTGTTGAAGGTGAGTTCTCCATGAACGAAGACTTTTAGTAGTGTCCCTCCCCCTCCGATTCCCCAATCGGACGTAGATAAGACCCCCTTTTTAGGGGGTCTTATCTGATTTCGTAAGAGAATTTGAGCGGTATTTAATTGCCGCGGCTCCAGCTCCTAGAAAAATAGCGACTCCAATAAATGAACTGATTACTAGCAGGGAATTCGAATCCTCCACGTCTGTATCATCTTTAATGTTTTTTTCCTTTACCTTTTCAGCGGAGAGTTTTAGCGTGCTTGTAGTAGTTGCTATTTTCTCTGGAACTGATTGAGGGATGACCTCATTAGGAGTATCTACTGACACGTTAGGAGTATCTACTGACACGTCTTGTTGCAAAGTTGTGGTAGGAACATCTATGGGAATTGTGCTCGAAGTATCGGGAATTTTCAAAGTCCGAAAAGGACCAGAAATTTCATAAGTTGCACCTGTGCGGCTCCCGTAAGAACCAACACCCCAGTTGATAGCTGGAATGACATCACGAACTAAGCGGTTGCCTTCGGCTCTCTGGGAACTTATATAGAGACGTTTTCTAAACGGATCAAAACATGGGCCTGTTAATGCGGAAAAATCATGTTGTGAGCTGGAGACTCTGCAAAAAGGCTCAACAGAACCTTCAGGAGTGATTACGACCAATTCCATATTGCCGTTGGTCTCAGCTACAAAAACATCACCTGTTAATGGGTCAACTGTTAGATCATCTATACCAGTAAGGGGTTGTCTTCCATTTTCTCCATTCCAAATTACCTCATACCGGTTAGAGGAAAGATTTATGGAATGAACTCTGTTATCTAATCTGGTTGAAAAATATACGGAATCTTTTTCATACCAGCATCCCATCCCTCCTGCCATTAATTTGCCTTCGTCAACTTTTTCTCTATTTGGAATAGTTCCATCCAAATGGTTTGTGATTTCGATCCATTGAATAGATCCGTCACTGTCGACTTTCAAGGCTTCCAATAACCCGTCTTTCAAATTTGGCCATTGGTGAGGTACATATCTGTAAAAAAGTCCTCTTCGGTGATTTTCAGTCATATAGAGACACTTCCGTTCTTTGTCTATGGCTATGTCACCATGGTTTCTTCGCCCGACTCCTTGAAGTTCTATAGGGAGATCAAGACCATTTGGATCACACTCCCACACCTTTCCTTTGTTAAATAGATCTGATTCACATGACAACCATGTCCCCCATGGGGTCGCACAACCTCCTGCATTTGAATGACTCCAAGCCAAGATCGGGTGAGCATCAATAATCGAACCAGAAACATCAAAATGGATCGAGGAAGCACCTCCCCATGTCTCATTGGGTGTCAGGTAGTTGCTTACTTCGCTATTAGAAATAAAGAACCATCCTCCACTTCCATCTGGGATACTCCCTGCACCAGAAGGAAACAGATGCCACTGGTAATCGCTTCCTTCTACTTGATCCCCACCAATAGCTATTACTTTTGATTTGAACCCTTCGGGAAGAATAAATCCATTTTCATCAGGTTCTCTGTCTTTAATTGACCCGTATGGTCCACCCCCGGATGCTGCTTTTAACAATTCGCCTTCTAGGAGCAATCCGACGCCAGCTAGTCCAGCAATGCTATTTTTTAAAAACGAGCGTCGGTCCATTTCATCTCCTGAACAAAGCTAAACCGACCTTACTTAACTAATAGTTATTCAGCGGGGTTTTCTTCTTTTGCTGCCCTTCGACGGACTGCTACGACTACTGCGATCACGGCAGCGACTGCTGCTGACACTCCGCCTATAAGTCCCCCATTGCTTCCCTTGTCATCTTTTGCTGAGGCTGCTGTTTCTACTGCTCTTGTCAAAGTGGTTGTAGGCGCTGCAGTGGTAGTTGTAGGCGCTGCAGTGGTCGTAGTAGGCGCTGCAGTGGTCGTAGTCGGCGCTGCAGTGGTCGTAGTCGGCGCTGCAGTGGTCGTAGTAGGCGCTGCAGTGGTCGTAGTAGGCGCTGCAGTGGTCGTAGTAGGCGCTGCAGTGGTCGTAGTCGGCGCTGCAGTGGTCGTAGTAGTTGGAGGTGGTGGAACAAACCTTCCTCTAAATGGCCCCGAAATCTCGTATGTGACTCCGGCATTGTAGTGACTGCCATCGGCATATGCAGGAACAACTTCAATAGCCTGTTTGTTTGATGGGCCTCTTTGCGAACTGAAATAAAGACGATCTCTGTTCGGGTTAAAACACGGTCCTGTCATTTCGGACCCTTCGTGTGCTAGGTCGGCAAGACGACAAAATGGTGCAACTTCTCCTTCAGGGCTTATAACCACAAGTTCCATATTCCCACCGTCTTCAGCGACAAATAGATCACCTGAGCCTTCTTCTACGGTGACGTTGTCAACTCCAGTTAACGGTTGCCTGTCATCGATACCATCCCAAATCAATTCATATCTCTGGTTCCTGAGATCAACACTGTGGATTCGGTTATTACCTTTTGTAGCAAACCAAATCCATCCATTGTGGTACCAAATTCCTTCACCTCCATCTGTGATAAAGGCTCCAGGAATTTGTTCTTCAGTGGGAACAGAAGCACCAGAAGGATCATCTATTCTTTCCCATGTAACATTTTCGCCGTCTGATACAAGCATGGCTTCTAGAATTCCACTGGAAAGATCCGGATATGTATCCGGAGTGAACCTGTAAAGTAAACCATTATTTTTGTCCTGAGTTAGATACAACTTTTCATCCACTGGATCGACGGCGACAGCCTCATGGGCAAAATACCCCATCGCATCTCTAGCAATTGCAGGATTTTTTCCAGTCGGATCACATTCCCAGACTTTGCCCCATAACGGAGGGAAAAACCCTTCTTCACATGAAAGCCACGTACCCCAAGGAGTTGGACCGCCGGCACAGTTGGAATGACTACCTTCTAAAATTGGGAAGGCGTCAATTATTTCAGCGTCTTTATTGAAATGTATGGAAGAGACTCCTCCATGTCCTTCAAAACCTGTCATAAAATTAAAGACTTCACTGTTGCATGCGTAGTACCATCCGCCATCTCCGTCAGGGAAAGTCGATGCACCATCTGGAAAGATATGCCATTGATGAGATGTGTTTGGAACCAAATCTCCCGAGGTGGCGATAACTCTGGAGGTGAAACCTTCTGGGAGAATTATTCCATTGGCATCTGGTTGAATTCCTTCTAGCGAGCCGTAAGGTCCAACTCCCGGCTCTGCGGCAGACACAGCAGCCATATCTAAAGTCGAAATCATCCCAACTCCTGCTGCACCTATTAGTCCATTTCTTAAGAACTGTCTACGATCCATGGTACGAACACTAACGCTCAATCTCATTTCAAAGAAATTGGAGCGACTTTCTATTTTGAGTGGTTAGTTTTTTCGAAATATCTCAAGCAATCTTTCAGCTGCAGCTGTAGCGCTGATTTTCCCCTCTAGAACTGTCTTTTCTAATTGAGGAACTTGTTCATTTACAGAAGGGTGATCATGCAAATCAGAAGATAAACGCTCTTCTACTATTGACCACATCCACTTCAGTTTTTGGATTTTTCTACGTTCTGCCCACTCTCCACTGTTCTCAAGAACTTTTTTATGATCTTTAATTTTCTCCCATACTTCATCAAGACCTTCTCCTGTTAATGAACTGCAGTTAACTACTGGGGGCATCCAGTTGGAAGTCGCTGGTTGTGTGAGCCTAAGTGCGGAAATGTAATCCTTAGCTGCTTCAAAAGCTTTGGATTCATTTTCACCATCCGTTTTATTAACAGCAATCATGTCTGCCAGTTCCAAAACTCCTTTTTTGATTCCTTGTAGTTCATCTCCTGCCCCAGGAAGCATCAAAACCAAAAAAATATCTACCATTTCAGCTACGACAGTTTCTGATTGACCTATCCCAACTGTCTCCACCATTACTATGTCGTAACCTGCAGACTCAAGCAGAACCATGGATTCCCGTGTTGTTCTAGTTACCCCGCCTAAAGTTCCTGAACTGGGTGAGGGTCGCACAAAAGCATTGGGGTCATTCGCTAAACGAGTCATTCTAGTTTTATCGCCTAATATGCTTCCACCGCTAACAGTGCTGGTCGGGTCGACAGCTAGAACTGCCACTTTGTGTCCGGATTCTATGAGTTTGCTTCCCATCGCTTCAATAAATGTGCTTTTACCGACGCCTGGGACACCCGTAATTCCTATTCGATGTGCTTCACCCGTTTTTGAAGAAATCTGAGATAAGAGACTTTCAACTACTTCTCGGTCATCTGATCTGCTCGACTCAACTAAAGTAAGAGCCTTTCCAAGAGATGTTCGATCCCCCTGTAAAACCCCTTTGACCAGTTCGTCTAGGTCAACCTTCACGACAATTTCTCTAAAAGTTCAAGAGCGGCTTCAGCAATAACTGTTCCAGAAGGGAACACTGCTGCAACTCCAGCGTTTTTAAGTGCGTCAAAATCATCTGGAGGTATCACTCCCCCTACCACAATAGCGATGTCTCCGCGTCCTAAAGATTCAAGTCCTTCTTTCAACTGTGGGATCAGAGTTAAATGGCCTGCGGCTAAAGAACTTACACCTACAACATGTACGTCATTTTCAACTGCCTGCATCGCAGTCTCAGAAGGTGTTGCAAACAAGGGTCCTATATCAACATCAAAACCTAAATCTGCAAAAGCAGTGGCTATTACTTTTTGACCACGGTCATGACCATCCTGTCCGATTTTTGCAACAAGAATCCTAGGACGTCTTCCAGAGTCGGTTTCAAACTTGTCAGCGCGATCTCTAACAGTTTGGACGGCTTCATTGTCCCCTACTTCACTGCTAAATACTCCTGAAATTGTTCTTACCTCCGCTCTATGGCGTCCAAAAATCTTTTCAAGCGCATCGCTTATTTCTCCGACCGTAGCTCGCGCTCGTGCAGCTTTCACCGATGCAGCTAATAAGTTTTGATTTTTTTCCGCAGCTTTTGTCAACTCTTCAAGGGCGATCTGACACTGTTTCTGATCACGTGTGGCTTTCAGTTCTTCAAGCTGAGCGATTTGTGATGATCTAACTTCAGCATTGTCGACTCTAAGAACATTCACTACCGATTCCGTTTCCGGACGATACCTATTTACTCCTATGACCGACTGCTGTCCAGAGTCAATACGGGCTTGAGTTCTTGCAGCCGCTTCTTCGATGCGTAACTTTGGTATTCCAGCTTCGATAGCTTTTGCCATGCCGCCTGAATTTTCGATCTCATCAATGTGTTCCATTGCTTTTTCTGCTAGGTCATTCGTGAGTCTTTCCACATAGTAGCTTCCACCCCAAGGGTCGATGACTCTGCATGAATCGGTTTCTTCTTGAAGAAAAACTTGGGTGTCGCGTGCGATTTTTGCCGAGAAATCGGTTGGTAAAGCTAAAGCTTCGTCAAAGGAATTCGTGTGAAGTGATTGCGTGTGACCTTGGGTTGCAGCCATGGCTTCTATGCACGTCCTAATCACATTGTTATAAGGGTCTTGGGCTGTAAGACTCCAACCGGATGTCTGGCAATGTGTTCGAAGTGATAGGGAGCGGTCATCTTTTGGTTCGAACTGTGACATCAGCCTTGCCCAAATAAGGCGGGCTGCTCTCATTTTGGCTACTTCCATGAAAAAATTCATTCCGATTCCCCAGAAGAAACTTATTCTTGGAGAAAATGAATCTACATCTAAACCTGCTTCTATGCCTGCTCTTACATATTCGATTCCATCTGCCAAGGTGTAAGCCAGTTCTAAATCTGCTGTTGCTCCAGCTTCTTGCATGTGATAACCAGAAACAGAAATACTGTTGAATCGAGGCATTTCTGAACTTGTATACGAAAAGATGTCAGAAATTATTCTCATAGATGGTTCTGGTGGGTATATGTAGGTATTTCGAACCATAAATTCTTTGAGAATGTCATTTTGGATTGTGCCGGTTAATGCTTTCGCTGGGACTCCCTGCTCTTCAGCAGCAACGATATACAAAGCCATTATTGGTAATACAGCACCATTCATCGTCATTGAAACACTCATTTTGTCGAGTGGGATACCGTCAAATAGTTTTTGCATATCCAAAATAGAATCAATTGCGACTCCAGCCATGCCTACATCACCTGCTACTCGAGGGTGGTCACTGTCATATCCGCGATGAGTGGCTAGATCAAACGCAACGGAAATTCCTCTTTGACCATCTTCAAGATTTCGCCGATAGAAAGCATTTGATTCTTCTGCTGTTGAGAATCCACCGTACTGTCTGATTGTCCATGGCCTGGTTTTATACATTGTTGCATGAGGACCTCTCAAAAAGGGAGCTAAACCTGGCCATCCATTCAAGAAATCTAAGCTTTCTATATCCTTGTGGGTGTAATAGTCGTTGATTGATATTTTCTCTGCTGTTTCCCATAGCTGACCGTTATGCTGCTCCGGGTTCGTAGAAGCAAGTTGCGCTATTTCCTTTTCGCTCATTCCAGTGGTCTGATCGAATTCGATTTTGGAAAAATTAGGAACTTTAGTCATGATCCGAGCCTCGAATTCTTAACAACTCCTGAATTTTTTCTTCATTTTTAAGAACCTCTACGATGCCTCCTGAAGACTCAATCTGTTGGAAAATTTCCCAAGATTTCTGAGCTAAATGTTCGGTAAGTTCCTCAACGAACCAGGATCCGCCAGCAGGATCAATGACTCTCCCTATATGGCTTTCTTCTGCAAGTAAAAGTTGGGTATTTCGTGCCATGCGTCTTTCCGATTCTCCTCCGGAAATTTCATCTGAAAGAGGAAACGGGATCACAGTAATTGCTTCCGCACCACCAATGCCAGCAGCGAATGCTGCAACTGTCGAATTAAATGAATTAAACCAAGGGTCTTTTCCACCCATTGTCTTATTGGAAGTGACAGCGTGTTGACTTTGTGTTTGATTTTCAGGTGTACATCCGCATTCTTTTGTTATCTGTGCCCACAATCGTCTAGCTGCTCGAAATTTTGCGATAGTCATGAACTGGTCACTGTTGGAAGAATAGGTGAAATACATGCTTTTTATAATTGTTTCAATTCCTAGGTCTTTTTCTTCTAGTTCCCTCAAATAGAAGACCGCCGCGGATAGAGAATATGCGAGTTCTGCAGAAGTTGACCCACTAAGTTCTGGATAAAAACTGCTATCGATATCTATAACCTTTGCAAACCCACTTCTGTCTATGAAATCTGGCACCTCTGACAATTCGCTGTCATGCTCACTTTGGATTCCTTTTTGTACAGATACTCCTATTGGATCTACTCCTAGTCCCCCATGACGTTCAGGATTTCCTATACCACGTTGGTCCCATAATTCGATCATCCATTTCGCAATCTCTGATCCCTTCAAACCAGGCTTGAACCAAATGCTGGTCATATTCAAAAAAACCTCTTCTAGAGTTTTATCTAAATCGGTGACCGACTTAATTCCAATTTTCTCGGAATCTATAAATAATGAAGTGGAACCATTTAAAAGTTCATTTAACGCAGATGCATTAGCTAATTCAGTGGTGGAGTCATCAATTAAAGCTCGGATATCCCAAGTCCCATTTTCATTTCCACTTCTATTAATTCCTCGTGTAAATGGAGTTGTGCCAGGGACTCCAGCAGGGTTTGTAGAATTTTGATCTTCGGAACTGTAAATTGCTTTTATTTCAATTTCGTCATCGGTGATTTCGTGTAGAGAATCGATTGACTTACCTGACAGTGTCTCTAAAGCTAAATCTTCCCAGTCTTGCCGAGAGTATGCGTTAAAAACCTCCGACATGTTTATGGCTTCTTTTTCAGATCGGGAGTTATTCACCATACTTTGATGGTATTTGAGAAAATGTCTTCAAGATCACCACTTGTGACTAATTACCCTATTTTGAAGCGAAATTTTTTTAAAAACTTATTGTACGGTGGGTTCTGAAAAGAAAAAGATTGCCAACTAAGCGATCTTCTTTGACTTCTGGAAAGATTCATTTATGCGAATATCTACTCTTTTAAACTACGCCAACGATCCAAAGGACTCAGCAAGACAAGCTAAAGATTTGGAGTCTGCGGGTGTAGACATGATCTGGATACCTGAGGCTTATGGTTTTGATGCTGTGAGCCTTTTGGGTTATTTGGCCGCTGAAACTGAGACAGTAGGTCTCGGTAGTGGAATTTTAAATACATATAGCAGGACTCCAGCTGCTTTGGCTCAAACCGCTGCAAGCCTGGACTCTCTTTCTGGTGGGCGCTTTACACTTGGCTTAGGTGCATCCGGACCTCAAGTGATTGAAGGTTTTCACGGGATTCCCTATTCAATGCCTTTGACACGCCTTAGGGAAGTTATGGAGATTTGTCGTCTAGCTTGGAAACGTGAGCCTCTTTCTTACAACGGTAAAGTTTTTGATTTACCTCTACCTGCCGAGCAAGGAACTGGGCTGGGAAAACCATTAAAGATCATTAATCACATGCTTAGAGAAGACATACCCATCTATGTTGCTTCGCTGGGAGCCAACAGTGTGGAGGAAACAGCAGCATCAGCCAATGGTTGGCTTCCCTTTATGGTTTTTCCTGAGCGAATGGGAACAGTTTGGGGCGATTCCATCAAAGCCGGTATGGAAAGGAGAGATCCTTCGCTTGGCGATTTTGATGTTGTTGCAGGAGGTTTAGTTGCTATAGGCGATGATGCCGAACAATATAGAAATATGGCTCGACCGATGGCTGCTCTTTACATAGGAGGTATGGGTGCTAAAGGTAAGAATTTTTACAACGATCTTTGCTGCCAATACGGCTTTCCTGATGAAGCTTCAGCAGTTCAGGAAGCTTATTTGGATGGTCGAAGGGAGGAAGCTATGGCCGCTCTTCCTGATGAGTTGATTGAAAAGTCGAATATGTGCGGTGACGAAGCATACGTTAAAGATCGCTTGGCCGCCTATAAGGAAGCGGGGGTTACGAGCCTTAATGTGACACCTATTGGTGGTGACCCTGCTGCCATTTTGGGTCGCTTACGTGAATTAGCTGAACACGTCTAATAGGCCTAAATGTCGGATAATTTCACCCCTCTTGTCATCTCTGTTGATGATGACGAGATAGCAGATCTCAAAGAACGTTTAGAAAGAACTAGGTGGCCTGATCATTTACCTGATGCGGGATGGGATTATGGCATCGACGCGAATTTGGTCAGGAACCTCGCGGCGTATTGGAAAGATGAATTTGACTGGCGTTCTTTCGAAACTTACTTAAACTCTTTTAATAATCTGACTACTGATATTGATGGTCAACGCATCCACACCATCCATGAACGTTCGAAAAATCCTGATGCTCTTCCGCTGTTGATAAGCCATGGTTGGCCGGGTTCAATAGTCGAATTTCTCGATGTAATAGGCCCTTTAACAAATCCGCAAGATTACGGCGGTGATGAATCTGATGCTTTTCATGTGATCGTTCCTTCTCTGCCGGGTTATGGACTGTCCGGACCTACTTCTGAGCGTGGGTGGGGGCCTACACGAATAGCTCGTGCTTTTGCCGAATTGTCTAAGACTTTGGGTTATGACCGCTATGGCGTACAGGGAGGCGATTGGGGTTCAATTATTTCCCGTGAGATATGTCGCGTAGCTCCAGAAAATGTGACCGGATGTCACATAACCATGCTGACAGGGGGCCCTCCGGGGAAGTCAGATGATATGGAAGATATAACAGATATTGAACAGCAATTGCTTGATCGGGCTGCTTGGTACCAAGCAGAAGATGATGGCTACTTCCGGATTCAACAAACAAGACCTCAGACTCTTGGCACTGGCTTGAATGATAGCCCCGCTGGACTTTTAGCTTGGATCACCGAAAAGTTCTACGGTTGGACCGACAATGATGGCGATCTTCTCAATACTGTTGATAAAGACAAGCTCTTGGCAAACGTTTCTCTTTATTGGTTCACTGGAACCATAAATTCGTCAACACGAATTTATTATGAGATGTTTAAAACTCTTGAGCCCGGTTTCGGTTCAACTGGTGACACACCTGTCGGTGTGTCGATTTTTCCATATGAACTAATGATGCCACGCCGGCGCTGGGTTGAAGATTCAATGAACTTGGTTCTATGGGCTGAACATGAAAAAGGTGGGCATTTCGCTTCTTTAGAAACTCCCGAAGTTTTCGTCGAAGATGTCCGAGAATGTTTTAGAGGGTTGCGTTAAATATGAGCTCGTTTGAAGTTCGAAATGGCGAAGTAACTATTGTGGGCGAAACCAAAGGGACTGGACCTCATGTTGTTTGTATTACTGGTTGGGCTAACAGTAGAGATGTCTGGTCAGGTTTAAGTGAAAATCTGTGTAAAGACCATCAGGTGACTACTTGGGACTTACGTGGTCATGGTGACAGTGGGACTCCTCCGCCAGGTAACTATGGCCGAGAAGAAGCGCTGAAAGATATCTCTGCGGTGCTTGATGAAGCTGAAAGGCCGTGTGTTCTAGTTGGACATAGTTTGGGTGGCTATCTTTCGCTTGCATATGCTTTAGAAAAGCCTGATGAGGTTACTGCTCTGGTTCTTGTAGCCTCCGGCCCGGGTTTCAGAAAAGCCGAAACCCGCGAAGAGTGGAACGAATCTGTTAGACAGGCCGCTGAAAACCTCGATCTTGCTGAAGGTGCAGAAGAGTTGTCTATGCATGTTGATTCGTATGTGATTGACCACTTAGATGAAATAAAGGCTCCTACTTTTCTAGTTTTAGGTGAACGTGATAAGCGTTTTGCAGCATCTGCAGCAGTTTTCGAAAAGTATCTCGATGTCAAAGGAACTTTGATTGTTCCAGATGCCGGTCACATGGTGCATGTGAAGGCGTGTGATGAAGTGGCTGAAGCTGTTAGGGGTTTCGTTTCAAGTCTTGATCTAGAAGGCAATGGCTAAATCTGATCCCATAGCGAATCTGATTGAATTATCAGGTGGCTCTTTCCTGATGGGCAACGAACTAGATGCTTATCCTGCAGATGGTGAAGGACCTGTAAGGGAAGTCTCTTTGTCTTCTTTTTCAATTTCCTCTACTGCCGTAAGTAATGCCGAATTTGCAGCTTTTGTTGCTGCTACAGGCTATGTGACAACTGCGGAACAAAGTGTGAATGGTGAACCTCCTTGGTCTTTTGTTTTTGCAGGTTTACTTCCCGATGATTTTCCACCAACTAGGGGTGTTTTGGGAGCAGAGTGGTGGCGACAAGTTGAAGGTGCCGACTGGTTGCACCCTGAAGGTCCTGAATCCGAGTTGGAACCCGGATGCTCTAAATGGGAGCATCCTGTTGTTCACGTTTCATGGTTTGATGCAAAAGCCTTTGCCGAATGGGCTGATTGTCGTCTGCCGACTGAAGCCGAGTGGGAGTTCGCTGCTCGTGGCGGACTTAATCAGAAAAAATTTCCTTGGGGTGATGAAAGCAGACCTAATGGTGACTTTATGTGCAATATTTTTACTGGTTCTTTTCCTGACAAAAACGACGCTGAAGATGGTTGGGTTGGAACTTGTCCTGTCGATGCTTTTACCTCTAATAATTTTGGTCTTCATAACTGTTCAGGGAACGTTTGGGAGTGGTGCGATGACTGGTTTACTGCACGTCATGAATCAGACGAGCCAATCAGAGACCCGAAGGGTCCTTCAATGGGTTTAGACAGGGTAGTAAAAGGTGGTTCGTATCTTTGCCATGATAGTTACTGCAACAGGTACCGCCTAGGTGCGAGAATGGGTTTGCTGCCGGATAGTTCTTTAGGACATCAAGGGTTTCGAATAGCGCGTTAGATAAATACTTGGGCTCTACGCTTTATATATGGGTTTAAGAAGTGAAATCAATCGCGATGTAATTACCGCGATTCCTGATGAGTTCAAAAAACCTAGTATTGGGCCAATCGAGATTTGGCCTCCAGTTGTTTTAGCCCCGATGGCAGGCGTTACTAATGCTCCGTTTCGTAAGCTGTGCCGAAAATTTGGTGCTGGTTTATATGTGAGTGAGATGATCACTGCTCGAGGGTTGTTAGAGGGTCATTCTAAAACTGAGAGACTGAGCGGTTTCGCTGAAGGCGAAACACCTAGAAGCATCCAGTTGTATGGAACTGAGCCGAAGAGTATTGCTGCTGCTACTGCCATGTTGGTGGGTGAAGGTCGGGTAGATCATATTGATATGAACTTTGGCTGTCCAATGCCTAAAGTGACACGACGTGGAGGTGGAGCTGCCCTTCCGCTGAAACCTAAACTTTTTGAGTCGATTGTTTCTTCCGTGGTTAAAGCTGCCGGTTCTGTTCCTGTGACTGTGAAATTCCGTAAAGGTACAGATGAAGATCACCTGACTTACTTTGAGGCTGGTCTTATAGCAGAATCTGTGGGGGCTTCGGCTTTAGCTTTGCATGCTAGAACAGCGGAACAATTGTATTCGGGTCAAGCCGACTGGGATGCTATTGCACGTTTGAAAGAAACTATTGTGTCTATCCCCGTATTTGGTAATGGCGATATTTGGGAACCTTGGGATGCACTGCGCATGATGCGCTCAACTGGATGCGATGGGGTCGTAGTCGGTCGTGGCTGTCTGGGCAGACCTTGGCTGTTCGGACAGTTAGCTTCGGTTTTCGGTTCTGATCCTTCTTCAGGAGGTTCAGAACCTGACAATCCCCCACTGTTAGGTGGAGTTGCTGACACAATGATCCAGCATGCACAAATGTTGGTTGATTGGACCGGTCCTCATGGAATTAGAGACTTTCGGAAACATACTTCTTGGTATTTGAAGGGATACCAGACTGGACCTGCTGCAAGACGTTCGCTTCAAATGGTTGAAGACATGGACAATCTAAAAGAACTGCTAAGCGATCTTCTGTCGACTATTGGAGCTGACAGAGAATTTGACCCTTCTGCTCTGAGGCTTCCTAGGAGTCACCGAAACGGTCCAAAGCCTGTGGTTTTACCCGCTGGCTGGCTAGATGATCCTTCTGATTTGACCCCTCTTCATATTGAAGCTGAGGCTCTTGTTTCAGGAGGTTGAAAGTTGACTGGGACACAAGGCAGATTAATTCTTGCTTCAGGGTCTCCCCAAAGATTTTCTCTTCTTGTTGAGGCTGGATTCGAGCTTGAAGTTCGCATACCTGATGTAGATGAATCAATTCAGACAGGTGAGTCAGCTAGGTCTCTAGTAGAACGTTTAGCAATCAAGAAACTTGATGCTGTAATAAATGTTGGTGAATGTGGTCTTGCCGCAGACACGGTGGTTTCGATAAATGATGAAATTTTAGGTAAACCCGGAACACCCGAAATCGCTTTAGAAATGCTACAAACCCTTTCAGGGAAAACTCATGAAGTGGTAACCGGTGTCGCTCTGAGTGGATCTAAAGGTCGTCGATCTTTGATAGTTGCTACCCAGGTCAAATGGAGAGAACTCACAAAAGAAGAGATCGTTAGTTATATACAGACTGGTGAACCATTGGATAAAGCTGGTGGTTACGGGATCCAAGGCGGTGGTAAGGACTTTGTAGTTTCCTTTGAAGGAAGTTTCGACAACATTGTTGGACTTCCAGTTGATGAAGTTATTTCGTGTTTAAGCGAATTGGGTTGTGACTGCTCGAAGTAGTTTTTAAAGTTTCGGTGGTTCGAGACGGTGATCGGTGGTCAGAAACTTTTGAGCTCCAAATAGAACGACTATCAGACCTGTTATTGCTGCGGAACCGAGTATGAGGAAAAGTATTACTGCTTGCATCAACGCGGCTTCCAGAGGGTCCACTCCTGCGAGTATCAGTCCTGTAAGTATCCCCGGAAGGAAAATTATCCCCACGGTTCTTGTTGTCTCAATCTGAGGGATCAAAGACAATTTGAGTGTTTCTGAGACGGTTCTTTGAACAGCTTTGTGACGTGTGAACCCAAGTGAAAGCATGGCTTCTATCTCAAGCTGGGAGTCGCGTATAGCGTCAACAAGTCGTGTGGCTGCGACCACAACAACTCTCAGTGAATTGCCAACTATCATCCCTGCAATTGGAACCAATACACGAGACTCAAGAGGAAGAATTTGTAAAGCAAAAAGAACAGAAAGGCTGATTCCCAACCCGAGCAGGTACCCCGACGCTGTCGTCCATACAAGACATGGGAGGCGCTGTTCACGCCTAGAGGCAGAAATAGCTGCGAATGGAATCATTGCCGCAACCCATAACCATGCCCAAATTATTGATGTTTCATCCTTCAAGATGAGAGTCAAAGCCCAGCCCGCTATCACTAACTGTCCGATAGATCTTCCAGATGCGATCGTTAAATCACGTTCAAGTCTTAGTCTAAGAAAAAGTGATATTCCAACAGTAATGAACACCATCGTTAAAGAGGCAACCAGACCCCACCATCCGACTGTTACTTCTCGCATGCCTAGACGGTAACTATGGTTTTAGGTTTCCACAGAAAATTTTTTAGCTTGGTAGGTATACCTAACAAAAAAAGAAATTCGATACTAGTCTTATCCATAATGAATGAAGATAATAAACCAGGTGAGGTTGTAATTGAGGGGCTTTCAAAATCTTTTGATCAAACAACTGTTCTTGAAGAAATTGATTTAAGAGTAAAAAGAACAGAAACTCTTTCGCTACTGGGACCAAGTGGATGCGGGAAAACAACTCTTTTACGCACAATCGCCGGATTAGAACAACCCGAAAAAGGCCAAATTTCGGTCAGTGGAAGGGTGGTTTTTAGTGAAACAATTTCGGTTCCACCGGAAAAACGGAAAATTGGTATGGTCTTCCAGGACGCTGCCCTTTTCCCCCATATGAGCATCAGCGAAAATATTGGATATGGAATTAGAAAAAAGATTTCGAAAGAAAAAAAAGTTGCGGAGTTACTAGAATTTGTTGGACTTTCTGGCTTCGGAGACCGTCGTCCCCATACTCTTTCCGGCGGTCAAAAACAGCGCGTCGCTCTAGCAAGAGCATTAGCACCAGAACCTTCCGTTTTACTACTTGATGAACCGTTTTCAAATTTAGATAGCACCTTGAGGGTAGAAATCCGCAGTGAAGTTAATCAACTTCTTACGAGTCTAGAAATTACTACTATCTTCGTTACCCACGATCAAGATGAAGCTTTTGTTCTGGGAAATCGAGTGGCTGTGATGCGAGAGGGTCGATTGATGCAAATAGACCCTCCACATGACTTATACCGTCAACCTGTGGATAGCTGGGTTGCAGGTTTTGTAGGCGACGCAAATATTTTTCCCTTTAAAAAATCTGTAAACAGTGTGTGCTCCACACCCATTGGAGAAATACCTGTTCTTAAAGTTACTGATAATCCCTCTGGAGTTCTTATTAGACCAGAAGAGCTAAAAATCTCTGAAGGTAATGATGGCATTGTCGAAATAGTCGAATACTACGGCCACGATGCAATGGTTCTAATTCGACTTAAGGATGGAACTTTAATCAAAGCTAGAACTCCGGCAGGCTCTAATTGCCAAAGAGGGGATCAAGTTAGCGTTTCATATGTGGGAATGGGTGCAGCACTTCTTTAGGTTGGAAAAACCTGTAAAGATTGTTAGGTTTGCCTAACATAAAATATTAGGTTTGCCTAACATCCACTTTGGAGGAGAAATTGAAAATCAAAAAAATACTTACAGCTATATTGGCAATTGCGATACTGGCTACACCTTCATGCGGGAGTGATGGAGATTCTAAAACCCTTACTGTCTATTCTGGACGTAGCGAAAAACTCGTTGGTCCCATTTTTTCGGATTTTGAAGCCACTACTGGGATAAATCTAGAGATTAAATACGGATCTTCAAATGACTTAGCTTTAGCTATTTCAACTGAAGGGGACAAAACCCAAGCTGACGTATTCCTTTCCAGAAGTCCTGGACCCACCGGCTATCTGGCAGACCTAGACATGTTGGCAAACCTTGACAAAACTGTCTTAGAACGTGTACCTGTTGATCGTCGCTCACCTAATAATGATTGGGTTGGTTTTGCAGGAAGAGCGAGAGTTCTTGTTTACAACACTGATGAAATTGCGACTGTTGACTTGCCGCAATCAGTCTTCGATTTAACCGATCCACTCTATAAAGGATTAGTGGCAATACCCGGTTCAAATTCATCATTCCAAGATTGGTTTACTGTTTTCCGTCTTAGGAATGGTGATGACGTAGCTGTCAAATGGCTAAATGACATGGTTGCAAATGGGGCGCGTTTTTATCCTAAAAATAGAGCAATCGTTGAGGCAGTTAGCCGCAATGAAGTCACATTCGGACTGGTGAACCACTATTACAACTATCAGGAGGTTGCATCTAATGGTGATGCACAACGCTCAGCAAATCATGCTTTTGCATCTGGTGATGATGGAGGGCTTATGATTATGGCTACAGCAGCCATCCTCGACAGAAGCAAAAACTACGATTCTGCCAATAAATTAATTGCTCACTTGCTATCTAATGGGCAACAACGATACCTGACCGACTCTGTATACGAATATCCACTTGCTATCGGCGTGGAGCCCAGCTCGGTTCTCCCACCCACCCCTATTGATTCGGTTGGTGCTGTCGATATAAACGATATGGCTGCAGAGTTTCGTCGCACTATAGAAATAATCGAAGTCAGTGGAATTCTAGATCAATAGGAACAAATGACCATTACAGCCGCTCCACGTCCGGAGAAAACTTCCCCCGCGATGAGTGGTATGGCTGTAATGGTCGCTGTTTGCTTTGCCCTACCCGGCTTTTATGTAATTTGGAGATTTCTAAATAGTAGCAGTCGATCTATAGATCTTATTTTCGAACGAAGAGCTATAGAACCCCTATGGAGAACTGTGCAACTTGCAGTTCTTGTATCAATTTCTTCGGCAATACTAGGAACCTTTCTTGCATGGGCATGCATCAAAACTGATATCCCGTGGAGCCGGTTCTGGAAAATCGTAGTGCCTCTTCCTCTAGTATTTCCAAGTTTCGTGGGAGCGGCATCGCTATTATCAGGATTGACTCCTGGTGGAATACTGCATGATCTCTTATCTTTTTTCGGAATCGAACTTTCTTTTCGACTTCAAGGATTGACAGGCTCTTGGTTCGTGTTAACTCTTTTTACCTACCCTTACGTTTACCTTCCCGTCGCCGGACGCATAATGAAGCTCCCAACTTCTTTAGAAGAGAGTGCTCGAGTCCTAGGCAATAAATCTGGTAAAGCTTTTTTTCGCATTATTACTCCGCAATTAATGCCTTCAATACTTGCTGGCTCCCTGCTCGTATTTCTATATACCTTAAGCGACTTCGGAGCTGTGCATCTCATGAGATATGAAACCCTTACGCAAACAATTTTTCGTACCAGGCTTTTCGATCAAGAAAGATCCTTCGCTATGGCATTGATCTTGCTGATACTTGCTTTTGTTGTAATAACAGCAGAGAGAAAAATCTCTCGAAAAGCCACAGTATTTCCCAGTGTTGTTGACCGTCCATCTATGATTATCTCGCTTGGAAAATGGCGCTGGCCAGCAGTTACAGTTTGTTTCTTAGTGGTCGGCCTCGCTCTGATTTCTCCTCTGGTTTCTATGGCTGATTGGGGTTTAATAAGTCAAATAAGTGGGCGATCTACTAGAGAGTTGCAACTTAATTGGGATTCAATAATTAACCCTGTCTGGTCTACACTATGGGTCAGTGTTGCAACTGCTCTAATAGCAGTTGCAGTCTTGCTTCCAGTTGCATATCTTCAAACTCGATATAAGTCTCCCATAGGTGATGCCACTAATGCCTTAATTGTCACCGGTTTTGCAATTCCCGGATTGGTAATAGCACTTTCGCTGATCTTCTGGACGTTGCATGCTTCACCATTTGATTTCCTCATTGGATCATTGCCATTACTGATTTTTGCTTACATTGTCCACTTCGGTGCGCAGGCTCTGAGAACTTCTCAAATTGCAGTTAGTTCAGTTCCTCCTCCCTTGGAAGACGCTGCCCGTCTTTTAGGTGCTAAGAAAATTCGCAAATTAACCACTGTGGATATTCCAATTATGGCTCCGGGACTTGCAGCTGGAGCCGGACTGGTAATGCTTTCCACGATGAAAGAACTGCCAGCCACTCTTTTAGCTTCGCCAATAGGTTTTCGGACTCTTGCAGTGGAAATTTGGGACACATATGAAGCCTCTTACCTAGCTGAAACTGCCATTTTGTCACTAATTCTGGTAACACTGAGCGGTATTCTAAGCTGGGGGCTGATTGTTCGCCGAAACAGTATTTCTACCTGACTCTAAAGTGAAGTAACTAAAATACGTTCCGAAGCGAACAAATCAATTTCTAAATTCTTTCCATTGATTTCTACTTTTCTAATCCCCGCAGGTGTTATGCCTTTTATCTGAGCTTCACTTCCTGGCTTTAATTCTGCTTTTTCAAAATACTCCAATAGGCCATCTGCAAATTCAAGTTCTTCTGTAATCCTCTCGACAACAAAGGATTCTCCATCAGCTAAATTACTCAAAACGACCGCATCTTCTGGAGCTCTATAATTAGACCCTGGGATTGGATTTCCATGGGGACATGTAGTTGGATCATCAAGAATTTTTCTCATCGCTTCCTCTACAGAACCTGAAATAATGTGTTCCCATTTGCCAGCTTCATGATGTGCTTCAGTCCAAGACAGACCTAAAACATCAGTTAAAAAACATTCCGCCAGTCTGTGGCGACGGACTACCTGTGTTGCCAAGTCTGTACCTTTCGAAGTCAACTTGATCTGTCCTGCAGCCAATTTAACTAATCCAACGTCGACCATACGATGAATCATTTCCGAAACTGAAGGGGGTGCAACTCCTAGACGTTCCGCAATTCGTGCTTGTTTTACTTGAACCCCGTCCTCCGCTAATTCAAATATAGTTTCACAATATTCCTCAAAAGCAGGATGGTGTTCAGGCGGCTGGAATGTCACAACTCTAGACTACATGCAAGTTTCTCTTTAGTCGAAAACTGCACCGGTTAGTTGTTCGCTTAGTTCCCAAAGTTTTTCAGCGGCCTCATCATCCAGAATATGACTAGCCATGCTGCACGATCCTGGTGAACTATCTTCAGATTCAAGCGGAACGCCTAATTGGCAGTCAGCTAGATAATGCCCTCCTTGCTCTTCGAGCGTACTCTCCACGCAAGCCCAAACCGTTGTGGCAGCTCCCGCTTCAACCGTTTTAGGACTCATCATGTCGTTGCTATCTGTTGATTCCTCATCTGCTTTGATCTGTGATTTACGTCTTTCTATCAGACTCGCCATATCTTCTTCCGTCATGTGTCTTCCCAATTCAGTGAAAATCATTCCCGGGTGAACTGAAAAAGCATGGATTCCTTTCTCCGCATAGCGTCGATCAAACTCTCTGGCAAACAGGGCGTTAGCTGATTTTGACTGCCCGTAGCTGTCCCATCCGTCATAATCACGTCTTTCAAACATTGGGTCATCTAAATTCACGCCGCAAATAAGATGCGCTCCAGAAGATAAACACACAACCCTTGAAGATTCTTTTTTCTCCAATGCTGGCATCAGTAATCCGGTAAATAGATGGTGCCCTAAGTGGTTGACACCAAGCTGTTGCTCAAAACCGTCTGTCGTATGACCAAATGGAGTACACATTATTCCCGCGTTGTTCACTAAAAGGTCCAGACTTTCATTCTTGCTGAGAAATTCTTCGGCGGAAGACCTGACATCGTTTAAAGACGCCAAGTTGAGTTCATGTAGGTCGAGTTTTGCTTCAGAATTGCTCGCGAGGATTCTTTCTTTAGCTTCAGAATTTTTTGTATTGTCTCTTGCCGCCATAATGACTGATGCACCAGCCGCTGCTAGAGCACGCGCTGTTTCTTCACCTAATCCACCGGAAGCCCCCGTAACTAGAACTTTCTTACCAGATAAATCAACACCTTCTAAAATTTCATTTGTTGTCGTGTCTTTATTCCATTTACTCAAAACTTTCCTCCTTAACAATCAATAATCTAGATCCAGAAAGACCGTTTCTAATGATTGGGCTGAAGCAAATAGTCAATGGCATAATTTTTCAGGCAAACTTAAATACGGCGTATACGAGGAGAATGAATGAAAACACCAGTAACTGAAATGTTAGGAATCGAATTTCCTATTCTCGCATTTAGTCATTGCAGAGATGTAGTAGCTGCAGTTTCTAAAGCTGGTGGTCTGGGAGTACTGGGAGCTGTAGGTCACAGCGACAAAGATCTTGAGATCGATTTGAAATGGATCGAAGACGAAATTGGCGATCATCCATATGGAGTTGACCTGATAGTTCCAGCTCGCTATGCCGGAGACGGTGAAGGCGGCCTAAAAATCGAAGATATTGCTGCCATGATCCCAGATGAACACAGGAAATTTCTTGAAGAACTACTTGAACGGTATGAAGTGCCAGAAGAATCTCCTGAGGAATCAAAGTCATCCAATAGCTGGTCGGAGAGATCTACTGACGCCCCTTTTTCCGCAAATCGTGCTGCCCGTCAAATAGAAATAGCTTTAGCTCACAGACCATCTTTAATGGCTAATGCGTTGGGGCCTCCTCCCAAGGAAATGATCGACAAATGTCATGACGCAGGTGTGAAAGTAGCTGCATTAGCTGGAGCACGCACGCATGCTGAAAGACACGTGAATGCAGGGGTCGACATGATAATCGCTCAAGGATACGAAGCGGGAGGCCACACAGGTGAAATAGGATCTATGGTTCTAATCCCAGAAATTGTTGACGCCGCAGGTTCTGTACCTGTTGTTGGTGCAGGAGGCATCGGAAGAGGCAGGCAAATGGCAGCGGCAATGGCTTTAGGAGCAGCAGGGGTCTGGTGTGGCTCAGTATGGTTAACCACTGAAGAAGCAGAAACCCACCCCGTGGTAAAAGAAAAAATGTTAGCTGCAGGGTCTGGTGACACCCTCAGATCGCGTTCCCTGACAGGTAAACCCGCAAGAATGTTAAAAAGTGCATGGACGGAAGAATGGGCTAGAGAAGATACACCTGATCCTCTCGGCATGCCCTTGCAACCAATTTTAACCGACGGTTCACAGGCTCGAATTAACAGAACAGCTCATCATTCGGGTTCCGGATCAGAGAAACTTGCCACTTATTTCGTAGGTCAGATTGTCGGGTCAATGAACCGAGCACGACCAGCTGGTCAAGTGGTCATAGATATGATTGAGGAATTTATCGAATCTTGTGAATACCTAGCTGAGCAATTAGAAACTTGATTTAATCACACGTTTATTGTTTCAAGATCAGATGGAAGAATAATTTCACCGTCAAAATGTTCAGAAGCCATTTGTATCCATTGGTCAATATCTTCTTGCGTTGAAGGGGCAGGCACACAATGGTTTAGAACAAGGGTTTTAACTCCTGCCTTATCCGCTGTACGAGCTGCATCTTCAACCGTCGAATGGTAATCAAGGACGTCTAAAAGGCGTTCTACTGGAATTTGTTTGATCAGATCGTCTCTTACGACGGTCTGCACGTACACATCTGCACCTGAGCAGAGTTCATCTAAGCCCTCACATGGGACTGTGTCTCCTGCTAAAACAATCGAACTGCCCTCTGCTTCAATCCTGTATCCAACCGTCGGGTGGACTGGCTTGTGCTCAGTCATAGCTGCGGTGATTCGTACCTGTCCGTCGTCTAAGACAACCCCTGCAGCAGTCTCGGCAACCTCAAGCTGTGGTGACTCCAGATCTGAATGATGCTCAATTCGATATCCAATATCGGACTCAAGCATCTTGAGGGTGCTTTTAATGAAATTATCCGTGCCTTCTGGTCCAACTATCGGCAGAGGTGGAGCTGGAAATCCGGAAATCCACCTAGTCGTAATTAAATCATTTACATCTGTTACATGGTCACTATGCAAATGAGTGAGAAGAAGCCTCTCAATAGTTATAGGTGGGGCTCCGGCAGCTGCCAAACGCATTAGACAACCTCTTCCGCAGTCAATAAGAAAACTACGATCTGCTACTTTGACCAGCTGCGAGGGGCCAGAACGATTGGGGTCTGGGAGTGGGGTCCCAGTGCCGGTCATAATTAATTCCATTTGATCAACTCAGATTATTAAAGCTAACAAGTCCTCCGCCGTCGAGGACTAAAGTTTGACCTGTCATCCATCCAGATGACTCGCTCGCAAGGTACAAAGCAGCCGATGCTATGTCCTGAGTCTCGCCCAGACGTTTTAGAGGATAACTTTTAGCCACAATGTCACCCTGTCCGCCTTCCCATAACGCCTTTGCGAAATCTGTCTTGATTAAACCTGGCGCGATCGCGTTGACTCGAACTCCCGGCGCAAGCTCCGCAGCTAATTGCATAGTTAAATGGATCAAAGCCGCTTTGGTTATGTCATAGGGACCAAGTATCGGGTTAGTTGAAAGTCCTCCTACTGAGGAAATGTTGACGATGTTTCCACCATTTTCCTTCATCCATAGGTTCCAACATTTTTGACTCCACAACAATGGTCCTGTGAGGTTCACTTCGATTGTTTTGTCCCAGCGGGGAACATCAACATCTATTGTCGGCCCAGCATATGGATTCGTCGCAGCATTGTTAATGAGAATATCCACGCTTCCGAACGTCGAAAGTGTGGCTTGGACCGCACGTTCGATGTCTTCGATCCGACCAGCATTGCCAGCCTCAAATGCTAAATCACCGCCAGTTTCTTCAGTAATTTCTTTTACAGCTTCCTCACATACCTCTGCCTTGCGGCTAGTAATCATTACTTTTGCTCCTGCTGAAGCAAATTCGGCTGCTATTGCCTTGCCGATACCTCGAGAACCGCCTGTCACTATCGCTACTTTTCCGTTTAAATCTGTATCCATGTGTCGACTTTATCCACTAAAAGATCTGATGGGCCGATCAGGCAAAAGAAGTGGAAACTCTGCAAAGATTAGGTCGTGGAAGATAAAAGAGATATCGAGTTGGTTCTCGAGCCTGAAGATGAATACAACCATGAACCTGACGACGTTTCGAACTACAACGAATCGATGTATTTCAATCTGATTGACCATTCTCAGAAAATCGGCGGCTGGTTCAGATTGGGTAATCGAGTTAATGAAAATTACGCAGAAATGACCTGTTGCATCTATATGCCGGATGGGCGTGTTGGTTTCATGTATAAAAAACCAGAAATTCAAACAAACGATGTTTTTGATGCTGGCGGTATGCGTTTCGAAGTAGTTGAACCTTTTAAAGAGTTGAAACTTTCTTACGAAGGGAAAGTGTGCGTCTTAGACAAACCAAATGATATGTCTGAACCTAAAAAAGCTTTTACTGAGAATCCCATGGTCGATACGAAAGTCGAGCTTACATTCAATGGAATTTCACCAATGTTTGGCGGGCGTCCAGTGGAAAAATCGACAGGAAAAGAACCTACTCAAAAAATGGAGGAATCTTTTTCAAAAGCCCACTATGAACAACACATATCCGGAAAAGGGACTGTAGAAGTTGGAGATGAACGTTTTGAATTAAGTGGTTTAGGCCTACGAGATAAATCATGGGGTGCCCGGTATTGGCAGGCAATTGCCTGGTACCGCTGGTTGCCAATGGCTTTCAGTGATGATTTCGCGATGATGATCTCATTGATCAGCAAGGATGGCATAACAGCCTCAAGCGGAGGAATGGTTCTTCACGACGACACTTACCATTTGATCAGGAGCGTGGAAATTGATTCCGTTTGGGATGATGATTGGTACCAGAAATCCCTAAAAGCTCGGATATCGACAGACCATAGAGATTATGAAATTAAAGGTGAAGTTGAATCTCTAATACCACTCAGAAATCAAAGAACCACTCCAGATGGCGAACAACTCCTTACGCGAATAACAGAAGGTCTCACGCGCTATGAGTGTGATGGCTTGACTGGATGGGGAATGTCTGAATATTTGGATCAGATTGTCGATGGGATTCCTATAGGAGCTGTATAAGTCTTTGCACGGGAAAAGATCAGAAACTGAAAATATCGTTCGATGCAATTGGGTGGGTCAACACGAAGACTATAAGGCCTACCATGACGATGAATGGGGTCGCCCAGTAACCGGCGATAGTGCCCTATTCGAAAGAATCTGTCTCGAAGGATTTCAAGCAGGTTTGTCATGGCTGACAATATTGCGAAAAAGGGAATCTTTCCGATCTGCTTTTGAAACTTTTGAACCTTCAAGAGTTGCTGAGTTTGACCAAAAAAAGGTCGAATCCCTGATGGATAACGTTCAAATAGTTAGAAACAGGGCAAAAATTTTGTCCACTGTAAACAATGCTCAGTGTGCTTTAAAAATGATTGACGAATATGGGTCACTTGCAAATTTTCTTTGGTCTTTTGAACCGTCCTCAAAAAGGTACAAAAATGTGAACTCCGTTCCTTCTCAAACCGATGATTCAAAAAAGTTAAGTTCTGAGTTGAAAAAAAAGGGTTGGAGTTTTGTTGGCCCTACAACCATCTATGCGTTCATGCAGGCCGTGGGAATGGTAAACGACCACGTAACGAGTTGTTGGGTTTTTGAAGATGTGGAAAATGAGAGGCGAAAACTTCCTCGTCCGATTCAAAACTGATGTTATGAGTCCCTATTCACAACAAAGTGAGCAATTTCTTCCAATTCGCAAAATGTTTCTTTTCTGATATCTGCGTTATTAAGAAATTCAATTGCTCTTTTGAGATGTTTATCTGCTTCCTCAAGAGTAGCTTCACGCCCTCCGGCATTTTCTATTAAAGAGGATGCATAGGAGACTTCTTCCTCACTGAGCTCTCCGGCAATGTTGAAAACATCTAAAAGCTTTTCTGATTCTGGACTCTTCGCAGAAAGAACAATGGAAACCGGCATAGATTTCTTTCTTTCTCTAAGATCGTTACCAACCGGCTTACCTGTAACTTTTGGATTTCCCCAAATGCCGAGCACATCATCCACTGCTTGATAAGCGAGTCCTAATTCATATCCAAAAACTTCGAGAGAGTTGCAAGTGTCTTCATTAGCTCCACTCAAAACTGCTCCCACGGAAGCCGCGTAACCTAATAAGGCTCCAGTCTTAGCTGCTTCCATTTTTAAACATTCTTCGAAACTAACAGTCGGCAAATCATCAAAAGTCATGTCTGAGGCTTGTCCGGAAATCATCGTCGTGGTCGCATCCACTAACCGTCTGGCAGCCTGCACACGTTCTGGAGAGTCTTCTTCTAACAGAACTTGAAAGGCCAGAATATGTAAAGCATCACCTGCTATCAAGGCATCCTCAACAGTGAATGCAGTCCAGGCACTGGGCCTGTGTCTACGTTCTTTATCGCCATCAATAATGTCGTCATGAATTAATGAAAAATTGTGAATCATCTCCACAGCGACCGCTCCTGGCATGGCCGATTCGGGATCTCCACCCACTGCCTCAGAGGATAGAATCGCAAGCGCAGGGCGTAACCGTTTCCCTGCATCTTTAGGGGTTTCAAATCCTTGAATTGTTTTCCATCCAAAGTGATATTCAATTACAGGTAACAAATCGTCTGAAAGTTTTTTCACCGAATTTATTAATTCAGGTTCGATTATCTGCATGACCCTATTCAGGGCTTGTGGACTTTCCATGACTTATTTACTTCGATCATTGATGAAGGGGAAAGTTTCTCGTACTTCCGAGACTCTTTCTGGCTTAATATCTGCTACCAATATTTCCTCACCGCCCGAAGAAGCTTCTTTTAGTACTTCACCCAAGGGGTCAATGATTGCTGAGTCTCCTTGATAGGACAAGCCATCTCCTTCGCCAACTCTATTAACACCCACTACATATGCCTGATTTTCAATAGCGCGAGAACGCAGTAGTGCCTTCCAGTGGTTACTCCTAGTCGAAGGCCAATTCGCGACCACTAAATACAAATCAGTGCTTGGAGCTAAGTTCCAAAAGGCGTCTGCAAATCTCAAGTCGTAACATATGAATAAACTCGTCCGTACTCCCAACAGATCTATTGTCACAAATTGACTACCAGCTCGATAATTTTCATGTTCACCGGCGAAAGTAAATGGAAAAACTTTGTCATATTTGTATGACTCTCCCAAAGGGCCTTTAACTAGAAAACGGTTCACAGGAAGTTCATCTTCTCGATCTTTTGTTGGAACAGACGCAGCCATCCACAAATTGTTAATCTTTGCTTGCTCGCTAAGAAAAGTTTCACTTTCCCCTTCAGGTTTTTCTGCGATTTTTTCAGATGCCATTGAGAACCCGGTTGAGTACATCTCAGAAAGGACGACCAACTCTGCTCCGTCCTCTGCCGCCTGAGCAACCATAGGGGTTAAATTCTCATGATTTGCTGAAGGGTTTTCCCAAATAACATCGTGTTGTATGGCAGCTATTTTCATTTTTGAGCCTTTAAAGTGAGCAGTTTCTCAACTGCATGATCCAAAACCTCAGGTTTCTTGCAATAGGCGAACCTTACAAGTGGTTTTCCGATGGTCTTGTTGTCATAGAAAACCTCATTAGGTACTGCAACAACCCCACACCGGTTAGGCAAATCCCAGCAAAATTCAATGCCATCTTCATCCCCTAAAGGTCTTATATCAACAGTTGCGTAATATGTTCCCGATGGTCTAAAAACCTCAAATCCGGCTTTTTCTAAACCTTCACAGAGGATGTCTCGCTTGTTTG
The DNA here is from genome assembly GCA_030748555.1 of Acidimicrobiales bacterium. GTDB lineage: Bacteria > Actinomycetota > Acidimicrobiia > Acidimicrobiales > MedAcidi-G1 > MedAcidi-G1. The sequence continues at coordinate 71,386 of JASMLT010000001.1, forward strand.
CCAGATCAAGTGCAAGATTCATATAGTAATTTTCGTCTAACTTTAAGGCTTCTGCAATCGCATGTTGAAAAGGTGCTCCATTTACGTAAGTCAAAAATTGTTTTGCAATTCGAACTGCAGATAAAAGTTCGGAAGGGCCATGAGCCCAGCCGATCTTCCAACCAGTAAAGCCAAAAGTTTTCGCTGCCGAAGAAATTGTAAGAGTTCGTTCACTCATATCCGGAAGAGTCGAAATAGGTATGTGAGACTGTCCGTCAAAAACCAAATGCTCATAAACTTCGTCAGTCACTACTAGGAGATCTTTCTCGACAGCTAGTTTTGCTATTTGAGAAAGTTCCTGGTTATTGAACACTTTTCCTGTTGGGTTATGAGGAGAATTAAGAAGAATTAATCTTGTGTTTGAATTAACTTTCGACGCAAGTTCTTCGTAGTCGAATGAATAGTCTGGAGTTTTAAGAGTTACCACACGACGTTTACCACCAGCCATTGCAATAGCCGCAGCATAAACATCAAAATAAGGCTCAAAAGTAATTACTTCTTGTCCTGGTTCAACCAAGGCAATTAAAGAAGCTGCTAAAGCTTCTGATGCTCCGGCAGTAATCAACACTTCAGTATCTGGATCGACTTCTATCCCATAGAACCTCTTTTGATGCTCTGAAACAGCAACCCTTAAAGACTCGATTCCTAGTCCAGGTGGATATTGATTATGCCCATCTCTAATTGCTTTAATAGCAGCTTCCGCCACTTGATTAGGTCCATCAGTGTCAGGGAAACCTTGTCCCAAATTTATTGAGTCTGTTCTAATAGCTAAAGCTGACATCTCTGCAAAAATAGTTGTTCCAAAGGCTTGCAACCTTTCTGCCAAATACGGGTTTTTTGCCATCATCACTTTTTAGACCAGTTCAATCTCTTAATCCTGATTTACCTGAAATAGCAGACCAAATCCTCTGCGGAGTTAAAGGCATATCTAGATGATCAATGCCGAGATGCGAGATTGCATCTATCACAGCGTTTTGAGTGGCAGCGGTTGAGCCAATAGTTCCAGACTCTCCTATGCCTTTTGCTCCTATGGAATTAAGCGGAGTGGGAGTTTCTATTGATACGCGATCGAAACTAGGAACCTCCATGGCTGATATAGCTGTGTAATCCATCAGATTCGCTGTTTGGGGATTTCCATCATTGTCATATGAAATTTCCTCTAAAAGGGCTTGAGCTACTCCCTGTGCTAACCCACCGTGAACTTGACCGGTTGCTAACAAGGGATTGACTATTGTCCCGGCATCATCAACTGCAACGATCCTCTTTATTTTTGCTTCTCCAGTTTCAATATCTACTTCTGCTATAACAATGTGAGCACCAAATGGGAATGTTGCGCCTTCCTGTAAGAAATCTGACTCCCCTGTTAATTGTTTTTGATCTGTTCTAGGACTTGAAGCTAACTCACTCCATGAAACTGATACTGCAGGTGTTCCGACTACGTGAAAATTGCCAGATTCTTTATTCAGAACAATGTCTTCATCTGATGCCTCTAAAAGATCTGCTACGACTTTGCGTGCAGCGTCAACCAGTTTTTCAGACGCATCAGCCATAGAAGACCCTGACACTTGAACTGATCTCGAACCTCCTGTCATCTCACCAGATGGAACCACATCAGTATCCCCATAAATTATCTCTACTTTTTCCATAGGCACACCAAGACGATCAGCTACAAGCATTGCCCACGTAGTTACATGACCTGTTCCAATTGGAGTACTTCCTGTTGTAGCTTGAAAGGTTCCATCATCTTTCAGTTCAACTAAACCAAACTCGCTACCACCTCCGCCAGCGGTGACTTCTACGTATGTAGAGATGCCAATTCCTAACTGCAATCTTTCGTTTTCTTCACGTCTGCGACTTTGTTCGTTTCTAAGAGCTTTGTAATCAATAGTGTTGAGAGCTTCGTCTAATGCTTTTTCATAGTCACCTGAGTCGTAAACAGTTCCTGTTGAGTTTTTAAATGGGAATTCATCGGGACTGGGAAAATTCAGCCTTCTCACTTCGGCTGGATCCATTGCTATTTTCCTTGCAAATAGATCAACGGTTCTCTCGATTACTGAAGTAGCTTCTGGGCGTCCCGCCCCCCGATATGCACAAACTGGAGCTGTTGTCGTAGCAACAGAACGTGAAGAAAATTCAACATTAGGAATTCTGTATACTCCGCTTGCCATCATTAGGGTAGAGCCAGGCAGAACGGCTCCCCATTTCGGATAAGCACCACTGTCTTGAATTACTTCGAGGCTGTAATGGGTAATTTCACCATTAAGCTTTCCACCCATTTTGACTTTTTGTTTTTGCGCTCTCCCATGCGCAAAACTAGTTAAATTTTCTGTTCTGCTTTCCATCCATCGGACAGGTTTTTCATGCATTCGAGATAAATGGGCAATAATTATTTCCTCTTCTGAAGCAAGTCCTTTAGCTCCAAAACCGCCTCCTATGTCAGTGATGATTACCCTTACATCTTTTGTTTCCATTTCAAGTGCTTGAGCAACTGAATCTCGATAGTCATGAGCTCCTTGATTACTGGCCCAGCATGTGAGTCGACCATTTTCAAAAGATGCAAGTGTGACTCTCGGTTCAATAGAAACAGCTGCGACTTTAGAGTTGATGATCTCAGCTTCCACCACGACTTCGCAATCAGAAAAATCTACTGGCTTTCTTCTGGGTATCTCTGTAACTATGTTGCTCTCTAAATTTGGGAAAAGTAAGACTTCACCTGCTGCGGCTGCTTCAAGATCGACTAATGCTGGTAAAGGTTCTATATCTACCCAAATATTCTCGGCAGCATCTGCTGCTAAATACTCATTTTCCGCCAGAACTACCGCTACTGGTTCTCCAACGAAACGTACCCTTTCCCGGGCAAGATATGGTCTTGTCATCCCGGGTTCATAAGCATTCAATATGACGGCTCTGTCTGCCAAATCCAGATTTTCAGCGGTATAAATCGCAAAAACTCCTGGCATTTTCATAGCTTCGCCTGTTTCCACTGAAATTATTTCACCATGCGAAACATTTGATCTTACAAAATGGGCGTGTAAGGCACCTTCCATTGGCACATTTGCTACATATCCGCCTTTCCCCAGTAGAAGATTTAAATCTTCACGACGTGGAACAGCATTTCCCAGTAAAGACGTTCCTCCGGTACCATGCCCACCTGATCCTTTACTGTTCATTCAGCTGGGTACCTTTCGAGAAGTTTTCTAGCGATAACCATTTTCTGGATCTCGCTTGTCCCTTCTCCAATGATCATTAACGGAGTGTCTCGCAAATAACGCTCTACTGGAAACTCTGTTGTGTATCCATTACCACCATGGATCCTCATCGAAGACATGGCGATTTCAAAAGCTGCTTCAGAAGCAAAAAACTTCGCCATCCCTGCTTCCATATCGACCCTCTCTCCGGCATCTGCTCGCCTCGCCGCATCAAAGGTCATCAAGCGTGATGCTTGGAGCTTTGTTGCCATTTCAGCAAGCATGAATTGAACAGCTTGGTGCTCAAAAATTGGTCGGCCAAAGGTTTCGCGTTGTTGAGCGTATTTCATTGCTGAGTCAAAGGCTGCTTGTGCTACTCCAACAGCTCTTGCAGCTATATTTATTCTTCCCAACTCCAAAGCTGAGAGTGCATATCTTCTACCGTTTCCTATTCCTTCTTCACCTCCTAATACATTCGCAGAAGGAACACGATGATCCACGTAAGACATTTCGACTGTTTCTAATCCCCGATATCCAAGTTTGTCTATTTTTTTTGAAACTTGGATTCCTTCAAAATTTTCTCCAGGTTCTTTTTCAACCAGAAAACAAGTAATTCGATCATCTGGGGTTCTCGCTAAAAGCATTACTAGAGATGCGCGCGTTCCATTCGTAACCCACATTTTTGTGCCATTAATTACCCATTCGTCTCCATCTTTTTCAGCTTTACAACGAAGTGCTCCTGTGTCGCTACCTGCATCAGGTTCTGATAGAGAAAACGCCGCTCGGAAAGAACCATCACACATTCGAGGTAAGAAGTTTTCTTTCTGTTCTTCCGTTCCGTATCTGTTAATCATGGTCACACCAATTTTGTGTGTATTCAAGATTCCAGCGAGAGACATGAAACCACGTGATAATTCTTCAACTATTCGAGCGTAAGTTGTGATGTCTATTCCGAGACCGCCATACTTTTCATCGATTGTGGAGCCAAAAAGTCCAAAATCGCACATCTGTTCAAACATTTCTTGCGGAAACTCATCATTGAGCTCGAATTGAGCGACATTTGGGATCACGTCGCGATCAACCCAGTCTTTTATTGTTGAAACAAGTTCATCAGCTAGTGCCTGATCTGTAGCCATCTTTTCTCACTCTTCTGCACTTAAAGGGTTTTATCCCTTAAATTACGTTTTTTCTTATTCTGATCGTATCGTCAGGTAACTTTTCTGGCAGTTCTATTTGTCTTATGATTACATCTAATAGGAAATAACCCAAAAACGGCGATACGGTCGAAGTTGGTCTACTTTACAGGAGCTTAGGTGACGAAGATTCCTCGAATAATTTCAGTTGATGATCATGTGGTTGAACCACCAGATCTTTGGACTAGTCGCTTACCTTCAAAGTATGCGGATAGGTGCCCACGTGTTGAACGTGATTCTGCAGTGTTCAACTTTGAAGGTGGTGTCTTTTCTTACGAAAAAGGAGTTAAAAATGGCTCTCCATGCGACTGGTGGTTATATGACGATTTGATATATCCGTTTCCTAAACTTTCCGCTGCAGTAGGTTTTGAAAATCTTGATGTTGAGCCAGTTACTTTTGATGAAATCAGGCCTGGTAGCTGGAAGCAGACTGACAGACTCGCCGATATGGATGCGAACCACGTTGACGTTTCAATATGTTTTCCTAATGTTCTTCCAAGGTTTTGCGGTCAAACATTTCTTGAGCGAGAAGATAAAGACCTGGCTTTACTTTGCGTAAAGGCTTACAACGACTGGATGATAGATGAGTGGTGCGAAGGTGAAGGAAAAGGTCGTCTGATCCCACTTACCCTCATACCGCTCTGGGATCCAGTCGCGGCCGCTGAAGAAGTTCATAGGTGCGCAAATAAGGGATCTTTCGCGGTTGCATTTTCAGAAAATCCTTATCATCTGGGTTTACCGTCCGTGCATGACGAAAATCATTTTTGGGATCCCTTCTTCACGGCATGCCAAGAAACTGAAACTGTAATCTGCATGCATATTGGATCTTCATCAAAAATGCCGTCAACTTCTCCGGATGCTCCTTTTTCGGTTTCTTCGACCATAACTTTTGCAAATGCGATGGGATCTATGTGCGACTACATACTTTCAGGAATCTTTGTTCGGTTTCCTAAACTCCGGATCGCATACGCGGAAGGACAAGTTGGGTGGATGCCCTACGTAGTTGAACGAATGGACAAAATTTGGGAAGAAAGAGGAGATGCTAGTTTCGGGATAGATCTTCCCAATCCACCTAGTTCTTATATACCTAACCACATTTGGGGTTGCATTTTCGACGATGAGATCGGTTTAAAGAATCGAGACATAATCGGAATGAACCAAATCTGTTTTGAAGTCGACTTCCCTCATGCAGATTCCACTTTCCCAAATACGTTAAAAGTAGCAACAAAAATTTGTGAAGAAGCAGGACTCTCAGAGGACGAAATATACCGACTCATGCGGGGTAACGCTATTGATTGCTTCGGACTTGAACGTTTCGGTATAACAGTTTAAATAAAACTCTCAAGCGTGTCATGGGACAACTGGCATTTCATCCTTCCAACGCTCTATCCCACCTCCAGAAATAACTTCTTTTACTCTGTCTATGCTTTCTTCGATTTCTGCAAAGGTGGTATATAGAGGAGCGAAACCAAATCTGACTAGATCTGGTGGGCGGACATCTGGGATTGTTGCTTGTTCATTAATTAAAGCCTGTCCTATTGCCAAAGCTGAATCATGAGAAAAAGATAGATGAGAGCCACGATTCTCGTGTGTTAAAGGTGATGCAACAGAAAACCCTAAAGGTAGAAGTTCTTTTTCAGCTTTGAATAAAAATCTTTCAGAAAGGGCGACTGACTTGGAGCGTATGTTCTGAACTCCCGCTTCAATCACCAAATCAACACCAGGCTCTATCAGCAAAGTTGAAACTAAGGGTGGTGTGCCAGTTAGAAACCTACGATTGTCGTTTTGCGGCTGGGAAAGCGGATCAAATCCGAATGGGTCTTTACTTCCGTACCAACCTGCTATGGGATTTATCAAATCATGACAATTCTCTGAAATATAAATAAAAGCGGGTGACCCTGGCCCACCATTTAAATACTTGTATGTGCATCCGATGGCTAGATCAATTTCATCTTTTCTCAGATCTATTGGAACCACTCCTACTGAGTGTGAAAGATCCCAAAGAACTCTGGCTCCTACTTGATGAGCCTTTTCAGTAACCGTTGATAAATCCCAACAACACCCTGATCGATAGGCGACCTGACTTAGTGATACCAAGGATACAGTTTCATCAATCGCCTCTAAAAGCTCTTCAACTGGGGCTTCCAAACCATTGCTTTCTATCACTACGACCTTGTGATCTTTACTGACCGTTGATGCAGCTGCCTTCAAAGCCTGAATATCGGAGGGGAAATTTTGGTCATCTGTAAGAATGATGGAACGTGTTGGATTTGAAAGAAGTGCTGAAACTGCAGTTTTAAATAAACAGACAGTTGTTGAGTCAGCTAATACAACTTCTCCTGGTTTTGCTCCAACCACTGACCCAACCTTGTCTCCGATTCGAACTGTGTCTTCTAACCACTTTTCGTTCCATGAGCGTATTAAGCGACTACCCCATTGCTCGGAGACTATTTCTTGAGCAAGAGCTTTGGTTTTTTTTGGAAGTCGACCTAAAGAATTTCCGTCTAAGTAGATTAAGTTTGGCTCCTCGATAACGAACCTTGAGCGAAAATTGGCTAGTTGATCGACATTGTCCAGGTCTTCGGCAGTTGTTTGATTTAATTTTGTTTCTTCAAAAGGATCATCAGAGTCAATCACCAGATTTTTCCTCATCAATTATTTCTTGCATTCGTCTTTCAGTATGTTCCTGACTCAAGCTTTGATGATCGCCTTCCACCTCTTCTAGAGGCTGGTTCTCATCAGCATCAAATTCAAGTTGTAGTGCTCTAGAAATAATCCCATGCATTCCATATGTGGCAACGATGTATGTAAGTTCAAGAATTTCTTCATCTGACAAGTGCTCTGTGAGTGTCTGAAAAATTTCATCAGTTACTAGGCCATTGTTGATCGCTAGGCAATCCGTATATGCAAGAACTGCCCTTTCAATTTCATTGAAACATTCAGATTCCTCCCAATTTGGAATCGATTTGATTTTTTCTTCGCTTATTCCAACGGTTCGACAAGATTTACAGTGCTGTGAAAAAACAAAACGGCTCCCAACATCCCAACCAATACGTGTTTGTCCGAGTTCTCGTAACTGTGGATCCAATTTTCGCTCTGGTGATCTGTACAAAGCTAAACCTGCAACCGCGTGATCGAAAACTTCGGGCACCAAAGCAAAAGTAGGCCACCAATCTCCTGGACTTCCAGTATCAGTACCAGGTTCAACTGTCGGGTCTCTATCTCCAAATATAAGTTGAAAAATAATTTCAGCTGCTGGGTGTAAATCTGAACGACTTACTTGTTGGATCCGAGGCATTCGAAACCCTATGTGCCTTTAGGTTCGGGAAAGAGGTTGAATCCTCTAAGCCCTTCAATATCTAAAGGTTGAATGAACGTTGAGTAGTCAGTGTCATCTGTTGAGTCAAGACGTGCTAATGCGGTTTCAGGGTCAACTCCGAATTCGCCTGTATCTCTGCAAAACTCAACCATTATCCCATTTGGGTCCATGTAATAAAGCGAGTGACACCATCCGTGATCTACTTCCATCAAAGGAACAATTTTCTCTGCAGCCAGCTGTTCTCGTACTGTTTCTGTTCTTTCTTCGTCAGAAGCGAAAGCTAGATGATTAACCCAAACGGGAAGACCATTGCCAGTAGATACTTCAGAACTCCAATCAGGATTCTCACCGACACCTGAAACCTCGAAAAAAGCTACACAAGAACCATCGCCAGTATCAAAAAACAAATGACGGAAGAAGCCATCTGGAGCATTTTTTACCTCAGTGTGAACCAAAGGCATTCCTAATAAATCTTCATAAAAGTGTCTGGTTTCTTCACTGTTTCTGCATGCGTAAACAACATGGTGGAATCCTCTATTTCTGGTTTTTTTTGTCATCTGATCACTGCAATCCTTTTACAGCTCCACCATCAACGGGGATTGCTGCACCTGTTATGAATTTCGCTTGTTCTGAACACAAAAAAGCTACGACCTCACCAAAATCGTCAGGATTGCCAAGTTTCCCTGTTGGAACGTTTGCTGCTACACCTTGTAAATCTTCATAAAGTTCAGTAAGTCTTTCGGTCGCATGAAGTCCAGGTTGGATTGAATTTACTGTCACACCAGCCCCAGCCACCTCGGTTGATGTTGTTTTCAAAAAACTCGTTAATCCAGATCTAGCCGTGTTAGAGAGAATCAACTGGGCTATAGGTTCTCTTACTGCAATCGAGGTAATCGCCACTACTCGACCCCAACCTCGATCAACCATTTCTGGTATTAGCCCTTTACACATTTCGACAGTCGATAAAAGGTTCAACTGAATGGCTGCTGAAAAATCTTCTGTTGCGGTAGTTTCAAAATTTCCTGGTGGTGGACCACCAGCGTTGGCTACAAGAATATCTACTACACCAAATATTTCTTTTACTTCTCCTAACATGCTCTGGATTGAAGAAGGGTCTGATAAATCAGCGGCGATAATGTGGCAGTCACTCGAAAGTTCTTGGGCCGCAACTGACAACTGATCAGTTGAACGTGATGCCAAACAGACTTTCACCCCTGCGTTAGACAGGGCTTTAGCACTGGAAAGACCTAGACCTCTTGAAGCACCAGTGACTAGAGCTGTTCGACCTGAAATACCTAAATCCATGATTATTCGATTCTTAAACCTGATATCGCTCTACTTATTACCAGTTGTTGGATCTGTTCTGTTCCTTCAAAAATATCGTGAATTTTTGCATCCCTGTGCCAACGTTCAACTGGATATTCTCTTACATACCCATACCCGCCAAGAATCTGGATTGCTCTTTCTGTAACCCAAGTGGCAACTCTCCCAGCTTTCAACTTGGCCATTGAGCCTTCAGCGTTCTTGAAACCTTGATGAGTCCCCAGCCATGCTGCCCGCCATGTAAGCCATCTGGCTGCGTCAATCTCAACAGCCATATCTGCAAGCATGAAAGAAATACCTTGGTTCATGATTATTGGCCTGCCAAATGCTTCTCTTTCTTTGGCGTATTCAAGTGCATACTCATATGCAGCTCTAGCTACACCTATTGCCTGAGCTGCTACAGCAGGACGAGTAGCTTCAAAAGTCTGCATTGCTGCTTGAGCATTCCCAGATTTGCCCTCTTTTACTCGCGCAATTCTCTCATCAAGTTTCTCCTTAGTCCCTAAAAGACAAGAACCTGGGATCCGAACATCTTCTAATACAACCTCTGCTGTGTGACTTGCTTTAATTCCATGTTTTTTGTACTTCTGTCCCTGACTTAATCCAGGTGTGTTAGGAGGCACTATAAAAGATGCGTGACCTCTCGATTTAAGTTCAGGTTCGACTACGGCAACCACTACATGGATATCAGCTAAACCTCCATTAGTGATCCAAGCTTTCGTTCCATTTAGAACCCATTCGTCTGTAGCTTCGTCATAAACAGCTCTAGTTCGGTAACCACCCACGTCAGACCCAGCATCAGGTTCACTAGCACAAAAAGCTCCAATTTTCAGATCTCCTGCGTCTCCGTAGCACTGCGGTACCCATTCCAAAACTTGTTCCTGTGTACCAGATGCCAAAATTCCGGCAGCTGCTAGTCCAGAACCCATTATCGCCATTCCGATACCTGCATCTCCCCAAAATAATTCTTCGATAGCTACAGGAAGAGTAAGGCCTGTCTTGTCTCCCATCATTCCATTTGCTAGGAATTCCCAAGAGTAAAGACCAACCTCTGCTGCTTGCTCAACTACAGGAAATGGAAATTCTTCTCTCTCGTCCCATTCTTCAGCAGCGGGTCTTATCACATCTTCAGAAAACTGATGCACCCATTCTTGTAGTTGTAGCTGATCTTCGTTCAACTCCATAGAGAAGTCGCCCATTAATAACCTCCAAATTGACTTTCTTCAGTTTGACAATACCCTCACAAGTCAAAGAGCAAACAATTCCGCTCGGTTATAATCAATAAGCGCAGATAGTCTCAAATTGATATATGAAAAGTAAAAAGAACGCTTCGAAAATTCCGAATAAGCCATCTTTAGATGGAATTGAAGAAATCTGGTCTAATCATTGGGAAAAAAATGGAACCTATAGTTTTGATCGTAGTAAAACTAGAGAAGAAATTTTTTCTATAGACACTCCGCCTCCCACAGTTTCAGGCTCTTTACACGTCGGCCATGTTTTTTCCTATACGCATACTGATGCAATAGCGCGCTATCAACGAATGGCGGGGAAAGAGGTCTTTTACCCCATGGGGTGGGACGACAATGGGCTTCCAACTGAGAGAAGGGTCCAAAATTTTTTTGGGGTCAGGTGCGACCCTTCACTACCTTATGATCCAGATTTTGAAGCGCCAGATGATGCTGGTAACCCAAAAGCAATTAAAGAACGCGGCGAGTTCGATATAAGTAGGCGGAATTTTATTGAGCTGTGCCATATTCTCACAGCAGAAGACGAAAAAGCTTTTGAAGCTCTATGGCGTCGCCTTGGATTGTCAGTTGATTGGAGTCTCACCTACGCAACTATCGATGAAAAATGTCAACGTGTGGCTCAGCGTGCTTTCCTTCGAAATCTAAATAGAGGTGAGGCGTATCAGACTGAAGCTCCGTCATTATGGGATGTGACTTTCCGAACTGCTGTAGCTCAAGCCGAACTTGAAGACAGGGAAAGACCAGGCGCTTACCATACGCTTAGCTTCCACGCTAATGGTGGTGAAGACTTACAAATTGCAACCACTCGGCCAGAACTACTACCAGCTTGTGTAGCTTTGGTGGCTCATCCAGAAGATCCAAGATATAAAAAACTTATTGGAACAACCGTAACAACTCCTGTTTTCGGTGCGGAAGTACCTGTTTGTGAACATCCACTTGCAGACCCTGAAAAAGGTACTGGGATAGCGATGATATGTACTTTCGGTGACACTACTGATGTGACTTGGTGGCGGGAATTGGACCTACCTGTTCAAGCAATAATCAACCGAGATGGAAGGATTATAAACGAGCCCCCATCGAGCATTTCTAATGAAAATGGCGTTAATGCCTTCAAACGTCTATCCGGAAAAACAATTTTCTCTGCGCAAGAAGAAATGGTACTGATGCTCCGAGAGACAGGGGAACTGGTTGGAGAACCTGAACCTATTACTCATCCAGTGAAATTTTTCGAAAAAGGTGACCGACCTCTCGAAATCGTCACTTCTCGTCAGTGGTATATAAGAAATGGAGGCCGTGATCAAAATCTAGCCATTGCGCTTGTTAATCGAGGCGATGAAATGAACTGGTATCCAAGTTACATGCAAGCTAGATACAGCAACTGGATTGAAGGGCTTAATGGTGACTGGCTAATAAGCAGGCAGCGTTTTTTTGGAGTGTCTATACCACTTTGGTATCCGCTAGATGAAAATGGTGAAACTGTGTGGGATCAACCGATTGTCCCTCAAGAAGACACTCTTCCTGTAGATCCAACTTCAGAGGTGCCAATTGGATTTTCAGAAGATCAGAGGGGCAAGCCTAATGGTTTCATAGGAGATCCTGATGTTATGGATACTTGGGCAACCTCCTCTCTTACTCCGCAGATTGCTTGTGGATGGGAAGAAGACCAAGATTTATTCAAACGCACTTACCCAATGGACATGCGCCCTCAAGCACACGACATAATACGAACTTGGCTTTTTTCAACTGTTGTGCGATCACATTTTGAATCTGATTCTTCTCCTTGGTTGAATTGTGCTTTAAGTGGTTGGGTGCTTGACCCTGATAGAAAAAAAATGTCGAAGTCGAAGGGTAATGTAGTTACCCCAATAAATTTGTTAGAGGAATACGGGTCAGACGCTATTCGTTACTGGGCTGCTAATGGAAGGCCTGGAACAGATACGACATTTGACGACGGTCAAATGAAAATCGGTAGAAAATTAGCCATAAAGATACTTAATGCAAGCCGATTTGTTCTAGGTTTCAGTGATACAACAGGCGATTCACTTGAGATTGATAAGAGTCTTATAAGCAACCCTTTAGACCTTTCAATGCTCGCAGGTCTGGCTGGACTAATAGACGAAACAACTGATGCTTTCAACAACTTCGATTATGCGCGAGCACTAGAGAAAACCGAATCTTGGTTCTGGGATTTTACGGATAACCATTTGGAACTTGTCAAAGTTCGCGCTTACGGAGGAGAAAATACAAATGCCACTTCAGCTCAACATGCACTGCGTTTAGCGCTGCAAACTCTGCTGAAACTTTTTGCACCTTTTCTTCCGTTTGTCACCGAAGAAGTCTGGTCATGGTGGAGGGAAGGATCAATACATCAGCAAGATTGGCCCTCAGGTGAAAATTTATTTTCAACTTCGGTCTCTTTTGGAGATCAAGAAATCGCTGTTGTGGCTGCACAGGCAATAGCTGAAATTCGTAAGAAAAAAACTGAAGCAAAATGTTCGCTGGCAACACCAGTCAAGAATTGCACGGTTGTAGATACAGTCGAACGACTCGATCTTCTTCGTCTTGCTTTAGATGATGTTTGCGCTGCAGCAAAAGCCGAAAATATAAGCCTTGTTACAGGAGAAAAATTTGAGGTTGAAGTTCTGCTTTTGGAAGTAGAAGGTGATTGAAATGGGAGATGTGCCGAGTTTTGAACATTTAGTTGTTTCTTCTGACGGGCGAACAGCTCAGATGCAACTAAATAGACCTGAGCGTCTAAACGCCTTATCAACTGCTCTTATGAAAGAAATAACTGAAGCTGCGGATTGGTTTGACCAACAACCTGATTTGCGTGTTGTTGTTGTTAGTGGAGCAGGTAGGTCATTCTGCGCTGGCTTTGATATTGATGCTTTCGGAGGCAATAACCAAAATGCTTCCGGAAAGGCAGGTGGTAAAAAACCTGCTGATTTAGGTCGAGTAATGGCTGACGCAATCGAAGGGATGGCTCCAATAGCTGTAGCGCGTCTTCATGGCCATGTTGTCGGTGGCGGTCTCGTATTGGCGGCAGCCTGTGATTTAAGGATTGCTTCCACTGAAACAAGTTTTTCTATTCCAGAAGTCGATTTGGGAATTCCTTTAGCTTGGGGCGGAATTCCAAGACTAGTGAGAGAGATAGGACCTGCTTTGACAAAAGAATTGGTCATGACTTGTAGACCGTTTGATGCTGAAGAGGCGTCCAAAATAGGTTTTGTAAATAAAGTCACAACTATTGATGAAATTGACTCTGCAGTGAACGATCTAGTTTCAGTCATTGCAGCGAAGTCTAGAATCGCTACTCTTTCTACAAAAGCGCACGTAAACGCAGTTACTTCTCAGATGGTCGGAACTGCTAGGTCGTGGGCTGATGCGGATGGTTTAGAAGTTGCGATGGCTGATCCTGAATCGCGAGAAGCTCAAGCAGAATATTTGGCTAAAATTAAGAAAAGAAATTCTGATTCATAATTTTTTTAGCACTTAGGTTCTTCACCCAAACTCTGTGATGCAGGTCTGTGTAGAACACCCCCTGTAATTTCAACTTTTATAGAACCTTTTTCTGAATCCAGAATCTGTCCATCTCCGTCAATGATCATGCTGAATCCTCCATCAGAGTGAGCAGGAAAGATCAAACTGACTGCACTGGAGTCAGCTAGATTTTTTAAGGTTCCTTTTCCAGGTGAACAGATAAGACAATCGTCTTCTAAAGAAATTAATGAATGAACGATTTTCGCTTTTCCCCCTTCGGTCATGGTGACTACAAACGCTGAATCGCCATATTCATCAAGACGTTTGTCTATATCTTCGATTGTGACTTTAATACTCATGGCAAAATCATAATTTATATTTTTTAATAAAAAAAGTTGCATTTGCAAGGTTTTACAGTATTTTTTATTGCATGCACAAGTTTAGAATTGGTGAAGCAGCTCAATTACTTGGTGTCAGCACAGACACGGTCAGAAGATGGGCGGACTCTGGTCGTCTTTCAATTGAAAGAACCGAAGGTGGACACCGGCTCATAAACGGAGTTGAGCTTGCGAAACTTGCCCAAGAAATTTCAAATTCGAGTGAACAGGAAGGAGCTACTCTTTCAGCTCGAAACCGTTTCACCGGTTTAATCACTCGTGTCGTCGCTGATGGAGTTATGGCTCAAGTTGAACTTCAAGCTGGTCCGTATCGCGTTGTCTCCTTGATCTCAGCTGAAGCAGTTAAAGAACTTGGATTAAAACCTGGTGCTCTAGCAGTAGCTGCGATAAAGGCAACAAATGTGGTTATTGAAAGTCCGTAAGAGACTACACAAACACTTATTAATCGTTGGAATTTTTTGCTTCACTTGCTTCGGGTGTGGCAAGGAGGAACAGGGGATAAACATTTATGCTGCATCCTCTCTTACCGAGGTAGTTTCTGTTGCGGTCGAACATTACGAAGAAATTTCCCAGGTCAAGACAAAGGTCGTTTTTGCCGGCTCAAACCACTTAGCCTCACAACTTAGAGATGGAGCATATGCAGATGTTTTCATCACAGCGGACGTTGATCTTATTGACGGTTTGGGTTTTGACGGAATTTTAGAGGGTTTCGCTTACAACTCTTTGGTTGTGGTTAAACCTGTCGCTTTTGTTAATAAAAGCTTTGAACCGAATGATTTAACCCGCGATGAAGGGCTTATAGCAATCTGTTCGGAGGGAGTCCCATGTGGCAATGCCACAAAATCAAAATTTGGAATCGTAGAAGCAGACACATACGAGATGAATGTTAAAGCTGTTTTAGCGCGTGTTGCTTCGATGGAGGTGGATCTGGGAATTGTTTACGAAACCGACCTCAAGAATGAACCGAAGGTAATTACGGCATGGCCTCAAGAAATTGCTTGTCCTTGCGTCTCTTATGCAGCGGCATTTAGAGGTAAAAAAGGAAGTGACTTCACTGATTTTTTAATTTCCGGTACCGCTAAAGAAATTTTTTCTAGTCATGGATTTTCCCTGTGAATAGGCTGCCGAAAACAGTCGTCCTATTCGCGACTATTGCGATTTTATTCCTCCTATCCCCGCTAATAGGACTTTTGCAGAGGATGCCTTGGTCGGGGCTGTCGGACCTTCTTGGAAGTGACGTCATCCTGGATGCTTTCTTGCTTTCCTTGTTTGTGAGTTTTTCAGCCGCTCTTATCGTGTTCGTATTTGGAATTCCAATAGCATGGTTTTTGGCCAGATCTAATTTTTCCTTTATGAAATTGCTTCGCGCCGTAGTGCTCCTACCAATGGTTCTTCCTCCAGTTGTAGGTGGTACTGCTTTACTTTTTGCTTTTGGAAGGCAGGGGTTTTTAGGCAAGTGGCTAAATGATTGGTTTGGTTTGACTCTTCCATTCACTACAGCTGGATCAGTGGTGGCAGCAGTGTTTGTTTCGATGCCCTTTTTTGTAGTTGCTGTTGAATCTGCTTTCCGCTCCATCAATGAAGATCTTGAAAAAACAGCAGAAACGCTTGGAGCTTCTTCACTAAAAATATTTTTAAAGGTCACACTTCCTCGTATATTCCCTTCAATAGTTGCGGGACTCGCTCTATCTTGGGCTCGAGCTCTTGGGGAATTTGGTGCAACTATAACTTTTGCTGGAAACATGCCTGGTGAGACTCAAACCTTACCTCTAGCAATTTTTCTAGCGCTAGAAACTAAACCTGAAGCAGCTTTAGCTCTTAGTTTGGTAATGATTGTAACTTCGCTTTCAATTCTTATACCATTCCGCGATCAGTGGCTGCCGAGTAGATAACAATGCTGGAACTTAATGGGTCTTTAGACCTCGAACATTTCACTTTAAAGATCAAACTTGAAATTGATAAGAATGAAACGGTCAGTCTTCTAGGTCCTAATGGCTCGGGAAAATCAACACTTTTGAGACTTATATGTGGTCTGGAAAAGCTGACTACAGGAAGTCTGAGAATAAATACGAACATAGTGGATTCGGAAAATACTTTTCTCCATTCCCGTTTCAGGAATGTCGGCTGGGTGCCTCAAAACCAAATGCTTTTCGACCATCTAACCGTGAAGCAAAACATTGAATTCAGCCCAAATTCATCCAGTGAAGAGGTTTCTGAATTGATCGAACTTTTCGATTTAGAACATGTGCAAGACAAAAAAGCAGGCAATTGCTCTGGAGGTGAATCTCAGCGTGTTGCAATTGCTAGAGCGATCGCATCTAAGCCTCAAATTCTCTTACTCGATGAACCATCTACTGGTCTTGATGAAAAAAGTAAACAAATTATTCACCGGTATTTAAAAACACAAAAAGGAGTGGCAACTTTGCTGATCACACACGATCCCCTTGAAGCAGCTTCTTTGTCAGAACGTTTAATTATTTTAGAAAAAGGTGTAATAACTCAGTCAGGGACGGCAGATGAGTTAAGAAATTCGCCGGCAACTCCTTATTCCGCTTCTCTTGTTGGGTTGAACTTCGTGCCCGCTATAGCGAATGGATTAGTCGCCGAGACCAGCAAAGGAGTGGAACTAATTTTAAGTGAATCAATCCAAGGCCCAGTCAATATCGTAATTCCTCCAAAATCTATTGCTCTTTATAAGGAAAAACCCATAGGAAGTCCTAGGAATGTTCTTATGGCGAAAATCTTAGAAATAAACCATGTTGGGGAAAATGTTCGTATCAACCTGGATGGCCAATTAGATTTTATGGCTGAAATTACTAACAATGCTTTTGAAGTTCTCAACCTGCATAAAGGTGACGAAGTTTGGGCTGCATTCAAAGCAACAGAGTTAATTGCTACTCCGGTATAAAAAACATTTAAGATACGACTACTGCATTACTTTTAAAAAGTAACGATAAAGAAAGGTGTTGAATGAAACTTGGATTGATTTGGGGATACTGGTCCGCTCAACCACCCACAGACTGGGTTCCGCTCACACAGGAAGCTGAAAAACTGGGTGTAGACACAGTTTGGACTTCGGAATCTTGGGGTTCCGATGCTTTTTCTCCACTGGCTCATTTAGCTGCTGTAACTGAAAAAATTCGCTTAGGTACAAGCGTTGTTCAAATCGCAGCTCGTACACCAACCGCATGCGCTATGCATGCAGTAACTCTTGATCATTTATCTTCCGGTCGCTTAATTCTTGGCATAGGGGTATCCGGACCTCAAGTGGTAGAAGGATGGTATGGACAACCATTTAAACGTCCTTTAGCCAGAACTCGAGAATACGTTGAAATTCTGAGGTCTGCATTCGCTCGTGAGGATTACCTTTCTTACGAGGGTGAATTTTTTCAACACCCTTACAAGGGCCCTGGCTCAACTGAACTTGGTAAACCTCTAAAAATTATGACCCATCCTCTCCGAAGCGACATCCCTATTTTTATTGGCGCAGAAGGCCCAAAAAATGTTGCTCAAACATGTGAAATTGCTGATGGTTGGCTACCTCTTTACTATTCGCCTTATCGCCAAGATGTCTACAGTGAAGTGATTTCAAATCGTAAAGACACCTTTGAAATACCTCTTAATATGATCGTGAATGTCACTGATGATATAGAAACAGGTTTACTCCCAATCAAAATGAGTATTGCTCTGTACATAGGCGGCATGGGGGCGAAAGGAAAAAACTTTCATACAGAATTGATGTCTCGAATGGGATTTGAAGCCGAAGCCAAACTCATACAAGAACTATTTCTGGAAGGTAAGCGAGAAGAAGCAATTGCTTCAGTGCCAAGTGACTTCTGTGATGAAATAAGTCTTGTTGGATCAGCAGACAGGATTCGTGACAGACTTCAAGCTTTCGAAGACAGTCCAGTAACCATGTTGAATATTTCTGCACGCTCACTTGATGAACTGCGCGAGATATCAGAAATAATCCTTGGATAAATCCACATTTTTTAACTCTTTTCGACTTTTATATCAGAACAAGTTCAAGTAATCTTCGCTGATGTCTAGGAACTTTCGATGACTCTCATCAAAGCGGCAGTATGTCACGAGTCTAAATCTGACTTAACCATTGAAGAGATTCGATTGTCGGACCCTGAACAAGATGAAATTCGAGTAACTGTAGAAGCCTGTGCTATCTGCCATTCTGATATCACCTATATAGACGGAGGTTGGTCAATTGAATACCCGGTCGTTTTGGGACACGAAGTATCCGGAAAGGTAGCTGAGATAGGACCAGACACAGAGACAGAATTAGATATTGGAGACCAAGTGGTAGTTTCCTTAATCCGAACCTGTGGTCAATGTCTAGCTTGCGAACGAGGACACGATGTAGCTTGCACAGGAAAAGTCAGGCTTAATGAAACCAGCCCTCTTGAGGCAAAAACGGGTGCGGTAATAACACATGGTCTCAATACTGGAGGGTTTGCGGAAGAAGTAGTCGTCCATGTTTCACAGTGTGTTCCTGTGCCGGAAGACTTACCTGCTAGTTTTGCTGCTCTTCTTGGCTGTGGAGTCATGACAGGAATGGGCGCTGTGTTCAATACGGCGCAAGTTAAAAGTGGTGACATCACTGTGATAATTGGTTGTGGTGGTGTTGGTCTAGCCGCAATTCAGGGAGCGAAAATTTCCGGAGCGGAACATGTAATCGCGGTTGATCCATTAGCAAATAAGAGAGAACTAGCAATTAAGTTCGGTGCTACTCAGGCTCTCGAACCTTCGGAAGACCTGACTGAAGTCATTCAGGACACTACCGGAGGGCATCTGGCTGATTTTGCATTTGTGAGCACTGCCGCACCTTCAGCAATTTCAATGTCAATGAGCCTTCTATCACCGATGGGCGCTCTGGTGCTAGTAGGTATGCCTGAAGATGGTGTTAAAACAGAATTCGATCCAGGTTTACTGGCAGCTAGAAATCAGAGGATCCTAGGCTCGAAAATGGGCACCTCTAGACCGCATTCGGACATTCCTAAGATGGTTGATTTGTGGCGTGATGGAAAACTCGATCTTGAAAATATGGTTTCAAGCACCCGCTCATTGGAAAATATTAATGATGCTCTTAATGAAATGCGTAACGGTTCAGTCATACGTGCTGTGGTATGTCCGAGATCTTAAGGGGGGTTTGAAATGAAAATCGTTGAGGTGGAAACATTTGTTGTAGCCAACCCTCCACCACGTCATGGAGGCCGCTATTTCATTTTTGTAAAACTGACGACTGACAGTGGTGTTTCTGGAATTGGAGAGGCGTATGCAGCTTCCTTTAATCCCCATCTCATTGCAAAAATGATCGAAGATACCGCAGATCGTTTTCTCATAGGTGAGGATCCTTTCCATATTGAAACTTTTTGGCGTCGATCTTATGGGGTCGGGTACACGCTTCGCCCTGACCCCACATTGTGTGGCGTGATCAGTTCACTGGAAATGGCTTGCTGGGATTTAATTGGAAAAGAATGCGACAAGCCGGTCTATGAACTTCTAGGTGGCCGTGTGCACGAAGGGTTGCGTGCTTACACCTATCTGTACCCTCCTGATGGAGAGGACACGTACAACCCCTCAACAGAAAAACATATTTATAATGACCCTTCCTTAGCTGCTGAAGCTGCTGATGCTGCGGTTGAAAAGGGTTTTACCGCAGTCAAATTCGATCCTGCTAGTTCTTATTCAGTTTTTGACGGTCGTCAACCCACTCCAAGCGAATTGGAATTTTGCGAATCGATGGTTAAAGCCCTCCGTGAAACTCTTGGAACAGGAGCTGACATATTATTTGGCACCCATGGACAATTCACTCCTTCAGGGGCGCTAAGGCTTGCGAGAGTCTTAGAGAAATACGACCCTCTCTGGTTTGAAGAGCCTGTACCTCCTGATGATGTTAAAGGAATGGCAAGAGTTGCTGCCGGAACATCTATTCCTGTTGCAACTGGAGAGAGACTCACAACAGTTAGTGAGTTTTCAACACTTCTTGAGTCGAATGCAGCTTCGATAATACAACCAAATCTTGGCCGTTGTGGAGGCATCCTTCAGGGTAAAAAAATTGCTTCAATTGCAGAAGTGAAACAGGCTTTACTCGCTCCACACTGTTACTGCGGGCCTGTCGTCGCCGCTGCAAATATTCAACTGGCTACTTGCACTCCAAACTTTCTAATTCTTGAGTCAATCGAGGATTGGTCCGGTTTCCATGCCGAGATCCTCGAAAAACCCATTGAATTCTCTGAAGGCCTGGTAATACCTTCTACTGAACCAGGTCTTGGTGTCGTATTAAATGAAAATGTTGCGAAAGCTAATCCTTGGAATGGAGAAGAATTGCAACTAACTCCTCTCTACGACCCACCGTCAGGAAGAGACGGCTTCAAAAAATGAACGTACAAGACTTTAGGATTTCTAATGCCGAATGAGGGGCGTCGGGGAGGTAGGAGCCAGAGACGAGGCGAAGGTTCAAATAATATCCAACAACCTTCTTCAATTCAGCCAAAACACAGATTCGAACCTTTGCGAGCAGTTTCTGAGGATGAGTTGGAATCAATTCACCAAGCTTCTCTGAAAGTTCTTTCAGAAACTGGGATTGCTTTTCTAGATGAAACAGCTTGCCAGCAGTTAGCAGATGCCGGAGCTGTTGTTGAAGATCAACAAGTCAGGTTCGACCCTGAGATGATTATGGAACTTATTTCTACTGCGCCTAATGAATTCACTATGCACGGGATAGCACCCCACAGAGATTTCATTATGGGTGGTAAATGGATTACTTATACTGCAGTGGCTAGCCCTCCTTTTGTAACCGGGTTGGGACGTGATAGACGTGACGGCAATAGAGAGGATTTTCGTAATCTGATCAAATTGACTCAAATGCTCAACTGCCTCCACACAACTGCTGGCTACCCAGTGGAACCAACTGACATACACGCTTCGGTTAGACATTTATATGCAACACATGACGCTGTGACTCTTTCTGACAAGCCCCCCTTTGTGTACAGCCTCGGAAGGCAAAGAAATATTGATGGAATGGAAATTACTCGGATAGCCAGAGGTGTGAACCAGGAAACTTTCAACTCAGAACCTTCAATTTTTTCTGTAATCAATGCGAGCACACCTTTGCGATATGACACCGTAATGCTTCATGGGATTCAAGAAATGTCTGCGCGAAATCAAGTTATTTGCATAACCCCTTTCACATTGGCAGGAGCTATGGCTCCAGTGACTGTTGCAGGAGCACTGGTTTTACAAAATGCTGAAGCTCTAGCGGGAATCGCCTATACACAACTAGTTAACCCAGGAGCGCCTGTGATCTATGGGGGTTTCACTTCCAATGTCGATATGCAATCCGGAGCGCCTGCATTTGGGACACCTGAATACTGGAAAGCCTGCCTTGTTGGAGGTCAACTAGCCAGACGTTACGGGCTTCCTTACCGTTCATCCAATGTGAACGCAGCAAACAGTGTCGATGCTCAGTCAATGTATGAGAGTGTCATTTCAATATGGGGTGCCATTATGGGTGGTGTGAACCTTCTGCTCCACGGAGCCGGCTGGCTCGAAGGTGGTCTCCTCGCTTCGTATGAAAAAATGGTTATAGATGCAGATGTTCTAAACATGGTTAACTCCATGTTGGAACCAGTCACTGTCGACGACGCTACCCTAGCCGTGGAAGCAATCGCAGAGGTAGGTCCAGGGGGTCACTTCTTCGGTTCAGAACACACTCAAGAACGTTACAAAACCGAGCATTTTCGTCCAATGGTCTCAGACTGGAGAAATTATGAATCATGGGACGAGTCCGGTCGTCAAGAAGCCCACCAACGGGCTGAAAAACTAGCAAAACAACTAATTGACTCACATGAAGAACCACCCATGGAAGAAGATATCCGTACCGAATTAGATGAATATCTTGATAGAAGAGTTGCTGAAGGTGGCGTCCCAACTGACTATTAGGAGGGGAACATGAAAGAAAAAGCTGAAGTAGTAGTTATAGGTGGAGGCGTTGTCGGTTGTAGCGTGCTGTATCACTTAACCAAGGCCGGTTGCACTGACGTAGTACTTCTGGAGAGAAAAGAACTTACAGCAGGCTCAACCTGGCACGCAGCCGGAGGCATGCACACTCTGAATGGAGATCCGAACGTCGCCGCACTTCAAAGGTACACAATAAAGCTCTATGAAGAACTTGAAGAATTAACTGGAGTCGATTGTGGAATACATCTGACTGGCGAATTGATGTTGGCAGATAATGAAGACAGATTGGATTGGCTGAAAATGGCTCATGCCCGCGGTAGGTATATGGGCATGGAAACAGAAATAATTTCAACTTCAGAAGCAAAAAATCTTGTCCCTTTTCTAGAAGAACAATATTTTGTAGGTGCTCTTTGGGATCCAGTCGGTGGGCACGTCGACCCTTCAGGTGTCACAAACGCTTACGCTTCTGCAGCAAGGTCTTTAGGGGCTGAAATTGAAAGAAATACATGGGTAGAAGAAATATCTCAACAACCTGACGGCACTTGGGACCTTTTAACAGACAAGGGAATAATAAATTGTGAAAATTTTGTAAACGCTGGAGGATTGTGGGCTAGAGAAGTTGGTCGGATGTGTGGCATTGAACTTCCGGTTCAAGCAATGGAACACATGTACTTTCTCACTGAAGAATTACCTGAAATTGAACCGTGGCTTGAAGAAAATGATGGCCACGGTCGAGGAGTCATTGACTTCAGCGGAGAAATTTACTTAAGAGCCGAGGGTAAAAGCCTTCTGCTTGGAACCTACGAACAAGCATGCGTGCCTTGGCAAACTAAATCGACCCCTTGGGATTTTGGTGCCCAACTTCTCACCCCTGACCTGGAAAGACTCACCCCTTCCCTCGAAGTAGGGTTTTCGCATTTCCCCATTTATGCAGATGCCGGTATTAAACAAGTAATTAATGGACCATTTACATTCGCTCCTGACGGCAATCCTTTAATTGGCCCCATAAGGGGACAAAGGGGTCACTGGGTTGCTTGTGGCGTAATGGCTGGGCTCAGCCAAGGTGGAGGCGTCGGACTGGCTATGGCGAATTGGATTACTACTGGTGATCCGGGTTTTGATGTTTGGGGAATGGATGTTTCACGTTTTGGCGATTGGACGACTCCCGACTATACGTTGACAAAAGTAATCGAGAACTACACCAGACGCTTCAAGATAAGTTTCCCTAATGAAGAACTGCCTGCAGGTAGACCACTTCATACTTCACCAATCTTCAACAAACTAACTGATGCAAATGCCGTGTGGGGCGCCGCGTACGGACTTGAATACCCTCTCTGGTTTCAAAAAATTGGAAAAGAACCTATAGAAGAAGTCACCTTCAAACGATCTAATGCTTTCCCCGTGGTAGCTGAAGAAGTGAGAGGAGTGCGCGAAAATGTCGGGCTTATGGAAATAACAGGTTTTGCAAAACATGAATTTAGTGGAACTGGTGCAAGGGAGTTTTTAGAAAAACTACTAACCAACAGAATTCCTGAAAATGGTCGGATAGCCCTAGCCCCGATGTTAAACAAGGCAGGGAAACTTATAGGAGACTTCACTGTGGCATCACTTACTGATCAGATTACAGAAGAAGAAAAATTCATTTTGTTTGGTTCAGGAATTGCTGAGGGCTACCACCAGAGGTGGTTTCTTGAATATATCGACAATGACCCAAACATTCGTTATAAGCCAATAGGTAATGATATGACTGGCTTGTCGATTGCAGGTCCTTCTTCCAGAGACATTCTAAGTTCCATAGCAAACGAAGACGTATCATCTGAAAGCTTCAGATTCTTAGACATTAAAAATATGGCAATCGGAATGATCCCCTCTCTAGTAGGAAGAATAACTTTTACAGGCGACCTTGGTTACGAAATATGGGTCCCGTCGTCACTTCAATCACAACTTTATGACCTTCTGACTGATGTTGGAAAAGAATTCGATATGAGTCTTTTTGGACTACGCGCGTTGGACAGTATGCGGTTTGATAAAAACTTTGGTTCTTGGGCCACTGAATACAGGCCTATTTACGATCCTCTAGAAGCTGGACTGGACAATTTCGTAAAATTCGATAAAGGGAACTTTGTAGGCAAAGAGTCACTTGCAGAGGTATTGGAATCAGGACCAAAGAGAAAACTCAGCGCTTTCGTCGTTGATACCGACAACTCTGATGTGCTCGGTGATGAACCCATTTGGCATGACGGAAAAGTTGTGGGTTGGGCCACCTCCGGAGGGTATGCACATTGGTCGAAAGCATCATGTGCGCTCGGTTACCTTCCTTCAGAGCTTTCAGATGTGAATGAAGGATTTGAAATAGAAGTATTGGGAACACTCCGTGAAGCAAAACGGATAAATGAACCACTATTCGATCCTAAAGGGTCGCGGATGCGTAGCTGAGGAAATTAGATTACATGGGAGCACATAACAAAATTTCTGAAGACCCCAACGATCCACTTATACGTAAGGCTTCAACCACAGGGCACAGAATGGTACTTGGCCCTGGTGAACCTGCACTAAGTGAATGGGCTGAAGCAAAACTTTCGTTGCCCGATCAGAAAGCAATGATGGAATACAGGGTGAAAAGAATCCGCTCTGAACTCGAAAAAGCTGACCTGGCAGGAATTTTACTTTTTGACCCGATGAACCAGATGTACGCGACTTATTCACCAAACATGCAGTTGTGGATCACCCATAACCCTTCTAGATATGTTTTCTTGGCGACAGACGGTCCGCTTATTCAATTTGATTACCCGAACTGTGAATTTTTATCAGCTCACAACCATCTAGTTGATGAAGTCAGACCTGCAACAACTTTCTTCTATTTCGTCGCAGGAGACCGAGTTGAAGAACAGGCGCAAAAATTTGCTTCAGAAATAGCTGATCTGATTAAAACTCATGGTGGTGGAAACCGTCGTTTAGCAGTTGACGTAACCACAATTGCAGGGAACCAGGCTCTTCAACAGGCAGGTTTAGATTTGGTCGAAGGCACTGAGATCATGGAATCAGCTCGAATGATCAAATCACATGATGAAATCACTGCCATGAGATGTTCTGTGGAAACGACTCGAGTTGCCTGTCAGAAGACATTTGAAGCAATGAAACCAGGTATGACCGAAAATCAACTCTGGGCTGTCATGTGGTCAGAAATGCTTTCTCGACATGGGGAATGGATGGAGTGCAGGCTTCTTTCAGCAGGGGAAAGAACTAACCCTTGGTTCCAAGAGTCAAGTAGTAATGTCATCAACGAAGGCGATCTTGTGGCCTTCGACACGGACTTTGTTGGCCCGTACTCAATGATGACAGATATCTCAAGGACTTGGATCTGTGGAGACGCTAAACCAAACAAACAGCAAAGAGAAGTTCACTCATTGGCTATCGAACAGATGCACAAAAACATGGAGTTGCTGACTCCTGGAACTACCTTCTATGAGCTAACCCATAACTCGTGGACTCCTCCAGTTGAAGATTACCGCCATTATTCATGCCTATTTCACGGGGTGGGCCAGTGTGATGAGTATCCAGACATTGTTTTCCCAGGTGCTTGGGAGGAATCCGGGTACGACGGAGTTCTGATGCCAGGAATGGTGCTCACCGTTGAAGCCTATGTTGGATCACGCTCGGGTGGTCAAGGAGTGAAATTAGAAGACCAGGTATTAATCACTGAAAATGGTTACGAAAATCTTTCCGCGTGGACTCTGGATCTCGAAAAATTTGAGAGACTTTAGATTCTTAAATGAATTTTTCATAATGGGTTGTATCGTCAGCAAATAGAAATACTAAATGGAGGTCAGTAATGAATAAATCTTGTGAAAATCGAGTAGCAATTGTCACCGGTGCTGGAAGAGGGATAGGACGCGAGCATGCACTTATGCTTGCCAGCGAAGGTGCCAAAGTAGTGGTCAATGACCTCGGAGGAGATGAATCGGGGCACGGTGCAGATCTCAGTCCGGCTCAAGAAGTAGTAAATGAGATTGTAGACATGGGTGGTGAAGCGATAGTCAATGGGTGCAATGTTGCCGATTTTGATGCTGCGGGAGCGATGGTACAAGAAGCGATTGATAAATGGGGTCGAATAGACATACTTATAAACAACGCTGGGATCCTCAGAGACCGAATGCTGTTTTCAATGTCTGAAGACGACTGGGATTCAGTCATAAATGTTCACTTAAAAGGAACTTTTGCTCCGACTCACCACGCTTCGGTTTTTTGGAGAGAAACTGTTAAAGCAGGTGGTGAAACTTTTGGACGTGTGATTAACACCTCATCGCCTTCGGGTATTTACGGAAACGTCGGTCAAACTAACTATGGTGCTGCAAAAGCTGGAATCGCTGCCTTTAGTGTTATTGCTGCACAAGAACTTTTTAAGTACGGAGTGACAGTTAATTGCTTAGCTCCAACAGCAATCTCCCGTCTTACCGAACCCTTGATGGGGGGAACTGACGGAGTTAGCGATGAAATTCGTGAATCAATGTCGCCTAGATGGATTGCTCTAATCGCAACTTGGCTTTGCAGTGAACAAGCACAAAATGTGACCGGTCGCGTGTTTGACATCCGTGGCGACAAACTTGGTATTGCTGAAGGATGGCATCTTGGTCCAAGCGAAACTCAGGGGGATGAACCATCAGAACTTGACGACGTAGTGAAGACTCTGATGGAAAAAGCAAGACTGAATGCTGACATGTCAGGTCGAGATCGCGAAGGTCCGGGTTTTCCTCCGAACACAATCTGAAGTCTGGATTCAGAAACCTTTAAATTCTGCAGAACGTTTTTCTATCCACGCTAAAGCGGCTTCTTTAATGTCTTCTGTCTCGAAGTTAACCGATTGCGCTTGAGCTTCAGCTTCGAGGGATTGGCTTAAAGAGGAGGTGATTCCAGCATTTAACAGTTTTTTACTCATCGAAAGCGCAATTGGTGGTCCCGAAGCCAAACGATCAGCAAAATCTTGAACAGTGCTGTCGAGTTCTTCCTCTGCAACTATTCGATTCACTAAGCCGATGCGGTCAGCCTCTGCAGAATCTATTACATCAGCCAGCAAAACCAATTCCTTAGCCCGATGTAAACCTATTTGTCTCGGCAATAGCCAGGATCCACCGAAATCAATAGATAATCCTCTACGTGCAAAAATCTCTGAAAATCTAGCTGTCTCCGAAGCAATGAGAATATCGCAACCTAATGCTAGATTCATCCCAGCCCCTGCTGCTACACCTCTTATTTTTGCGACCACAGGATGCGGGATTTCATTTAGGGCGAGAACTGACTCACTGATCTGCCTCATATTCTTTATATGTACATGTTTTTTTCCAGAGTTTGCTTGACTTCCTTGTCCGCCAACGTCAGCTCCCGAACAAAAATTGCCCCCGGCTCCGGTTATTACAACAACTCTCACGCTTTCGCTTTTGGATATTTCCCTACAAATTCTTCCAAAATCTGCGAACATTTGAGTCGTCATGGCATTCATTACATCGGGTCGATTAATCGTAATTGTTACCTGAGAGCCAATCTGGTCTACGTCAATACCCTCTGAGCTTTTTATTTTTTGTTCCATAAGCGGACACTATCTACTCCCCATGCAATTCCACTAACGGAGCCTAGATAAGATTTATTTATGGATCTAGGAATGAGTGCAGACCAAGAAGCTATCAAGGACGTTTTCTCTAGTTTCTTTGTCGAACAAACCGGACCTGAAAGTGCCAGGAATTCGATGCCTTTAGGCTTTGATGTAAAAGCATGGAAGCGCATATCAGAAACCGGAGCACCTGGAATGGGTGTTTCACCGCCCGCAGGTGGAGGTGCTTCATTGTCTGACCTTGTAATTGTTGCTGAGGAGGCCGGATCTCAAATTGCGCCTCTTCCTATTGTTGATCATGTGGTGGCTTCGAGAGTTTTGGAGAAGCTGGACTTACTAGAAGAAGAAGTTTTGACTGGAACTCTTGTAGCTGGTCTGGTAGTAAGACCGGTAGAAAACGGTGTGGCTAAATCAGTGCCAACAGGTGCCATAGCGAACAGATTAATAGCTCTAAATGAAGACAAGCTGCTGCTCATTACCGAAGACCCGCCTAACGAATCCTTACCAAATCATGGTGACCTTCCAATCGCCCACCGTGAAATAAAAAATGCGAATGTAATTGCAGAAGGAACAGAAGCCACTGAGATTTTTGATAGAGCCTTGAACGAGTGGAAAACTCTGATTTCAGCGTTTCTAGTTGGCATAACTCGTAGTTCAATCGAAATGACCGTTGACTACGTGAAAGATCGTCACCAATTTGGAAAACCAATTGGCAGTTTTCAATCGGTTCAGCACGGACTGGCAGATTTACCAGGCTTATGTGATGGAGCTCGCCTACTCGTAAACAAAGCAGCATGGTCAGGAGACAGGGAAATGTCCGGAGAAATTAAATTGACTGATAATGAAATTTCTGATTTTGCGACCCTCGCATCTATGTCACTGGTTTTTGCAGGGGAAACCTCATTACAGGCGACAGATCGAGGTCTTCATTACCACGGAGGTTACGGTTTCTCAGAAGAATACGACATACAGCTTTTTTACCGCAGAGCCAGAGCCTGGTCTCAAATTCTTAACAGCCCTTCAGAGGAATGCCTTCATCTCGCTGACCTTCTTCTAAAAGATAGCGAGGACTGAATAATGGACTTCGAACTCTCTGAAAAAGCAATTGATTTCCGATCGCAGGTTAAAAAATTCATTGAAAACAATCTCACTTCAGAAATAATTTCAAACATGCATAAAACAGGGACATTCAATGACAAAAGTTTTAACGAGGCCCTAGCTTCAGAAGGTTTACTGGCAGGAGCGGTGCCAGGTTACGGGGATCGCGACCCAGTGGAGTTGTACCTCCTGTTCAATGAACTCGAAAAAGCTGGTGCACCGTATGACGGTCTAGCAGTAACCATGCTGGTTGCTGGGATCATCAATGCCGTTGGAACAGAATTCCACCATGAAGAAATTCTTAAAAAGTTACTTACTGGGAAACATAATTGTTGCCTCGGTTACAGCGAACCAGATTACGGTTCAGACGTTGCTTCAATCACCACGAAAGCTGAGAAAGTCGGAGATAAGTGGATCATAAACGGACAAAAGATGTGGACAACTATGGCCCACGAGTCAGACTGGGTTCTTTTATTGACTCGCACTAATTCTGAGGTGCCAAAACATAAAGGGATGACAATGTTTATGGTTCCTATGGCTACTCCAGGAATTGAAATTCAACCTGTCCCAACTATGGCTTCAGAAAGAACCAATGCGACTTTTTACGACAATGTAGAAGTGGAAGACCAATGGCGTTTGGGTGAAGTAGACGATGGATGGTCAGTAATGGGAATTGCTTTGGCCTTGGAACGAGGCGTTATGGGAGGAACAAACCCTGCAGTTCCTCTTCTAAAACATGTACTCAACTGGGCTGAAACCACACCATCTAAAAACGAAAGCTTAATGATCAATAACACTCTCATGAGAGAACGAATAGCCCGCACAGCCATAATCAACCAGGTGGGCCAACTGTTAACTCTAAGAGCTGCATGGATAGCTGCAACCGGAGGAATGCCGGGAGTTGAGGGCTCCATGGCAAAAATATATGCCTCTGAGGAATACCAAAAAGTGGTCGGTTGGTTCCAACAAATGGCAGGAGCCGAAGGGCTTTTAAGTTTCGGTGCAGAAGATGCAGCGGCATCTGGGTGGATCGACTATGACGCTCGTCATGCCCCGGTTACAACGATCTATGGAGGAACGAGTGAAATCAACCGAAACAACATCGCTGAAAGGCATCTTGGCCTCCCACGCAGTCGATAAAAAACTAATTCAAAAAACCCTAGATACCGACTAGACTGGTATTGATCCCGAGGGTCCCTGCTTCCCGTTTTATTACCGGTTGTAGCGCACTGAGGAGGAAAAATGAAAATTCTTATAGCTGATGCACTTCCAGAGGACAAAATTGAAGTCCTTCGTCAAAAGGGTTATGAATGCGTTGTTGAACCTGACCTGACAGCTGAACAAATTCCAGAGCGGATCTCCGGCGTTGAGATTCTTGTAGTCAGAAGCACGAAAGTGATATCCGAAGTTTTTGATAAGTCTGACTGCTTAGGGCTTGTTGTCCGTTCAGGTGCTGGAATTAACACAATCGACTGTCAAGGGGCAGCCGATTCAGGGATTTACGTATGCAATGTGCCTGGAACAAACTCGATCGCAGTAGCAGAACTGACTATGGGTCTTATCATTTCAATCGATCGCCATATCCCATCTGCTACAGCTGACCTGAGGGAAAGCAAATGGAACAAAAAAATCTACAGTGATGCCGAAGGACTATTCGGCAAAACTCTTGGCATTGTGGGTCTAGGTGAAATTGGTTTAGCAGTAGCCGAAAGAGCTCGTTCTTTCGGAATAACAGTGCTTGCTAAAAAAGCTCAACGAAAGCCTGAGACAGAGTCGAGAATACGCTCAAATGGCATAAAACTCGTCGAGACGCTTGAAGAATTAATTAGTGAATCTGATGTGGTCTCAATACATCTTCCAGGTGAACCCGAAACAAAAAATTTCGTCAACGAAAGCTTCTTGAAACTGATGAAACCCAATTCAATCCTAATTAATACAAGTCGTGGAGAGATTGTTGATGAGGCTGCCCTAATCGCATCCATAAATGAGAAAAATATCAGAGCAGGGTTGGACGTTTTTTGCGATGAACCTACCACCGGCACTGGAGACTTCTCGTCTGAACTGGCTCAACATCCAAACGTTGTGGGAACTCATCACATAGGCGCCTCTACACAACAAGCGCAAAATGCAACAGTAGAGGAAACAATTCGGGTCATAGACGCATTTCGCGAAGGGAATGTAATCAACTGTGTGAACATAGCTAAAGAACGTGTGGGAAGTTCAACACTGACGATTCGGCATTATGACAAGGTCGGAGTTTTAGCTGAAGTGTTCGCAATCCTGAGAAAAGAAGAATTAAACGTAGAAACAATGGAAAACAAGATTTTCGAAGGTTCGAAAGCCGCACTAGCAATTATTGACGTTTCAGGTGACGTTTCAGAAAATGCTCTTACACAGCTGAGAGAAATAGATCACATCATTCATGTTCAATTAAGTAACCGCTAACTATGCCTAGATTAAAAGGATTCCAAGGTCTTGTTATCAAACCTGAGTGGGTGGAAAAAGTAACTACCGGACCGTACGATTCTTATACTCCTGAACAAAGACAAGTTATCACTTCTGAAAATCAATTGAGTTTTCTTAACATCACCAGATCATTAGAAGATCTACCAGTTGAACGACGCAACGATGTGGAAGGACTCTTGAATGAGTGTAAAGAGGCAATGGACAATCTTTACCAAGCTGACGTGTATCAGTCTTTTGATGAGCCTTCTCTTTTCATTTACAGAATCGATATCCCCCACAATGGGAGCATCCATTCACAAACAGGGATCGTAGGTTTAGTGCCAGTTGAAGACACTGAAAGTGTTCAAATTCTTAAGCATGAAGAAGTGAGACCTGAACGTTCTGATCTGATGTCACGTCATCTTGTAGCAGTTGGAGCCTCATCAAGTCCGATTTCTTTAACATATAAAAATGATGAACAACTAGATAAAGCTATAAGTAATTGCACTTTAAATGAGCCGGTTCTGATGACTGAGGATGGCGAAATGAAACAAACTATCTGGAAAGTTGTTGGGGAAACAGCGAAAGAGCTATCAGAACTTGTAAGCAATAAAACCTTGTATATAACTGATGGACACCATCGGATGGCTGCCGCTGAGGAAGCTCTCAAAAAGTCAAACAGAAATTATGAACCTCTGGCATCTACGCTCGCGGTTCTATTCCCCGACGATGAGATGTTGGTCCTACCCTTTCATCGCAGAGTAGGTGACCCCGAAGGCAGAAGTAGTAAGGATCTGTTAAAGGCTATTAGTTCAGTGTGTGAAATAGAGAAGTCCGACGAAACTGCACCTAAGCGAATTGGGGAAGTTGGACTCTATTTAGATGGTCAAAGCCACCGAATGATCCTCCCGAAATCTAACGGCATCAATTTGGTTGATCAACTTGATGTTGCGAGATTACAGGAACACATACTCTCCCAAATTTTTGGAGTTGTGGATCCTGGAACCCATGAATTAATTGACTATGTGCCAGGACCTCTCGGTGTAAACGTAGTTAAAGAGCGTTGCGATAAGGATTCATGGGCTGGATTTGTAATGCACCCATTGAACATCAAAGACCTGATGGATGTAGCAGAAGCAGGAGAATTAATGCCACCTAAGTCTTCATACCTGATGCCCAAACCGAGATCTGGCGTATTCGTTAGAGATCTCAACAGAGAAAAAAATACTCAATAAAAGTTTGGTAAGTTAGGCGTTTCGCCGACTACGGACTTCAGCTGTAATAGCAGGTATGACTTCATGAAGATCACCTAAAACCGCATAACCGGCTTTAGTAACCATATTTGCTTCAGGGTCGGTGTTTATTGCGAGGATATTTTTCGCTGCCATTGCACCTACCCAATGTTGAATTGCTCCTGAAATACCACTGGCAATATAAATTTCTGGTGAAATTCGATTTCCGGTCTGACCTACCTGATCGCTGTGTGGTCTCCAACCGTTATTGGTTACTGCACGCGAACATCCCACTACTCCGCCAATTTCTTCTGCGAGTTCTTCAAGTGGAGCGAACGCTTCTGCGGATCCGACACCTCGCCCTCCACCTACTACTACTGGTGCGGTAGTCAAAGTAATGCCATGCGTACGGACAACTCGATCAACAACAAGTGTCCTCGTCAACGAAGAATCTAATTCAGGTTTGAACTCGACAATACTTCCATTCCCCGAAGAAGCCCCAGCCTCGGCTTCAGTCGAATGGTGTTCAACAGAAAATATTTGCACTTCTGCGTTTGATGTTACGTCTTCGAGTAGTGAACCACCCCATTGGATTCTTGTTGCCGTTGATGAATCATTCTCTATTTGAATCTTTCGACAATTAGCCAAGAAAGGCATCTCTAAACGGGCGGCAACATGGGCTAAAACTTCGTTACCGCGATCAGTGCCACATGAAACAATAATTTTTGCTGAAGTTTCATTAGCTATCTGCGTTAACGTCTCACCCCACACCTCTGGTCCATAATCAGTTAAACATTCATGGGAAGCTACGTTTACAATCTCGACACCAAAAGAAATAACCGACTCTGCCGCTTGTTCAGATCCTTGCCCAATAAGAACTGCTTGCAGGGAAATATTTTCACTATTGGCAATGGATCTTGCAAAAGTTAAAGCCTCAAATGCTGAATCTGAAACAACGCCACGATCATGGTCGCAAAGCACTAAAAGTGTCACTGTAACACTCCCAACTCTTCCAGAAGATCGACTATTGCTGGTGCTGCTTCAGGTCCGTTACCTAAAATAACAGTTTCGCTAACTTGCTCTTCAGGGCGATGAAGTTTATTTCTTTTCTGACCTCCATCTTCAGCTGAAAGTTCAAGTGTTTTAAGTTCTGCTTTCTTTGAGGCCAACCGACCCTTCATGGTTGGATAACGAGGTAAATTTATTCCTTCTTTTACTCCTAGCGCTGCCGGTAGTGGCAATTTATAAACTTCAAACCCGCCATCAATCTCTCTCTGAGCTTCTACTTCATTATCAGTTATTTCAACATTCTTAATCCCATTTACGATTGGTCTTCCCAACTGATGTGACACACGTATTCCTACTTGAAATCCTCCAGAATCTGCTGATTCATTTCCAAATAAAATTAAGTCAAATACGCCTTCGGAAGATTCGATTTCAGTAATTGCTTTAGTCAAAGCATCAGCTGTTTTCTGTGGATCCCAATCTGGTTCACCTATTGGTAAGAGAATCAAATTATTAACTCCAACACTTGCAGCGTACCTCAGCTGTTCTTCAGCAGCTTCGGGACCCAATGTGATTGCGGTAACTTCCCCGCCATGGCTTTCTACTAGTTGGACTGCCTCTTCGACTGCGCACTCTTCATGAGGACTTGTTGTAAATCCCAGATGTGTAGAATCCACTTCGAAACCATCTTCAGTAACGTTTATTCTTGCTCCTGGTGCAGGTACTCGTTTAACACAAACAAGAATTTTCAATTCAAATCAGCCTTTCATCCTTGAATCATCAGGATCGAATATTCCACCAGGCCCCGCGACCGCAACTTCCACAGGAAAAATCTCGTTCATATACATAACTTGAAGTTTTGTTCCTTCCACTGCATATTCGGGAGGAAGATAAGACATCAAAACATATTTCCCTACTGATGGAGCATTCCCAGCTGTTGTAACTCTCGATACTCGACCTTTTGAATCAACAATCCGGTCATTGTCAAGAGTTAAAATTGGCTCATTGCCACCTTGCATGTAACGCTTCCGCCCTTGAGAGTCAGCTAGATTCTCAACTGTGAGAGTGCAAAGAACTGCAACAGGATCTTCATCACGCATCTTCAAGTAGGCATCTTTTCCAATGAAATCAGCTGCTTTTACTTTTGGTCTTGCTAAACCAGCTTCAACTGGGTTGTATTCAGATTCAAGTTCTGCACCCATTAACCTGTAACTCTTTTCCATTCTTCCTGTAAGGCCATAAACTCCAATTCCAACTGGAACTATCCCATATTCCTGACCTGTTTCCCAAAGTGCATCCCATAAAGCAGGTCCAGCTTCCCAAGATGTATAGATTTCCCAGCCTGTATCCCCAACATATGAAATTCGGAAAAGACTGCAATCAACTCCCGACACCTCTGCATCAATTACATGGCCATATGGAGAACCGTCTTGGGTTAAATCCGCGTCTGTCAATTGTTGTAAAACTTCAGGTGCTCTGGGACCCCATAGTCCGATTGTGCATATGTCTCTGGTCTTGTCAGTAACAGTTACTGAACCATCTCTGGGCATGTGCTTACGCATCCAAAAAGAATCTCGTCCTCCATCAAAAGCACCGGTGACAACACGTACATGATCTTCCCCTAGGCGCATCATCGTTAGGTCTGAATGAAAGCCACCATTTTGTGTGAGCCAAGGTGTGTACACAGCCTTACCTACTGGAACATCGACTTTATTAACTGCTAGATATTCGGCATATTCAATCGCACCTGGTCCTGTAATGTCAAAGATTTGAAATGCGCTCAGATCAACCATTCCGACATTTTCTCGAAGTGCTAAATGTTCTGCGTTAATTATGGGAGACCACCATCTACTATCCCACTCTGTATCCCGTTCTTCGATTCCATATTTCTCAACTAATGGTGCATTGTGTTCATACCACTGGGGGCGCTCCCAAATACGAGCCTCATAAAAAACCGCTCCCAATTCTTCTTCTCGCGAGTAAAACGGGCTTTTAGCTTTTCCTCTGTTGCTTTCCCATTGTTCGCTTGGATGAACAATCCCGTAAGTTTTGTTGAAGTGCTCAGAGGCGCGAGCACAGATATGTTCATAATCTCGTTCTTCGGGATATAAGCGGGCTATGTCAGAACCGTGGGGGTCCGTAAGATGGGGATATCCGTATGTCATCCACTCTGCAACAAGTTGAGCTATTCCAGGTCCTTCTTTAACCCAAACTGCTGCTGCTGACCACAAGTTCTCCACTTCAACTGTTTCCCCTAGTACTGGCATAGCGTCGGGGGTTAGCGACAGAAGACCGTCAATTGCATATTTAATTTCTGCATCACCCAGCATGTCCATTAATTCAATTGCTTGTTCCATCTGAGGGTCAAAGTCTTCTTGGCTAAGTGGTAGTTCCGTTGGTGACAAAGCTGCCTCTTCATTGGACGGTATTGAATCAGGGTGATGGAGTATTGGCCTGTGGGCGTATGAACCGACTTCCATTGAACCTGCTGATTGGCGCTCGTAACAGAATGTGTCCATATCTCGCACAATTGGATAACCAATTTCATTATTAGTTTCTGCTAGTACATCAATTGGTCCAACATCAGCCATTTGATGGACTGCAGGGGTTAAGGGAATTGTCGCTCCTGCCATATTCGCTACACGATCTGACCAAACTCCGCATGCAATGACTACATACTCAGTCTCTATTCTACCTTTAGTGGTAACTACGGCATTTACCTTTTGTATTCCGATCTCATCTTCGGTTGTTTCTATATCCAAAACTTCGGTATTTGCAAAGACCTCGAGGTTGCCAGCTTCTTGAGCCCTTAGTCTCATTTGAGTTCCTGTTTCCAACGAATCAACGACAGAAACTCCAGGGGTGTAAAATCCTCCGATAATTACTTCCTCGTTGATGAATGGAACCAATTCTTTTATTTGCTCGGGTGTCAACAACTCAGATTCAATACCCCAAGCTTTAGCTGAAGTCATTCTTCGTCTGAATTCCTCTAGACGTACTTCATCGCGTGCTACTTCAATTCCTCCGGGGACATTTTGTAAGCCAAGGTCTCCATATTGTTGTTGTGATTCTGCTGTCAAGAAAGCCATTTCTTTGTTGTGATCGACTGGAAAAATGAAATTTGATGCATGGCCTGTTGAACCACCAGGATTTGGCAAAGGACCCTTGTCTATCTGGACAATATCAGTCCAACCTAAATCAGATAAATGCCCTACTAAACAATTACCGACTATTCCGGCCCCTATTACTAATACTTTTGCATTTTCAGGAAAATCACTCACTTTTACCCCTAACGATTTCGAAAAATCTGTCGAAACAACTTTTCAAATCTAAAAAATTAATGATCCGAACGAGAAATGTTACCTAATTAATTGGAAATAAATTCGATTCGGCAACAAGTATTTATTATTTGTATCTCAACTCTTTACACATTTTTTCTGCTTGCGTAACCAGTAAATCTGACACAATTTTTTTCATTGAATCGGAAGGAAAACGATAACTCGGGCCATGAATATGGAGTGCTCCCATTACATTCCCATTTTCTGCAAAGATTGGCGAGGCAATAGAATTTATACCCTCAGAAAATTCTTCTAAACACCAGCAAAATCCGTCTTCCTTTATTTTCTCTAAACGTTCCATTATCTCAGCTCTATTTACGACAGTATTAGGCGTGTAACGATCAAGCTTTCGATCTAAGAAACTCTGGACAGCTTTTTTTGGCCAATGTGCCAAAATCACCAAACCCGATGGAACCACGTGCATAGGAAGACGGGTTCCAGTCCAATCACGTATTTGAACTGGGTTGGCACAATTGACTTGACCAACATACTGAACTTCATATCCAGACGAGATTGATAAACCTGTATTTTCAAATAGTTGATCCACCAAACTAACCATATGAGGTCTAGCTATAGCTAAAAGAGTCTCTCCTTTATTTGATTGAGATGCCATTTGAAGAATTCTTGGACCGAGTTTGTACTCATAACCATCATCGATTCTCTCTATGACTTCTGACTCTTCAAGCGCTGATAGAAGACGAGCTACTGTGGAGGTCGGTAAACCCGAACGTCTCGATAAATCACTTATTCCGCCAGATTTCTCTGCTAACTCCTGAAGGAGTAAAAAAGCCCTATCGATGCTCTGGACTTTAGCCATCTATGTCCTTCTGAAGTATTCGAAATTCGTTTCCCACTATATGGGAAGAAATTGACAAAACATGGTTCTACGCTTCGGTATTTGTTAAATTTGTAGCTAATAGAGCTTTCCCACATACTGGAAAATCTGTTTTAAATATTGATCGGAGTTCAAATGAGCGAAGAAAATGATGTATCTGAGATTGAAGATATTGACCTATCAAGTCTTTCTGACGATGATCTAGTTGCGCAGATGCACGATGATCTTTATGACGGATTAGGTGAAGAGATCGGTGAGGGAACCGAAATCCTATTATCAAGAGATTGGGATGCAAAGAAAGTTCTTGATGAAGCCTTAGTCGCTGGGATGAAAATTGTCGGAGAAGACTTCCGCGACGGGATCTTATTTGTACCTGAAGTTCTTTTAGCCGCAAATGCAATGAAAGTAGGGATGGCTATTCTACGTCCTCTTTTAGCTGAGACAGGCGCTGAACCTATTGGGAAAGTAGTAATAGGAACAGTAAAAGGTGACATCCACGATATCGGAAAGAATCTAGTTGGGATGATGCTTGAAGGCGCTGGATTCGAAGTGATAGATCTAGGTATAAATACCGATGTGGAAGAATTCATCGGTGCCCTGGATGAACACAAACCAGACATCCTTGGCATGTCAGCTCTTTTAACAACCACTATGCCCTACATGAAAGTCGTTATTGAAACTCTCGAAGAAAAGAGTCTCAGAGAGGAATATCTTGTAATTGTTGGTGGGGCTCCACTAAATGAAGAATTCGGTGATGCTATAGGTGCTGATGCATATTGTCGTGATGCCGCAGTAGCTGCTGATACAGCTCAAAGATTAATTGCCGAACGTCGAGCAACTGCCTCTGCTTAGTCTTAATTGACCTGGATCCACAGATGTCAACCAACATAAGAACTCTAATTATCGCTTGTGGAGCACTCGCACATGAGCTATCTGAAGTTATTTCTGTTAACAATCTCGAACATATAGATGTTGAATGTCTACCTGCCTCATATCACAACTCACCCGAGAAAATCCCTGATGCCCTAGAGGAACGAATTTTAAGAACTTCAACTAGCTACGATCAGATTTTCGTTGGATATGCCGACTGTGGAACAGGTGGAAAAGTAGATGAAATTTGTGAAAAATATGGATTAACAAGACTTTCAGGAGCCCACTGTTATGAATTCTTCGCAGGGAAAGACAACTTCGCAGACATTCAAGAAAAAAATATTGGCTCTTTCTACTTAACAGATTTCCTAGTCAAACATTTTGAACGTCTAGTAGTAAAGGCTCTTTGGTTAGACACACATCCAGAACTTCTAGATGAATACTTCGGCAATTACACACAAGTGGTTTATTTGGCACAAACTAACGATCCAAAACTTGAAAACTTAGCACGTGAAGCAGCAGAAAAATTAGGCTTGGAACTTGTAATTGAAAGAAATGGTTATGGCGATTTAGATACTGAAATTATTTCATTACTCCAAACCGAAAAAAACCCTCAACTAATCAGCTTTGGTACAGAAAATAGTTGAACTGAATGTCTTCCAAACTAATAACTATTTACTGGCGCGATATCCCAGCCCAAGTAACGGCTCAAAAAGGGCGCATGAGAGAGAAGGCACTTCTGGAAGCACGTTTTCAACACGCTATTGATCGCGCAGCAGTTGTAGCAGGTTTAACTGATACGGATAGCTATATTGCTCAATGGAACAGAAAAACTTTTGCCTGCGAAGGAGACATGGCAGAAGCAGTTGCAAAAGAAGCTTCAATAATAGAAGACAACTACCCTGCTGAAAGACTCGAAAAACTTGTAAAGCAGGGTGGCGTCGAACCTAATGACAAAAAAGTCATTACCTAAAGGAGAAAAATGACTCAGACGATAATCAGCTCAGCTTCGAAAGAGGTAGTTATAGGCTTTGGGCAACCTTTTGTAATGATTGGCGAAAGAATCAATCCGACAGGTCGGAAGCTTCTTGCAGAAGAGATGAAAGCCGAAGACTTTAGTCGAGTTGAAGCAGATGCCATTTCACAAGTTGAAGCAGGTGCACACATGCTTGATGTAAACGCTGGAATAC
The DNA here is from genome assembly GCA_030748555.1 of Acidimicrobiales bacterium. Lineage (GTDB taxonomy): Bacteria > Actinomycetota > Acidimicrobiia > Acidimicrobiales > MedAcidi-G1 > MedAcidi-G1. The sequence goes on from JASMLT010000001.1 coordinate 111,165, forward strand.
CTCTTGCTGATGAACCTGCTCTACTTGCTAAAGCGATAAAAACCGTTCAAAAAGTTACTGACGTTCCTCTTTCTATAGATTCATCAATTATTGAAGCACTTGAAGCTGGTTTAGCTGTATATGAAGGCAAACCGCTAATCAATTCAGTAACTGGCGAAGAAGAAGTTCTTGAAAGAGTTCTACCTTTAGTAGCTTCTAGTGGAGCAGCTGTAGTAGCTATTTCTAATGATGAAACAGGAATTTCTGAAGACCCTGAAATTAGATTTATGGTTGCGAAACGAATTGTAGAAAGAGCTGCCGACCATGGAATCCCTGCGCAGGATGTCGTAGTTGATCCTCTAGTTATGCCTATAGGAGCTATGGCTGATGCAGGAAACCAAGTCTTTACTTTAGTAAGACGTCTACGAGAAGAGCTCGGTGTAAATACAACTTGTGGGGCTTCTAATGTAAGTTTTGGTCTCCCTAACCGTCATGCGATCACAGGAGCCTTCTTAGCTATGGCTATTTCTCATGGAATGACTTCAGCAATCATGAACCCTCTGCATGATGAAGTACGAACCGCTATTCAAGCTGCAGACGTTCTTTCTGGACAAGATGCAAATTGTGCAGCCTGGATAGGAACACATCGAGATCCGGATGCATCAACGAGAACAAGAAGAAGTGGACGCAGAAGAAGTTAAACAAAGGCCAAAAGAAAAACCGAACTTATGGAAACTAGCAAAGAAGAAAGTCTTGTAGTTTTTACTCCATCTGGTCACCGCGACTACTTTGAAAATGGTTCAACTCTTCTTGAAGCCGCCAGAAAACTTGGAGTTGATCTTGATTCAGTTTGTGGAGGTCGCGGTATTTGTGGTCGCTGCCAGATCGAGCCGGCTTTCGGGGAGTTCGCAAAACATAAAATAAATGCACATGAAGAGAACATCAGTGACCTAGGTGACATAGAGGTCAACTACAAGGGTCGGAAAAAAATTAGAAAAAACAGACGACTCGCTTGCTCAGCCAAAATACTTGGAGATCTAGTAATAGATGTTCCACCAGATAGTCATATACATAAACAGGTTGTTAGAAAAACAGTAGATCTGACTGATCTTATTATTGAACCTTTAGTTTCTTTACATTTTGTGGAAATTGAAAATGAAATTGATGACGCTTCTTTTGATCGACTAATTCATTCTCTGCAAGAACAATGGGGGCTATATAACTTAAGTAATGAAATCAGAGAAAATGACCTTCCTGCTTCAAACAGTACGTATACAGCAGTAGTTAGAGATGGAAAATCATTAGTTGCAGTTTGGCCAGGCTTTAAAGACCAAATATTTGGAATCGCCATTGACGTTGGGTCAACAACCATTGCTGGACATTTATGTGACCTTTTATCAGGTGAAGTTCTAGCAAGTGCAGGAGTCATGAATCCACAAATTCGTTTCGGTGAAGATCTGATGAGCAGAGTTTCTTATGTGATGATGAATAAAGGTGCTGAAAATGAGCTTACGGAAGTGGTTCAAGAGGCGCTCAATAACCTTATTGGTGAATTGTGCGATAGTTCAAACACAAATCGCGAAGATGTCTTTGAGATCACTTTGGTTGGAAATCCGATCATGCACCATTTATTCCTCGGTTATGACCCAACTCCTTTAGGTGTTGCACCATTTACTTTATTCGAGGACAAAGCGATAGATACGACTGCTGATAATTTGTCGATTCAAGCTAATCCTGCAACCAGAGTTCATGTGCTTCCTTGCATCGCCGGCCATGTCGGAGCTGATACAGCAGGTGTTCTCTTAGCAACAAAGCCTCAACAGGCAGATGGAATAAATTTAGTAGTGGACGTCGGCACAAATGCAGAAATTCTTTTGGCTGGAAAAGGAAGAATACTTGCAGCATCAAGTCCCACAGGACCTGCTTTTGAAGGTGCCCAAATAAGCAGCGGCCAGAGAGCTACCCCAGGAGCTATAGAGCGAGTAAGGATAAATCCCGAAAACGGAAAAGCTCGTTTCAAAGTTATAGGTTTAGATCTCTGGTCAGATGAAGAGGGTTTTTTGGATGCAACAAAGAAAACTGGAGTCACAGGAATTTGCGGTTCAGGAATTATAGAAGTGGTTGCTGAGTTACTTTTAGCTAAATTAATGACTACAGATGGTGTTATAGGGGGCGAAGGAACAAATCCTTCCGAATATATAGAACCTGATGATAGAACTTTCTCATATGTCTTATACAGGTCTCCCGACGAAGAGAAACTTATCTCTGTAACTCAAAATGACGTGAGAGCAGTCCAACTAGCAAAAGCAGCTCTTTATGCGGGTGTGAGACTATTAATGGACTATTTGGAAACTGATCAAATCGATTCAATAAAACTAGCAGGAGCCTTTGGTAGCCATATAGATACCACTAGGGCGACTGTTCTAGGTTTGATACCAGACTGTCAAAAAGAAAAAGTTTCTTCAGTTGGTAATGCTGCAGGCTCTGGAGCTGTCATGGCGCTACTCTCTAAATCATCGCGGAAAGAAATTCAAACTTTAGTTAATGGCATTGAAAAAATTGAAATTGCTACAGAAGTTGCTTTTCAAGATCACTTTGTAGAAGCTATGGCTATACCCCACAAAACTGCTGACTACCCGTTCCTTAGTTCATATGTAGATCTACCCAAAAAGAACGAATCGATAAAACCTAAGCGAAAAAATAGACGTAATAGAGAAAGAAATTAAATGACTGATCAGCCTTCACGTAGAAGAACAGGAGGAAGGGAAGCTCGAAGAGCCGCCCGAGAAGAAGCTACAACTAGTTCAACTCCTTATTTAATCCGCACTATCCCACCTTATGAAATCATGTCAGAAGACGGCCTTGAAATGATTGAAAACAATGCTGACATTATTCTTGAAGAGGTGGGAATTGATTTTCGAGATTATCCCTCTTCTTTGGAATTGTTAAAAAATGCTGGAGCAACTATCGATGGGGAACGTGTCCGATTCCCAAAAGGGATGTGCAGGGAGATAGTAACCAAGTCTGCACCTCCTTCATACATACAACATGCGCGTAATCCCTCCAATAACGTTCAAATCGGAGGAGACGCAACTGTGCTAGTACCTGCTTACGGATCCCCTTTTGTGTTTGATCTTGATAACGGTCGGCGTTATGCAAATATTGAAGATTTTAGAAATTTTGTGAAACTCGCTTATATGAGCCCACACCTTCACCATTCAGGCGGAACTGTTGTAGAACCTGTAGATATACCTGTCAGCAAAAGACACCTTGATATGGTTTATTCACATTTGAAGTACAGTGATAAACCTTTTATGGGTTCAGTTACTGCAGCCGAAAGAGCTCAAGATTCTGTTGCCTTGGCCGAAATGGTTTTTGGTGATGGATTCTTAAATGAAAACACGGTGATGACAAGCCTTATTAATGCTTCTTCACCCATGTGCTGGGATGCGTCAATGCTCGGAGCAGCAGAGGTTTACGCCCGCTCAAATCAAGCAACAGTTATTAGTCCCTTTATAGTCGCAGGGGCTATGGCACCTGTGACAGTTGCTGGGGTAGCTGCGCAGACACTTGCCGAAGCACTGGCAGGTATGACCTTTATCCAGCTGGTCAACCCGGGCGCACCTACAGTATTTGGATCTTTTGCAATGTCGATGTCGATGCAAACGGGTGCACCAACATTTGGCACACCGGAACCCGCCCTTATCTTGTACACAATGGCTGCACTAGCGCGTCGCCTAGGTGTGCCTTTTCGCTCTGGAGGAAATCTTTGCGCTTCAAAAGTACCTGATGCACAAGCTGCTTCAGAAAGTATCTCTACCTTTATCCCAGCTATTTTAGGAGGTGTTAATTTCATGCTCCATTCAGCTGGCTGGTTGGAAGGCGGACTATCTATGGGTTATGAGAAATTTATTATTGATGCAGATCAATGTGGTTTAGCGGCAAGTTTCGTGAAAGGTGTAGATCTTTCTGAAAATGGACAAGCATTGGACGCGATTAAAGAAACAGGACCTGGACAACACTTCTTAGGTTCTGCACACACTCTGAACAACTTCGAAACAGCTTTTGCTGTCTCCGAAGTCGCAAACAATGATTCGTACGAACAGTGGTCTGAAGAAGGAAGCTTGGATGCCGCCCAAAGAGCAAACACTATTTGGAAGAAAATGCTAAATGACTACGAACCACCGCCTCTTGATGAGGCAATCGATGAAGCCATGCTCGATTTCATAGCAAAAAGAAAAGAAGAATTACCGGACGAATTCGCATAATATCCCACATTGTGGGAATGTTTCCCGCTTTGTGGTATATGCGTTAAAATAATTAGTCTGGAAAACCAAATTCTAGCGAGGTGAAAAATGTCTTTTCCTTCAGATTTAGAAATCGCACGCAAAGCAGAACTAAAACCACTGACAGATATAGCCAAGGAGTCAGGTATTCCTGAAAGCTCCTTAGAGCTCTATGGGGAAGGTGCTGCGAAAATAAAACTTGACGCTATCGACGCTATGGCAGCTAAACCCAAGGCAAAATATGTAGTTGTAACCGCCATAACTCCGACACCTCTAGGGGAAGGCAAAACAACAACAACTGTTGGGTTAGGGCAAGGTTTTTCCCATATAGGAAAACGTGCGACAATCGCTATACGCCAACCATCCCTTGGCCCCACTTTTGGTATTAAGGGCGGAGCTGCAGGTGGAGGATACGCACAAGTCGTGCCTATGGAACTATTTAACTTGCATTTGACAGGCGATATGCATGCAGTCACTGCAGCTCACAACATGTGTTCTGCCATGCTTGATTCCCACCTTTTTCACGGCAACGAACTTGGACTTGATATCCACAACATAACTTGGAGACGTGTAATAGATATAAATGACCGGTCTTTAAGAAATGCAGTAGTTGGACTGGGTGGACGCCTAGATGGTGTTCCGCGTGAAACCGGTTTTGATATTACAGCCGCTTCAGAAGTGATGGCTGCTTTAGCTTTATGCACCTCCCTAGCGGATCTGAGAGAAAGAATGGGAAGGATAGTTGTCGGGTATGACAAAGCAATGACTCCAATTACTGCTGATGATATCGAAGTTGCAGGAGCGATGACAGTTCTCCTTAAAGAAGCAATAAAACCAAATCTAATGCAAACACTTGAAGGAACTCCTGCTCTTGTGCACTGCGGACCGTTTGGGAATATCGCTACTGGCAACTCCTCAATCATCGCTGATCAAATAGGAATACACACCGGAGATTTTCTCTTAACTGAAGCAGGCTTTGGTGCAGATATGGGGGCAGAACGTTTCTTCAACATAAAGTGCCGTTATTCAGGAATGGCCCCAGATGCAGCTGTCCTGGTCGCAACAGTAAGAGGACTAAAGGCCCACTCGGGTAATCATCGAATAGTGGCAGGAAAACCTTTACCTGATGCTTTACTAGCCGAAAACCCTGACGAAGTTCATGAAGGTGGAGCAAACCTGCGAAAGCAAATTGAAAATGTTCGAATCCATGGAGTAAGCCCAGTTGTCGCAATCAATCGTTTTCCTGACGATCATGATGCCGACTTAGAAGCAATCGCGGAGATAGCTGAAGAGTGTGGAGCCAGATGTGCGATAACTAATCATTTTTCTGAAGGTGGAGCAGGTGCTAGCGAATTAGCAGAAGCCGTAGCAGAGGCCACTGAAGAAAAAACCAATTTCTCAGTCTTGTATCCAGATGAAATGGACATAAAAGAAAAAATCGAAACTGTCGCAACTAAAGTGTACGGCGCTGAGAGCGTTGAATTTTCAGCTGCTGCTACAAAACAAATCGACTCCTACACTGCAAATGGTTTCAGTGATCTTCCTGTATGTATAGCCAAAACACACTTATCTGTTTCTTCAGATGCATCGCTAAAAGGTGCGCCCACGGGTTGGAGTTTGCCTGTGCGAGAAGTAAGAGCTTCAATTGGGGCTGGTTTTGTTTACCCAATCTGCGGCGAAATGCGAACAATGCCTGGATTAGGCAAAACTCCAGCAGCAGCTGGAATAGACATTGACGAAAACGGTGAAATCGTAGGACTCAGTTAATATGAAATCCGCTCAACTCAGACTTTTAGATGAGATGACCTACGAGTTAATACCGTTAAAAAATGTTTATGAGCAAGGAGAGTACTTGCCTCAATCTTCTACAATCTCCATAACATGTTCGCCCGCTAAAAATATTGAAGCAACGCTTGAGCTTTGCGAAAACTTTTTAGACAAAGGACACACAACCATCCCTCATTTTGCTGCACGAATGGTTGAAAGCGAAGAGCACGTGACTCGTATTGTTAAACGCGTTGAGGCTCTGGGGATAGAAACAGTTTTCATAATCGGTGGAGACGCTGACCAGCGCGGACCCTTCACTGATGCCCCAGGGTTGCTTCGCTCATTTTTAGACAACAACCCGTCTATCAAAACTGTTGGGATCGGCTCATATCCTGATGGGCACCCTTCAATACCTGAATCTGCATTGGCAGAGTCTCTGATTAAAAAACAAGAAATGATCCTTGAAAGTAATCTAAACGGCTACATGGCAACTCAAATGTGTTTTGAAGCAAATACTATTTCAAACTGGCTGAAAAATTGCAGGAAAGTAGGGGTAACGCTTCCTTGTCATCTTGGGCTCCCAGGAGCTGTAGATATGAAGAAATTGATTAATATTTCTCTTCGTTTGGGAGTTGGTATTTCAAGTCGGTACCTGAAAAAGAATCGAAAATCAGTATTTAAACTTCTTTCCCCACGCGGTTACAACCCAAACAAGTTGATTATCCCGATTTCTAATGATGCGGAAGAGTTGGATATTGCGGGAATACACTGCTTCACATTTAACGCAGTTGAATCAACTGAAGCTTGGCGCACAAAAGCCATGGGTCGTTTAACCTGATTTTGTGACCCGCCAGTGGTTTTAACACCCTAAATGAGCAACAATTGAGTATGAGGAAAGAATTTCCCAGACTTCTGTCCCAGGGCACTTTAGGCCCTCTGACTTTACGTAATCGAATTGTCATGCCTGCAATGGACCAAAACAATTGCACTGAAGATGGCTTAATCAGTAATAGAACACTTCAACATTATGAAGATAGGGCAAAAGGTGGAGCAGGATTATTGATTCTTGAGACCTCAGCGGTTAAATGGCCCGACGGGGCAACATCTAAACATCAACCTTCTCTCTCAAGTGATGCAGTGATATCAGGACTTGAAAAACTTGCAGAACGCGTTCACAAATATGGCGCCCGTATGATCGTTCAAGCTTGTCACCACGGCAGAATATCCGGTCTAGATATATCTCGTGACGTACCTGTATTGGTGCCCTCTACCCCACTTCCTTCTTTCGACACTTTGGGCATGACTTACAACACTACAACTGAAGAGTTAATGAAAATGGCGACTCTAACCGGAGGGAAGTTTCCCACATTCAAAGAAGCTTCCGAAGAGGAATTGGAGGGGATAGTCGAAGCATTTGTTGAAGCAGCTCTAAGAATTAAAAAAGCAAATCTCGACGGCATTGAAATCCATGCTGCTCACGGTTACCTGATTTCAACCTTTCTCTCAAGAGCGTGGAATAGGCGTGAAGATGAATGGGGCGGCCCGATAGAAAAAAGGGCAAGACTTTTAAGCGAAATAGTTAGAAAAATTCGAAATAAATGTGGAACTGACTTCGCGATCATTGTGAGAATAGACGGTCATGAACATGGAATTGAAAACGGTATTACTGTAGACGAAGCTTCAACTACAGCAGCGATAGCTGAAGAAGCTGGAGCAGATGCAATTCATGTATCAGCAATTTCATCCTCTGGAACCGGAGTGGGCTTCACTGAAGGACCTTTGCCATGGGAGAAATGTCAATACAGTGAACTAGCCAAAACTGTTAAATCCGCTGTAAGCATCCCAGTGATAGCAGTTGGTCGTATTGAGCCAGAAGACGGAGAAAGGTTAATCGCTGAAAATAACTGTGATTTCGTTGCTATGGGTAGACAACTACTCGCTGATCCAGAACTGCCTAATAACCTAATCAATAATTCTCCAGACAAAATTCGTCCATGCATAAATTGTTTTGTCTGCGTCGCACAAAATTTTTGGAACGGTGAGCCTGTTTGTGCAGTTAATCCCCGTTTAGGCAACTATGAGGAAGTAATCGAAGTTCCGGAAAAATTAAAGAACGTTGTGATAGTAGGCGCAGGTCCAGCTGGTTTAGAGTGTGCTCGGGTTGCTTCAAACCGAGGCCACAAAGTAACTCTTCTTGAGCAGATGGGAAGCTTAGGAGGGACTGCTATATTTTCTTCTCTGACCACTCCAAAAAACGGTGATCTGATCAATTGGTTCGAACGGATTTTAGAAGATAGCGAAGTGGTAATAAGAAAAAATTTCCTAGCTGACAATGATTCAATAATGTCTTTCGACCCCGATGTAGTTGTTATTGCTTCCGGCTCACAGAGTTCCAAAAGTGATATCAAAGGTTCAGAACTTCCACATGTTCTTTCACGAGACCAATTAAAAGCGTTGCTCCAAGAAACCAATTCTTCTGAGATCCCTAAAGGAAGGAAAAATCTAAGCTTTCTGATTCTCTGGTTTGGAAGAAAATTTGGATTTTTTAAGAACATGAAAAAAATAAGGAAACTTTCAAAACTTTGGATGCCACTTGGGAAAAACGTAGCCATCATAGGTGGTGGTCTGGTCGGTGTAGAACTATCTCATTTCCTATCCGAAAGAAAAAGAAATGTTTCAGTACTCGAAACAAGACCAGTTATGGCACCTGAAATGGCTCATCCGCGGCGTTGGAGGAGTCTGCACCAAGCATCTTTGTCTGGAGTTAAATTTCATAACGATATTCAAGTGGTCGAAATAAGAAAAAACTCTGTGGTTTACATTAAAGATGGAAGTGAATGCGAAGTGCCCGCAGATTCGGTGATCCTTGCAGAAGGCATTGAAGCTGACAGAAAACTGTATGAAAAATTTGCCGATTTAGAAGTTGAAACCCATATTATTGGCGACGCTGAAAGAATAGGATACATAGAAGGAGCGATACACTCGGGTAACAAAGTAGGACGACTTCTCTAATTGAACTTCTATTGAGGAAGCAAATGAAACAAGAAAATAATACTGATTCGGAAACAGGACAACTTGTGGAAGCTTCTTGGAATCCTTTCGATCCAGATTTCCTTATAAACCCTTACCCTCAGTATGAACTACTACGTGATCAAGACCCTGTCCACCGAACAGCATTTGGAAATCTTGTTGTTACCCGTTTCGATGATGTGTTTGAAGTTTTAAGAAATCCAAACACTTCCGTCGACCGTAACAATACGGCCGAGGGAATGGACAGGCCTGAGCACATAAAAAAACTACAGGAATCATCTATGGATAGGCCTCCATCAATACTTACGCTTGATCCGCCTGAACACACACGGCTTCGCAAACTTGTTCAAAGAACTTTCACGCCTCGGGGTATCGAAAAAATGCGTCATTTAACAACCGAAATAGTCGACGACTTATTAGCTCAATTAGCAGAGAAAAGACAAATAGATCTAATTGAAGATTTTGCCTTTGTTGTGCCTTTTGTCGTCATACATTCAATGTTAGGTCTTCCAGATGCGGACATGCTGAATGTCAGAGAATGGTCCCAGACCCTGGTTCAGACTCTTGAACCAAATATAAGCCCGGAACAAGTGGATGAAGCTATTTGGGGTGGAGCGCAGTTAAACGAATACCTGACAGAAGCTCTGGTGTGGAAGCGAAATGAGCCAGGGGATGATTTACTCACAGATTTGATTGCCGTTGAAGAAGGTGGCGAAGGTCTTACCGAGCCAGAGCTCCTTTCAATGATCAGCCTCCTTTTTGTTGCCGGTCATGAAACGACTGTGAACCTGATTGGTAATGGAACCCAC
>JASMLT010000020.1 GCA_030748555.1 Acidimicrobiales bacterium
TCAAAACCTTTAATCGCTGGGATAGTCGCCCACGCAGACCTGACACTGGGGTCAAGTGTTGAAGAAGTTCTCGAAGCTCACGAAGTGGCGGGTCGAGGATTGTTTCGTGGTATCAGGCATGCTTTGGCGCATTCTAAGCATCCGGAACATATGACTATTGTTGGGCGTTCTCCAGCTGGCCTTTATGAAAACGAAAACTTTCAAGAAGGTGTCCGCACTCTGGGACGCCTGGGATTCACATATGAAAGCTGGCATTACCACTATCAGAATAAAGAATTTCTGGAAGTAGCTGCTTCAGCACCTGAGACAACAATAATTCTTGACCATTTCGGGACACCTCTAGGTGTGGGCCCCTACGAAAACAAACGTGAAGAAATTTTTGAACAATGGTGCAAAGATATTACTGAAATTTCCACTCTGCCTAATGTGTACGCGAAATTGGGTGGCTTATCAATGCCTGATAACGGATTCAACTGGCACCTTGAAGACCGACCTCCGACATCTGATCAGTTAGTGGAAGCACAGAAACGCTACTACGAACACACTATTGAGTGTTTTGGACCCGATAGATGCATGTTTGAGAGCAATTTTCCTGTTGACAGACTCTCTATCTCTTACCATGTTCTGTACAACGCTTTTAAGAAAATGGTTTCACACTTTTCAGATTCTGAAAAACTAGAGATGTTCCATGGGACAGCGTCTCGCGTTTATAACCTCTGAAAGCTACAGGCAGGAACGTATAGCTGTAATCAGTGATGCGGTTCGAGGGTCTCCCATTACTGATGTGCCCATTTGGTTCATGACATAACCAAAACCGACCTGATGATCTAAATCTCCAAATGCTAGTGATCCTCCTGCTCCTGAGTGGCCAAAAGATTCTTCTGTAAGCATCGGGCTGCTTTCCAAAGATCTCATGAATCCCATTCCCCAACCTGAATCGACTACTAGCACCAAATCGGGTCCTCGTGAACTTTCTTCTTTTGTTTTCATAACTGTTTCATCGTTAATAAGCCTTACACCATCGACCTCCCCTACACAGGCCGCGTAGATACGAGCCAACGCGCGTGCTTCACTTATGCCACCTGCTGCTGGTATTTCGGCTGCGTGAACTTTTCTGCTGTTAAAACTTTCAAGTGCGTTCGGGTTGAAAGGGTCGTATGCATCTCCTTTAAGCATTGCTCCGTCCATAGTCAAAGCACGCCAACCAAGAGTCCCAGTTCCAATTATCGAATCAACTAGTTCTTGAACCATCGGGTCGTCCACAGCAGGAGCCTCGACTATAGGTGCAACTCTATGTTCTTGTGATTCTGGTAGGCCAATGAAAGAATCAACGCCTAATGGTTTTACGACTTCCTCGTCAAAAAATTTGCCTATAGGTCTGCCGTCCACTCTTTTGACTATTTCGCCTACGATCCAACCATAAGTAAGAGCGTGGTAACCGTTACTGCTGCCTGGTTCCCATAGCGGCACCTGCTCTTCCAAAGCTCTCAGAACAGGTTCTTTTTCGCATATCTCGGCTAACGTAAGCTCAGTGTCGACTGAAGCAAGTCCAGCTTGGTGATTCATGCACTGGGCAACAGTTATTTTCTCTTTTCCTCCTTGGGCGAATTCTGGCCAGTAATGTGAAACTGGGTTTTCGTAGTCAAGTTCTCCTCGTTCGTAGAGCATTGCTGCGCAAATGGCAGCTAAGCCTTTGGTGGTTGAGAAATGAAGCTGTAACGTGTCACGTTCCCACGGGCGTCCGGAATTGACATCAGCGACTCCTCCCCAAATGTCCACGACACTTTCACCTTCTACGTAAAGGCAGAAAGCTGCTCCTATTTCTTCGAATTGTTCAAAATTATTTGAAAATGCTTCAGCTACTGCTTCGTAACCTTGTGAAACTTCACCATTTATTTCTGTCATAATTTCTTCACTTTGCCGAAAATAATCTAGTGCCCGAGGTGGGAGTCGAACCCACATGATTTTTCAATCCAAGGATTTTAAGTCCTCTGCGTATGCCGTTCCGCCACTCGGGCTTCTATCAATGGATACGCTAGCTAAACTCTTGCAACAACACTTCAAAAATAGAAAAGTTTTGTTTGGTACTTCTACGCGGCCTCTTCACAAGCATCGACTGAGGACCATAAAAGAGCTCTGAAAAAGTCTGATTGATTCTTGTCGAGGCTATTCGCTACTAAAACGCCTTCTATCATGTCAGAAATAACTGCACTAGATGGGCGATCGTTAAAAGACACTGAAACGACTGAAAAGTCGACCCCTCGCCTTATAGATCGGTGAACTTCTTCTATTCGCGGAGGGCTACGAAAAGTCGGGACTGACAATTTATGGTTGCGCGCCACCTGTCCTATTACTCTTGCGGTTTCTGCAAATATAAAACTTGTCATTTCTCTATTTTTCATACTTTTCCAGTATCTCAAGCATGTGTGACAATTGTGAGGGAGAATATTGTTGTGTCCGATTCTGAAAATATTTTGAACCCAGCGCAACAAGAAGTAATTGAACATCTAGGAGCTTCGCCGAAAGATCGGCCGTCTTTTGGAGCTGATCTTAAGCAACACTTAAGGAAAGCTTTAGAGACTGCAGTCGCTCATTGTATGGAGGAACTTCCAAATGATGAGAGTATTTTCTTATCAAAACATCGATTAGCTCAAATTCATGGATGTGAGAAGAAATTCTTAGCTGAAGAAAATGAAGATTTTGAATGGCAGGTGGCGACAGCTAGAGGAACGATCGTCCACAAGGCAATCGAGCTCTCCGTCAACTGGCGTAAAGAAATAGAACCTGCTGTCATCGTAGATGAAGCAGTCTCACGATTCGAAGAAGATTCGAATAGTCTCGGCCATTGGTTGCGCGGTTGCAGCGAAATGGAAAGAGCCGAACTGCGATCAATCTCAGTGGATACTTTCACCAAGTTTTTAGAATGTTGGCCAACTTTAAAACCGTCCTGGCGACCTGTTGCTGAAAGTCGTGTCAGAGCCGACCTTTGCAACGAACGCCTAATACTTGCTGGGAAGGTTGATTTAACCCTGGGAGTGGCAGAAGGTCAAAAGGCAGGAAAGGTGATCGTTGATTTCAAAACAGGTGGTTTCAACACAACACACCATGAAGATCTCAGGTATTACGCTCTTGTTGAAACTCTCAGGATAGGAATACCGCCCAGACTTGTAGCTTCCTATTATCTGGATCAGGCAGATTTCGTTCCTGAAAAAGTCACTGAAGAACTTCTTGAATCAACTGTGAGACGAATCTCTCAAGGAGTCGAGCGAATAGTTGAGATTATTCATATGGGGGAAACTCCGGTGTTGAAACCAGGGCCGTCGTGCAGGTGGTGTCTGATTTCAGATGATTGTGATACTGGACAAAAATACTTAACTGAAGCTGACGGTAACAACTAATTTTTTGTGTTTAAATTGCTAAATTTTCCCTGGGACCATAAGAAGAGCGCCGAAAGCACCAGGATAGATCCGCTTATAGCGACAACTGAACGTGGACCAAATAAGGAAACCAGCCAGCCCATAGCAAGACCTGCAAAGGGTGCAGGACCTAGAACTCCCACAAGGTAGATTGCCATAACTCTTCCCCTCATCTCTTCATCAACCTGCAATTGAACCACTGAATTCAAATTTGACGCTGAAATTAAGTGCATGACTCCTAAAACACCTAGAGCACAAAAAGCCACCGCATAAGAAGGAGCCACAGCGAAAAGAATGACTGACAAACCGTACCCGACCGTTGCTATCAGCTGTTGAACAGAAGGTTTCATAAAACTTACATAACCTGTTACAACAGGTACCACCAAGACCGCTCCGATGCCTTGAGCGGAACCTAAAAGACCAAAGAAGAAAGGTGAAACTTCGAAAACTTCTTCTGAAAAAACAATGACTTGTTGAACAACAGGAAATCCAAAAGTAGAGATAATCGCTATTGTCAAGATGGCAGCTGAAATCCCAGGCGAATTGCGGACATACCTGACTGATTCTCTGTAATCAGAAATAACCGCTGGCCGGTCTCGACCTGTTTTGAAATTTTCTTCTTGTGAGCTTGTTAGTGAATCGGCTTCCATCAACAAGAGGGACACAAGCATTGGGCCGTAAAATAAAACTACCGCCGTGAGGGTCCATCCAGGTCCCGCTAATCCAAGGATTAAACCACCAATTGCTGGACCTAAAGCACGTGCAGCATTGAACTGCGTGGAATTTAACGTAATTGCATTTCGTAGAAGATTTTGTGGTACGCATTCTGCTACAAATGCCTGACTGACAGGTATTAATAATCCTGAAACTGTCCCGTTTAGAAAAAAGATAGCTACCCAAACACCTGGCTCTTTGAGACCTAAACCCCATGAGGCTGCCATCAATCCGGCCATAGAGGAAGCGACAAGATTAGTTATTATTAATACGTTTCGACGATTCAGATTGTCTGAAATCCAACCTGTTAAGGGGTTGACTATAAGCATCGGTACAAAATTTGCGAATGCAGCCATCCCTACCCATGAAGCAGATTCTGTGAGTTTGAAAATGATGTAGTAAGTCGCCACATACTGCGCCCATCGGCCATTGTTTTTTAGTACCGCTCCGATCCAATACAGGCGAAAATTCCTCACTTTTAATGAATCAAAAATTCCATAAGAAGAAGTAGGCACCGTCTGACCTTATCTATCAAATTTATTTATAGTGGGAGTTGATAATACTCATGGAAGACTAATGGTATGGAATATTTAAAAATAGAACACAGAGATAGAGTCGCACTGCTCACGCTAAATGACCCAGAGCGCAGAAATGTAGTAAGTAACGAACTGAACGAAGAACTGGTGTCAACTTTTGACGAATTGGAAAAAAGTGACAATACAGGCGCTGTTGTAATCACGGGTGAGGGGCGTGCATTTTGTGCAGGTGCGATACTTGACGACTTGCTAGATGCAGGAAAGATGCAAAAACAAGGAGATGAGGCTTCACTCCCGCATATTTATCGAGGTTTTTTGCGAATAGCTCATAGCAGTCTCCCTACTGTTGCTGCTGTCAATGGTGCTGCTGTTGGAGCAGGGATGAACATGGTCTTGGCGTGCGATCTTGTCATTGCTGGAACCTCCGCACGTTTTGACACGAGATTCTTAAATATTGGGCTTCACCCGGGAGGAGGCCACACGTGGCGTCTTAGAAATATCACCAACCTGCAGACGGCCAAAGCAATGGTTCTTTTCAACCAAATTCTTGATGGTGAGTCAGCTGCGAAACGCGGGTTGGCATGGGAGTGTGTGCCTGATGACGAACTACTTGAAACCGCTATAGGTTTTGCTGCCGAAGCTGCTTCTCATCCATCTGAATTAGTTGCTTCAACGAAAAATACTTTAAGCGAAACTTCAAAAACTTTTGACTCGGTCTCTTCAGTGGAACTTGAAGTTGGCCCTCAAAGGTTATCCATGCAGCAAAGTGCTTTTACTGACATGGTCGAAGGTTTAAAGAAAAAAATTACTAGCGAAAAATAAATTACTTTTATTTCAACCAGCTTAAAGTCATTTCCTTTTTGCGTATTTCCCACTCTTCGACGGTCATTGCGTATCTGAGGTGATCCTCCCAAGTTCCATTTATTTCTAGGTATTTCTCCGCTAAACCCTCACATCTCAAATCAAGTTTTTCAACCACACGACGCGAAGAACTATTTCGAGGGACGATTGATATTTGAAGGCGGTGAAGATATAACTCCTCGAAGGCAAATTTGAATATCGCTACTAGCGCTTCAGGGGTATAGCCATTTCCGGCACAATTTTCATCAATCCAATATCCGACATGACCACTCTGGAAAGCTCCGCGCACAATATTTGAAATATTGATTTCACCTATAAATTTTGCAGATAAAAAAATCCCAAATGACCAAGCTGAGCCTAAATTCATTTCTCTTTCTCGGTTTGTGCAGCGACTTTCGAAATAGTACCTGTCTTCCATCGAGTCAGGCTTCTTTAAGTTTTGCTTGGGTTCCCAAGGAAGTAGCCAGTCGAAATTAGAAAGTCTCACATCGCGCCAAGATTCAAAATCCTCCGGAGACAGTGGTCTAAGTTCTACACGACGGCCTTTCAACAGCAAAATTAGACCTTTCTCTTGGATCTCCAAAATAACTTTGGACTATTTTAAATTATTTCAGAAATAATTACTTGTTGTGATCACGAAACATTGAATACAAAATTCCGTCCAGAATATCGGACTCAGACACTAGACATTCTGTTAACTCTAGTTGTCTCATCACTTTGACAAGAATTGCTGTACCGGCGACAATTACATCCGCTCTGTCTTCTTCAAGACCGGGATTAGATATTCTTTCAAGTCTATTTTCAGTGGCTAAAGTTCTGAAAACATCTTCAACCGCATCTTTTGATAGATGAAAATGGTGAATTTCCTCTCTGTTGTATCTTTCTAACCCTATTTCAATAGCCGCCACACAGGAAACGGTTCCAGCTAGTCCCACTAAAGTAACCCCATCCCCAATCTCGGGAATTTCTCTTGAAGCATCATCGACATGCCCTCCTATAACGCTCAAACAGGCGTGCAACTCTTCCGGTAGTGGTGGGTCATTTTCAAAAAACTCCTCTGTGAGACGTACGCAACCTATTTGAGAAGAGTGGACTTTTTCGGCTTTTTCATTACCAAAGACGAACTCAGTGGATCCTCCTCCGATATCCAAAATTAAAAAGGGGCCGACGAGAGATTTCAACTCAGCGATTGCGCCTTCAAATGCCAGACGTCCCTCTTCTTCACCTGTTAATAACTCTGGTCTTACACCTATTGTTGATTCGACTTGATTGAAAAAATCTTCACTGTTGCTGGCATCGCGTGCAGCAGATGTGGCCACCATGCGTACTTCTGACACTTCATGGGTGTCTAAACTGCTGCGGAAATCTTTAAGAACATCAAGCACACGCTTCATTGCTTTACTTGAAAGTTCTCCGCTCTTATCTAGATCCTGGCCTAACTGGGTGATCTTCATTTGTCTATCTAAAGTTTCAAATTTGTTACCAATTAACAAACGGGTCGAATTTGTGCCACAATCTATGGCTGCATAATTACGACTATTCATCTACATGCTTCATTTTTTGTCTCATTAGTTAATTTTCTTTAAGGCTTCATTAACCCATGCACCCACAGGGTCATCTCCACCTGCTAGAAACCACGCATAGTGGGCGTGCAGGCATTTAACACCCTTGCGTGTCCCGCCGACTCCACCTGAGGGTTGAGGACCATTATATGAATCAGGAAGTTGCAGGCTCCTTTCCTTGCTGTACCTTTCGTGTGCTTCTTTGATCGCTCTAGGGTCACATTCTTTTTCTGCTTGTTTAACTCCACCTTGTGATTCCAATGTCCCTACCTTGCTTCGGACAAGAGGGTCGACCAACCAATACAGTGTTGGCATGGGTCTTCCGTTAGGCAACAAAGGGCTGTTGCGGATAACACGCGGATTACCAAAATCGTCTCTAACAACCACCGTAAACAAACCTTCGGGCCTACGACCGAGACTCTCGGTTACAAAAACTAGGTCTTCTTTTGTCGGTTCCTTATCCACTCTGGCACTAACTTCTTTCCAATTGATCCACCAGCAACGCTAAGTAAATCTATTGCGTCTGACTTCTGGTTACTTGGATCTTCTGATTGACCATCTTGCGAATCTCCACCTTTGGACAAAACTAATTCACTTAAATTATCAGCAAATTGGCCCATCAACTTTTTACTGATGTCAGCCATTACACCCCGTCCGAACTGAGCGACCTTGCCTGTTATCTTCAAGTCTGTTACAACATTTACACGAGTGCCTTCCGCAGTCGATTCCAAAGATGCGGTTATATCAGCCGCAGCATTACCTGCACCACGCGTATCACGTCCTTCTCCTCTGATCACCACACGATGGTTGGAATCATCCTTCTCGATGAACTTTGCAACGCCCTTATATTGTGCTGTTATCGGACCGACCTTGACTTTGACGAAACCTTTATATTCGTCATTTTCAACTTCTTCCAACTGGGCACCGGGCAAACAAGGTGCGATCAACTCGACGTCATTGATCACTTCCCAAACTTTCTCGATAGGTGCCGATACTTCAAAATCGTTATTTAGCTCCATTGCTCCAAATCCTTAAATGTGTCGATGTCATTACCGTTTCCCGGGCAAACGATTTCTGTGACTTCATGATTACCTCCATTTAACAGGGGTCGTGCTCCGACATCACCTTCTGTTGGTAAATATTCAAAAAACTCTGATGAAATTTTCGTCGGGGGTCTTCTTTCACCAGCAAAAGTAGCTACAACCAAATTATCTGGGCACTCAGCTACTGCGATCCATGCCTCTTTTGGAACTCCCGGCATGTCTCCTAGCCCGACTACAACAGCTTCATGGCCTCTACTTTTTGCCCAACTGGTAGCAACGATCAACGAACTTGATTGGCCTGATTCCCAGTCGGGATTGTGCAGCATGGTGGCTTCTTGCGGTATCAAATCTGAGATATCGACTGAGCCTGTAATTACTATCAATTCATCTAACTGAGCACCTGCAGCCGAACTTATAGCCCATGAAACAATAGGTTTTCCTCTGAGGTTTGCGAGTAGCTTATGTCCTTGTTTGTCCCAACGCTCCCCTCTTCCAGCTGCAAGAATTACTGCCGCAACTGTCATTTACTTAGCCGTGAATCAATCATGAATAGGGCCCTTGGTTTCCGATAGAGAGGTAGACGAACGTCCAGTTCTTAAAGCAATTATCTCTGCAACTATAGAAATAGCTGTCTCTTCCGGAGTTCGGGAACCTATGTCTAAACCAATCGGAGACCTGAGTCTTTCCATTTCTTCTTTCTCGACACCAACTTCTTGTAAACGTTTAATACGATCTTCGTGAGTTTTGCGTGATCCCATCACTCCTATATAGCCAACATCGGTGGCCAACGCCGAAACTATTGCTGGCACATCAAATTTTGCATCATGAGTAAGAATGCAAACAGCATCCCTAGGCCCAAAAGTCTGACCTGTTTTTTCTATTAATTTGTTTGGCCACTCAACGATGACTTCATCAGCAAGAGGGAAACGTTGGGTCGTGGCGAATATTTCCCTAGCATCACAGACAATTACCCGGTAGCCAAGGACTTTACCTATCTTTACCAAAGCCGCCGTGAAGTCAACTGCCCCGACTATAAGTAGTTGCGGAGGTTGTATAAATGACTCAACGAAAACTTGGACTGTTTCTTCTCTGGCTTCACCGGACTCACCATAATTTCTAACACCACTTCGTCCAGCTGCCAGCTCTCCTCTTGCATCACGAGAAACTACTCGATCTAAGTCTTTGTTTCCCAATGAGCCTTCAAAATCGACTCCACTTTTTTGATCAGGGAAAACAATCATTTTCTCACCTGCAGGTGGGCCTTTTACTACAGTAACTAACGCAAAAGATTCCTCTTCATTAAGAAGCTCTTCTACACGATCAAAAATCGAAATATCTTTTTGAGTTTTTCCGTTCATTTCTTACCAATCAAGTGGCTCAATAAAAAGATGCACCGTTCCTCCGCAAGTTAATCCCACCGAAAATGCCTCTTCATCGCTATACCCAAATGAAACAATGTGTCGTTTATTGTTCTTGATGACTTCGAGAGCCTCTAAAACAA
The DNA here is from genome assembly GCA_030748555.1 of Acidimicrobiales bacterium. Lineage (GTDB taxonomy): Bacteria > Actinomycetota > Acidimicrobiia > Acidimicrobiales > MedAcidi-G1 > MedAcidi-G1. Next base: position 9,634 of record JASMLT010000020.1, read on the forward strand.
CAGCTCCCTCTACACATCCTCCCGATACAGAACCCGCGACTTCTCCTTCTTCGGTTACCGCCATCGCTGCCCCTGGTAATCGTGGCCCAGAACCGTCAAGGTCGATGACTCTAGCAACTGCAATTTTTTTGTCCTGCTTCTGCCAGCGACGAATATCTTTGACAATTTCTTTCATCTCTTAATTATCTCTCTCTTATTATGACTCTGGTTTTTACTTAGTTAACAGTATTGACAAATCTTTAAGCGAATCAAAAGAATTGCCTTCTACAAAATTATCGATGTGAGGTAAGGCAGCAGCCATCCCCTTTGCTAGCGGTTCATAATCCGGAGTTGCTTTTAGCGGATTAGCCCAAACAATTCTATGAGTCACGCGATGCAAGCGTTTCATTTGTTCAGCAACTATTTCTGAATCTCCACGGTCCCAACCATCAGAAAGAATCAATACGGTAGCCCCTCTGGCCATTCCTCTAATTCCCCAATGGTCATTGAACTCTTTGATACCTTCCCCTAACCGTGTTCCACCTGACCAATCTTCCACAGCGTCAGATGCTCTCTTCAACGCTGCGTCAGGGTTTCGTGTAGAAAGTTCTTTAGTTAAACGTGTGAGACGGGTTCCCAAAGTGAAAGCTTCTACATCTGATCTTCCCAGTATCACAGCGTGAACAAATCTTATAAGAACTCGTGCGTACACTTCCATCGAACCGCTTATGTCCAATAAAAGAACTAGACGTCTTCTTCTTTCGCCGCCTTCCTGAAAGTGTTTTTTAACAATCTCACCACTGGTTCTAAAAGAGGATTTAACGCTTTTCTCAAAATTAAACTTTCGGTGTTTCTTGGTTTTAACCATTCGGCGAGATTTCTTTCGTTCCCCCATAAAGCGGATCTCATTCATCAAATGAAAGAGTTCTTGAAGTTCTTCTCTATTGCAATTTGAGAAATCTTTTGAAGAAAGAATCTCCAAATTCGAGTACTTGACACTGAGAAAATCATTTTCTGATTTTGACGAATCTTCGAACTCTGAATCATCGGGCAAATCATCGAAAAGAAAATCTAGTGCTGGAAGTTTATTTACCTCATCCACTAAAGAGTCAATGCCTAACCAGTGACTTTTAAAAACTTTATTGTAAATTGAGATATCTTCAGGTCTATTTATAAGAGTTGATCGACCTGCCCAGTAAACGTCTTCTGAGGAACCCGCTCCGAGTTCTGTAACAGCGAGCCCGAAATCTATTGAGCTGCCTAAAGAAATTTTTACACCCGCATTTCGTAACTGATCGACAAAATCAATCAAATGCCTGTCGAGAGTCTTTTGTATATCAATAACTTGATTCAATTATCCTTGACGCACCAGTGAAAGGATCTCATCGAAACCTCTCGAGCGCACCCTTTCTTGGTCTTCTCGATACTTGATTAAAGTTCCCAGAGTCTCATCAACTGAATCTTCGTCTAGATCATCAACTCCAATAGTTACTAGTGCTTCTGCCCAGTCAATAGTTTCAGCGACTCCTGGTGGTTTATACAAGTCCATCCCTCTTAAGAAAGCTGCAGCTTTTGATACTTCTTCGGCAAGGAGAAGTGAAACTTTGGGTGCTCTGATTCTAATAATCTCTATTTCTCGCTCTACGTCCGGATGTTCAACCCAGTGGTAAAAACACCTTCTCTTCAACGCATCATGTAGATCCCTGGTCCTATTTGAAGTGATAACAACAATTGGTTTAACTTTTGACCGGTAAGTCCCTAACTCTGGAATAGTAATCGAATACTCTGAAAGTATTTCCAGAAGAAAAGCTTCGAATTCATCATCCGCTCTATCTATCTCGTCAATTAACAACACAGGTGGTGGATCATTTTTTACAGAAAGCGCCTGTAACAAGGGACGTCTTATAAGAAATCTTTCATCGTAGAGTTCCCCTTCTAAAACATCTGTGGAGACATCTTTAGCTCGACCGCTTGCTTCTGCTGTTCGCAGATGAAGAAGTTGACGAGCGTAGTCCCATTCGTAAACTGCTTGATTCGAATCTATGCCTTCGTAACATTGGAGTCTTATCAGATCACCGTCTGCCCAATTTGATAGGGACTTTGCTAATTCAGTCTTTCCAACTCCGGCTTCTCCTTCTAAAAGGAGCGGCCGATTCTGCCTTAGAGAAAGGAAAACAGCTGTAGCTAAACCACGGTCAGCTAAATAATTCTGCGCTGACAGTTCTTCTACGACTTTCTCCACCGAAGAAACATCTCTCAAACCCATAGATTAAGACTAGATGTCTTATTTACTCAGCGGTCGGAAAAAATCTTTATTTTCCTGATTCTTGAAGACCTCGTTTAGTCAAAACACGAGCAAGGTGCGAGCGGTATTCAGTGGAAGCATTTAGATCCGAAGGAGGTTCAAGCCCTTCTGCAGCCAGTTCAGAAGCTTCTTCTGCTGAAGCACCATTCTTGATAGCTTCTTCCAAGGCTGTAGCACGTACAGGTTTAGAATCCATGTTTACAAGTCCGACACCACATTGATTGTCGGCTATTAAAACCGAAGCTCCTACAATTGCCCAATCTTGAGCTCGGCGATTGAATTTTTGGAATGACCATGTTGAATTAGGTAATTTTGGAACACGAATTTCAGTTAAAAGTTCTTCTGGTTCTAAAGCTGTCTCAAGGAAACCTGTGAAGAAATCATCAGCTTCGACTTCACGCTCGCCTGAAGGGCCCTCGATGACCAACGAAGCTCTCAAAGCCAATGCCGCAGAAGGTATATCTGAAGCAGGGTCACCGTGCGCTAAAGCCCCGCCGATTGTTCCTCGGTGTCTGACCTGAGGGTCACCAACCTGTTTTGTAGCAGCAGCTAAGAGTCCTGTATTGGCTAAAACCAGCTCGTTGGTTTCAATTTCACGATGGCATGTTAAAGCTCCAATGGCTAAATGATCGCCTTCCTCACGCACATAAGAAAGTTCATCTATGCGTCCGACATCTACCACTATTCCAGGTGCTGCTAATCGATATTTCATTAGCGGTATCAAAGAATGCCCACCTGCCAAAAGTTTTGCCTCATCTCCATGTTCTGAAAGCAAAGAAATTGCCTGTTCTTTTGAGTCAGCTCTCTGATAATCAAAAGCTGCGGGAATCATGATTTACTTCCACTAGCTTGAAGCACGGCTTTTACGATGTTGTGGTACCCCGTACATCGACATAAATTGCCCTCTAGCCCCTCACGGACTTCTAACTCCGTGGGTGCGGGAATTTCGTCTAAAAGCGAAACAGCCGCCATCACCATTCCTGGGGTGCAGTAACCACATTGAAGGGCGTGGCAGTCACGAAATGCTTCCTGCATCGGATGCAGAGTTTCACCATCTGCTAAACCTTCAATGGTTGTGACTTCTTGTTCGTCTGCCTGAACAGCCAAAACTGTGCAAGATTTTGCAGATTCTCCATTTAAGTGCACTGTGCAGGCTCCACACGAAGATGAATCACATCCTATGTTGGTTCCTTTCAGGCTCGCCTGCTCTCGTATGAAATGAACCAGAAGAGTCCTTGGCTCCACATCTGCTGAAACCTTCGTGCCATTAATTGTCATAGAAACTTTCAACGACTTCCCCCTCTTTGTGAGTTTCCAAAATTTTCAAATCTCAATAACAAACTTAACAATAGTCTTAAAACTAGCCTGTTTTTCAATCTAAGAACCTATCCGCCTCAAAGAACGAAAGGCTAAAACAGAACCGACAGCGTTAGCCGCAACAAAAACTACGATACCTGGCCAAGTTAGTTCCCATGTTATTCCGTCCAGAAACCCTTGTCTCGCGAAACGTAGCACGTTTGTTGTTGGATTAAATCGTGCAACTTGATGCAACCATCCAGTCATAAATTCCAAAGGAACCTGCCCGATAGTCATGAAAAAACTGGTGAATGCGACCAGTTGAACAATCATTAGAGAACGAATGGTCTTGAAGCGATAGACAATCGCGAGACTGAAAAGACAAAAAACTGAAGCCATAAGTGCGGAAGCTGCAGTCAAAAGTAAAATAGCTGGGAGTCCGCCTGAAAGATTCAAACCTCCAAGCAAAGAGACAATAATGACTCCTGCTGTGGGAAATAATGAACGGATAGCGCTCACCAAAACAGTTCCCAACAAAATTGAACTTCGACTACCTGGTGTTAAAAGTAAACGATCAAAAAAACCAGTTTCAAAGTCTTCTGCTGTAGACGCGGAGCCAAAAACACCGGCGAAAACCGAACCCTGCAAGGCCACGTATGGAGCCATCCAGTCATAAATATTTTCGCTTCCGTAGCCTTCAATTCTTGTTAGCGATCCAAAAGCGCCTGTAAAACTAACCAACATAATCACTGGCATGAAAACAATAGGTAGTAATAGGGTTGGTCTGCTTACAACTCTCAAAATGCCTCTTCGGCAGACCGCCATTGCTATCGATAAGGAAATACCGTTGGCCGCTTTAGGTAATGTTTGTGTGTTCATGGTCGACCCAGTTTCTTATGTAGAGTCCGAACTGAGGCACCTGTTATCAAAACTGATCCCAAGAATAAAATTCCTAAAGCCGTGGCTGCATCAGACCACGACCAACCCACAATCATCAGTCTCCTGAGGGGATCAATTATCCATGTCATAGGGTTAAATTCAGCTAATTGTTTAAACCAACCGCTCATAAGTTCCGTCGGGAAAAAGGCTGAACTCATAAAGATCATCACAAATATAAGTGGGAATGTGGCTCCTACCACCTCCTGAGAACCTGATCTGATCGCTAATATTTGACTTAGTCCACCGATAACGACGACGAGAAGACAGGCGGACAAAGTCAAAACAAGAAATCCGGCGAACCCACTAGATATCTGAGCTCCATCAGCTAGAAATACTAAAACTATTATCACAGTCTTAATTCCGGCTAGAAGAGCTGAACCGCCGACTCTGCCGATAAGAACAGGCACTCTTGCTACTGGAGAAGCTAATAGTCGGTCCATAAAGCCATTCTCTATATCTAATGCCAACTCTGTTCCTGAATTACTGGCACCGAATGAAACCATTTGCAGAACCGTGGCTGGGAGGAGGAAATCAAGAAAGGAATCGACTTCTGGGAACCCCGGAAGACTTAAGACTCGTTCAAATTGTTCGGTGTATGTAAAAGCCAAAAGTAACGGGAAAAGTAATCCTGGCAAAACAGTAGCAATTTGACGGAGCTCACTTACTAAGGAACGCTGGGCTAGAACAATAGTTTGGGAAAAGAAGTTTTTAATTACTCTCGAAGAGGTAGCCGTGTTGACTTTATTCATTCTCCTCCTCAACCCCTTCTAGTCTTCTGCCCGTAGCATCAGCAAAAACGTCATCAAGGCTCGGAGCATCCAATTCGAGATGCTCTACTGAAATTCCCGCTTCATCAAGTGCCCTTATCACTTCTGCTAATCGTGCTGCTCCTCCATCTAGTCCAACAGCTGCACGTCCCTCTCTGGCTGGTCTTCTATCGCCAAATGAATCTAGAACAACCTGTGCACGTATAAGGTCTGTTCCTTCAACATCAACACGTAACGTAGGAGAACTGATATTTTCCTTTAATTCTTTTGGAATGCCCTGACGTGCGATCCTTCCAGCATCAATGATCGCTATCCTATGGGCTAGTTGATCGGCCTCTTCCAGATATTGAGTAGTCAAAAAAACAGTTGTTCCTAATTCCGTGTTTAAACGCTTGACCTCATCCCAGAGTGCTTCACGACTTGTGGGGTCAAGACCGGTAGTTGGTTCATCCAAAAAAAGAATTCTAGGCTCGTGGATCAAAGATAAAGCCAAGTCAAGACGTCGTCTCATGCCTCCCGAATAGGTGCTGACACGTCGATTGGCTGCTCCTGAAAGCCCGACACGTTCGAGAAGTTCACCGCCTCTTTTCTTTGCTTCAGAACGGGAAATTCCGTGTAAAACTGCTTGCAATCTGATCAACTCATTTGCCGTCATTAGTGGATCAATTGCCGCATCTTGGAGAGCAACACCAATTACCTTTCTAACATCGGCTGCTTCAGAAACAACGTTAAACCCTGATACATAAATTTCTCCAGAAGTCGGATACAACAACGTCGTGAGCATTCTTATCGCTGTTGATTTTCCGGCACCGTTCGGCCCTAAAAAGCCGAAAACCTCCCCCTCGCTTACACTTAAGTCAATACCATCTACCGCGACTATTTCTCCAAATTTTCTTACGAGGTCGCGCGTTTCTATTACAGTTTTCATATTAAATCCGTTTTATTTCAGTCTTTTTGATTTTGGATTGATTCCCAAACCCTTCGGGAGCTCAATGGCAAATCAATATTCCTGATTCCTAAATGACTCAACCCATCTACTACAGCATTAGCAACTGCAGGTGTGGAACCAATAGCTCCTGATTCACCTATGCCTTTACAACCAAGTGGATTATTTGGAGTTGGAGTTTCCATAGGAACAAGTTCGAATGAAGGTAGTTCTGCCATTGATATTATTCCGTAATCTGCAAAATTAGCTGATTGAGGATTGCCGTCTGAATCGTAGGCAACCTCTTCTGTAAGGGCTTGGGCAACTCCCTGCGCTATCCCTCCATGCCTTTGCCCTTCAACAATCATAGGGTTGATTATTGTTCCAGCATCATCGCAGGTGATCATCCTGTCAAGGGTCACACCACCCGTTTCTGTGTCAATTTCTACAACTGCCACGTGTGTTCCGAACGGATAGCTACATTTGGTTTGTTCATTTGATTCCGAGGATAGATCATCCGCTTCTTCCGCTATTTCCGCCCACGTCTTGTTGACCGCTGGAGTTCCGGAAACGTGGAAGGTTCCATTCGAATGATCTAAAACAATGTCGTCAAGATTAGCTTCGAGCAAGTCAGCTGCAATTTGTTTGGCTGTTTCAACTACTTCACCAGCTGCCCTATGGATGGAGGAGCCACCTAGCTGTGTTGATCTTGATCCAAATGTCCCCACTCCTTCGGCAACTTGATCCGTGTCACCTTGGACGAGTTCGATGTCTTCAATGTCCATTCCCAATTGGTCAGCCGCGATCATTGCAAAAGTGGTCTGGTGGCTTTGTCCATGTGAAAGTGATCCGGAGTAGACTTTAGCTTTTCCTTCAGCAGTGATTTCAACTTTTCCATATTCGGCGCCTCCGGGAGCTGGACCGGCCGTAATTTCGACATAAGTTGCTATACCGATTCCCAGCTGGACTACCTCCCCATTTTCTCTTCGCCTTGTTTGCTCGTCTCTTAAATCTGAATAGCCTGCTGCTTGAAGAGCTAGTTCTAGGCTTTTTTCGTAATCTCCGCTGTCATATTCTGTTCCTACAGCGGTTGAAACTGGAAAATCAGTAGCTTTTAGATAATTTTTCCTTCTTATTTCTGCAGTATCCATTCCGATTTCTGCCGCGAACATGTCAACTGCTCTTTCAATAGTAAGGGATGCTTCAGGTCTGCCAGCTCCACGGTAAGCCTCAGTTGGGGTTGTATTAGTCACAACGCTTCTAGCTGCTGTTTCTATATTTGGTATGTCATAGACACCGGAACTCATTATCAATGTGAACATGGGCAAGAAAGCACCAAGGCGCGTGTACGCTCCAGAGTCCGCTAATACCTCAAGACGGTAATGAGTAATGTCACCGTCCTTATTGCCTCCAATAGTAAAACGATGCACATGGGCTCTTCCTGGTCCCATAGCCAGAAGGTTTTCGGTACGAGTCTCGAACCATCGGACTGGCCTTCCTGCTTTGGCTGCTAACCAAGGAAGAAGAGCGTCTTCAGGGTATGGCGGTATTTTTCCACCAAAACCACCTCCAACATCGGGCACTATTACTTGAAATCCTCCTTTTGCTTGTTCTGCATAAAGAGGTTCCAGTGCACCTTTGACACCATGTGGGGCCTGGTTAGACATCCACATGATTGCCTTATCACCTTCCCAAGTGGCTGCGGTTGAACGAGGTTCCAAAGGGGCTGGTGCTGTACGTTGATGAGACACTCTTCCGCTCAACACAATTTCACAATCTTCAAAAAATGAATCATCTGTAATTCCAGTAGCCATACCCAGGGCAGAAAAATCAGCAGCGATATTTGTTCCTATTTCCTCATAAATCAAAACGGAGTCAGTCGCCGCTTCTTCCATATCTACAACCACTGGGAGTGGTTCATAATCTATGGATACCGCTTCGGCCGCATCCGCTCCTTCTTCAGGGGTTTCGCTTAAAACTACCGCTATACACTCCCCAACAAATCTGACTGTGTCGATAGCTAATATTGGTCGATTCAACATTGCTTCAGGAAACATTGGAACCTGGCCTTGAAGAATCGTAGGTCCATCTAGATCAGCGGCGGTAAAGACCCCTGCCACTCCTGGCATGGTAGATGCCTCAGATGCATCTACCACAATCTTTGCATGTGCCATTGTTGAGCGCACATAAGTCACCCAAAGGGCTCCCTCAAGAGCCGGGTCATCTAAATCATCTGTGTAGCAAGCACCTTCAGTTAAAAACCCGACGTCTTCTCTTCTAAGTACACGATTACCCAAAATACTCATTTGTATCTCCTGGTTATTTTCTAAGAAGACTGTAGCCCGATCATCCCTCTAGTGTTTCAACCAGCGGAAATTTATGAGATGAAAATTAGACAGGTTTCTAACTTTTGTAAAAAGGCCAAATTCCAGGGATTTCAATATCTTCAGAAGAAACTGGGACCACGTAGTATGCCTCTTCATGTGGTTTGACCAGATTGTATTCTGATCTTGCAATTCTCTCTATCTCTTCATCAGTCTTTAAAGCGTCTATCGACACTCTGTACGATTCATTCAGTTCCTCAATCTCTGCTAGTTCTACCAGTAATTCATTTTTAGTATCTCTCACTTCGAACCATTCTTGTACGGGAATAACACCCAAAAGCATTAAAGAAAACAAAGAGGCAGCAATGATACTCAGATAGCCTAAACGTCGAAGAATTGATCGTGTCATCCTCTACCGGCCAACACAGCTTCCCCTTTATAGAAGGCGGATTCATTTAATATCTCTTCTATTCGCAATAGCTGGTTGTACTTTGAGACTCGATCGCTACGTGCAGGTGCTCCAGATTTGATCTGGCCGCAGTTCGTAGCAACAGCTAAATCTGCTATCAAATGATCCTCTGTTTCACCTGAACGGTGAGAAATTATGGCTGTGTATCCAGCACCCATTGCTGTTTCAACTGCCTCTAAGGTCTCGGTAAGTGTTCCTATCTGGTTCACTTTTACCAAAATCGAATTAGCTACACCGTTCTCAATCCCACGCTCAAGCCTTAAAGAGTTAGTAACAAATAAATCATCCCCGACCAATTGTGTCCTATGGCCTAGCTCCTCGGTGAGTTTTGACCAGCCTTCCCAGTCCTCTTCGGCCATTCCATCTTCTATCGAGCAAATCGGATACTTGTCACACAAGGCCACAAGATAAGCAACCATTTCCTCTGAATGCAAAGAAAGATCTTCAGTTTCAATTCTGTATATACCTTTTTGAAAAAATTCCGTAGAAGCAACATCAAGAGCTAATGAAATATCATCACCTGGAGCAAGTCCTGACTTTTCTATTGCCTCTATAAGTATTTGTAGTGTTTCTTCGTTTGAGGAAAGGTTCGGTGCAAAACCACCTTCATCTCCAACTGTCGTTGACATTCCTCGGTCATTTAAAACTGCCTTGAGGGAGTGATACACATCCACACCCCATTGCAATGCTTCGCTATATGAAGCAGCCCCTAAGGGCATAATCATGAATTCCTGGAAATCTATATTGTTGTCGGCGTGCATGCCACCATTTATCACATTGAACATCGGGACTGGCAGCAGGTGAGCATTAGCACCTCCTATATATTTAAAAAGAGGAATTCCTGAATCTTGCGCCGCCGATCGGGCCACAGCCAAGGAGACTCCGAGAATTGCATTAGCTCCAAGCCTGCTTTTGTCATCAGTGCCATCTAAGTCGATCATTGTCTGATCAAGCTCTCGTTGGTCTGTGGCATCTAAACCCAACACGGCATCTGCTATTTCATTATTCACATGGCTTATGGCCTTCTTGACGCCTTTCCCTGACCAGATTTCTCCTCCATCTCTCAGTTCTACTGCCTCAAACTGGCCTGTCGAGGCACCGCTCGGAACCATTGCCCGTCCAGTAGCTCCACTGTGAAGCAATACTTCTACCTCTACAGTTGGATTTCCACGAGAATCTATTACCTGTCTTCCGGAAACAAATTTAATTCTGCTCACAATCACCCCTTAAGTAATACTGCTAGTGAGCTCCGCCCATTACTAAACTACCCCTTTAGAGCCTCCCGAATAGGACGGATAAGAAAAAAGTTGAAATCCAAATAGTCACTAGTCTGTGAAATCACGGTTTCTGATCTCTGCTTTCAATTCTTTCTTTGTTTGGCTATCTGCAGAAAATAAGTCCACATCTCTAGTCTCAGCGAGTGTTTCAATGTTTTTAATGAAAGAAACAAACTTAGAATTAGCTATTCGTAAAGCCCGTTCGGCCTCAAAGCCATTTTTTGCAGCCCAAAAAACAAGTTCCAAAAGAATATTTCCAAGCTCTTCGTCAGTTTCGGGAAGAGGCCTATCAGTGTAGGTTTTCTCATCGAGCAGGCCTAATGTTTTTGATTTTTCGAATACTTTCTGAGCATATGCAAGCGCTGGAAGAGCATCTGGGATTCCGTCCAAAACCGACGAACGTTTCTTTTCCTCTTTTTTAAGTTCTTCCCATCTTTTATGAGCAGAATCCGGATTGTCTCCTACCGGTGACTCTTGTTCAGATGTAAATATTCTTGGATGTCTTCTGCGAAGCTTTTCATGTATTCCTTTTGTCACATCGGCCAAATCAAAACGGGCATCGTCTGCGGCTATGCGCGAATGAAATACGATCTGAAATAATAAGTCGCCAAGCTCTTCTTCTAAATTTTCTGTACCTTCCCCTGTCTCCTCATTAAAATTCTCAATAGCTTCTAGCACTTCGTAAGTTTCTTCTAGCAAATGTGAAGTAAGCGAAGAGTGGGTTTGTTCAGAGTCCCAGGGGCATTGGAGCCTCAATACTGCTACCAGGTCGACAAATTTTTGCAATTCAGATGCAATTGGGGATTCCAAGTGTGGAATAAAACACGATGTTAAATGATCGGGTTCGATTTTTTCAATTAAATCTTCCCATTTGAGTTTCTGCACTTTTTCATCTTTTAGGCCTAAATGGTGCAAAATTGTTACTGGTTGTGTCGGTGGAGAGTTAACTGCCGCAACTATGTCGGCCAATATTTCTCTACTGTCTATTTGAGTTACTAAGAGAGGGCCTTTATCTCCAGCTGCTTCGGTTGCGAATCTGTGAGCATCTACAATTCGTACTCCGATTTCCATAGGGTCGATCTTTAAGCAGCTCCACGCTAAATCCACAAAAGAAAGACACGGAAATACTTCTACCTCAACCTCGGTTTGCTCGGTTAGTAGCTGGACTGTTCTTTCAGCTAAAAATGGCGAACCCGGAACTGCGTAGAGTATATTTTGGTTCTTTTTAGCAGCTGTTATCAATTCTTGAACGATTGTTGCATAAACCTCTTCAAAAGAGTCTGAGGACTCATAAATGTAGTCAAATGAGACAACGGCAGGTCCTAGTAAAAAACTAGACGGATGCATGATCGTTCTCACATAACGGAATTCGTGTTCTTCTATAAGTTCAAGATTTTTTGTGCTGCAAAGAGATGGTTCTCCAGGACCTAAACCTATGACTGTCACCTTAGGTGAAGGTTTCAAATCAAGAACCTTCTGAAATTTGTGTGGGTTCTATCTGCCCGATTACAGGGTTCCATGTGCCGTAACGACTGTCCAAGTCGACTTCTCTCGTGAGAGATGCGAGGTGCATGATCGACATAAAAAGCCTCTCACCCTGTTGTTCAAACGGTGTCGGTTCAACAGCATTAATTTCGTTGACTCGTATCACGTGATATCCGAACTGACTGCCAACGGGACCTACAAGTTCTGTTGAACTTTTAATGGCGCCGAGTACAGCTCTTTCAAAAGATGGAACGAAGGCTCCTAAAGGCACACACCCTAATGATCCGCCGTCAGCACCGGATCCTGGGTCAATTGAGAATGTTAAAGCCAATTCTTCAAATTTCTGTCCTGATTCGAGAAGTTTGATCACTTCTAGGGCTTCCTGTCTTGTATTTGTGAGAATATGACTAGTGCAGAGTTCATGACCAAGGAGTTCTTTATTAGCTTCGTAGGCTGCTTTAACTTCAGGACTGCCCTCTGCGGCAAAATTACGAATGGCTTGCCATTCACTGTAAATATCAAGACGTGGATCTGAATCTGCTATTCCCGCTGCTAGAAGTTGGTTCCTTGCTTTTACAACATCAACTTCGTCAAAAGTAGCTCCGTATTCACTTAAAAAGTCAGCTAATGCCTGATTCTGTATCCACTCATTGGCCGTTTCGACGAAAAGTGGCATGGAAGGATTAGCAACACCAGTGCGTTTTTCATTCCATTCGATTAAGGCGTCCCTTTCAATTTGTGTTTCACCAACCTCAATACCAATTTGGGAACCACCGCAACTTAATAGAAGGCATATAAAAAATATAGCTATAAAGCCTTTTGCGTTTTTTGAAAGCAAATTTGTCTTCATTAAAGTCACTCCAAGATGCTACGTGATTGAAGTTGAAACAGGAACCAAATCTTTTAAACACTCACCCAACACCCCAACCGGATTCTCCTCTGGTATTGGAATTTGCAACTCTTCAGCACTCTCTTTCAAATAAGCCTCGGGGTGCAACCTTTCTAAACGGGTTTGCTTGCTTAATGGCAACGAAACAGGCGAACAGCGAGCTAGAAAACCTGAACTCATATTTTTTCTTTTAGTAACCGTGACTTCTCTTATACCGCGCTCAACGCAGAGAGTTCGCAAATGACCGATAGCTAGTAGTCTTTCTGCCTCTTCTGGGATCGGACCGTACCTGTCTTTCCATTCTTGTCTTACTTCTTCGACTTTTGAAGGGTCTGGAGTTTCTCCCGCTGAAGCAAGTTTCCTGTATGCCTCAAGTCTCAAATCACCGCGAGCGACATAACTCTCTGGCAGATAAGCGTCTACAGGCATTTCTACTCTAATTTCAGTTGCGGCAACTTCTTTAACTCCTGAAGCTTCTGATACTGCCTCATTTACCATTTGACAGTAAAGGTCATAACCGACTGAAGCCACATGTCCACTCTGTCCGGTTCCTAAAAGATTTCCTGCACCTCTTATCTCCAAGTCTTTCATTGCCAAACGGAACCCAGATCCCAGTTCCGTCGTCTCGCCGATTGTTCTCAACCTCTCAAAGGCTTCCTCACTGAGTGATCGGTCAATAGGTGTAAATAAATACGCATAAGCCCTCTGCCCTGACCTGCCGACCCTTCCGCGTAACTGATGCAGTTGGCCAAGGCCTAGGAGGTCTGCTCTGTCCACAACCAGTGTATTTACGGTCGGCATGTCAATTCCGGATTCTACGATCGTAGTGCAGACCAGTACATCATATTTTCGTTCCCAAAAATCTATAATCACTTTCTCTAAAGAAGATTCGTCCATCTGTCCGTGAGCGACCGCTACACGAGCATCAGGAACTAACTGTCTGACACCTGCGGCTGTCTCATCAATGTCGTGAACTCTGTTGTGTACGAAAAAAACCTGCCCCTCGCGCAACAACTCTCGCCGTATCGCTTCCACTACTGCACTTTCGTTATATTCACCGACAAAGGTAAGTATTGGTTGCCGATCCGCTGGAGGAGTATCGATTAGGCTTAAGTCTCTGATTCCCGTTAATGACATTTCAAGAGTTCGAGGAATTGGAGTGGCTGTCAAAGTCAGGATATCCACTTGTGCTTTCATGGCTTTAATAGCCTCTTTATGGCTTACCCCGAACCTCTGCTCTTCATCAACGATCAATAAACCAAGGTCCTTGAAGGAGACATCTTGAGAAAGAAGCCTGTGTGTTCCAATCACTATGTCAACGGAGCCGTCTTCTAGGCCTGAGAGAACTTTTCGCGCCTGGCTTTGTGTCAGGAATCTACTGAGAACTTCCACTCTGATTGGATAAGGAACTAAACGTTCCTTAAAAGTTTCACCATGTTGCTGAGCCAACAATGTCGTGGGTACGAGAACCGCTACTTGGCAGCCATCTTGAATTGCTTTAAATGCGGCCCTAAGAGCGACCTCTGTTTTCCCGAATCCGACATCTCCGCATACAACACGATCCATCGGAAATGGTCTTTCCATATCAGTCTTTACTTCTTCTATGGCTCTTAATTGGTCGGGGGTCTCTTGAAAGGGAAACGACTGTTCGAGTTCTGATTGCCATGGTGAGTCTTTTGCAAATGCACGACCTTCTGAATTAATTCTTTTTTTGTATAGTTCCACCAAGTCGGAAGCTATTTCTGAAATAGCAGACTTGACTCTAGATTTAGTTCGTTCCCATTCAATTCCTCCCATCCTTGAAAGAGTGGGAACGTCTCCAGCGCTATAAGGTCTGATCACTTCGATTTGATCTGTGGGCAGGTAAAGACGGTCACTGCCTTTGTACTCCAATAGCAAGTAATCTTTCTCAACCCCACCTAGTTTTTGACTCACTAACCCCGCAAAACGGGCTATCCCATGATGCTTGTGAACCACATAATCGCCAATTGAAAAGTCCTCAAAAACACGTACTGTTTCTTTTCTGCGCTCCCTTATATGTTTATGAGTTCTACGTCTACCTGTTACTTCATTTTCTGTAATTAATGCGAAATTTGAATTTTCTAAAATAAAACCTCGTTCAAGGGAACCTATGGTGATGTGAACGCCCTTAAATTCCTTGCTGAGGTTTTCCTTGTTTACTGAAACTGTTAAACCTTCTTTTTGAAAAATTTCCCCTAGACGATTTGCACTTCCCTCACCGTCTGCGGTTACGACAATGAAATAGTTTTTTTTCAGTAACTCTGATATTCGATTTATTTTTCCAGAAACATCTATGTGGAATGCCTCACCAGCTTTGGTTGATTCCCATGTGGTTGCTTTTACTTCTGCATTATTTGTTGCATTACGGGTGGAATCGATAAACCAAATCGGGGCTTTACAGGATTTCATTGAATTATCAAAAGAAACATGAAGTTCTGGGAATTCTGATCCTTCAAAGGACCATGTTTTAGACAGGGATTCAGCTAACTTTTTTTCTTTTTCTAATAAATCTTTGACCCTTGAGTCAAGACGGTTTCTGTCTATTAACAGTAATAAACCGTCTTCTGGGAGAATGTCGGCCAACACAGTGTCTTCCTTCAAAAGCCATGGCATAAAAGATTCCATGCCATCGAATAATTCACCGTTAGCGAGTCTTTCCCATTCGACTGAACCCCAATTCTGTCGATTAGCCATCGATGTTGCTATCTCTAACATTTCAGAATTTAGGATCAGTTCCCTGCAGGGGAATATCTCAACTCCATCTTGATAATTTTTTGTCCTTTGATCACCTACACCAAATTCACACAACCTTTCGATCTCATCTCCCCAGAGGTCTACACGAACAGGAGAATCGGTTGTCGAAGGCCAAATGTCAATTATTGAACCCCTTACAGCCACTTCGCCACGATGTTCAACTTGGTATTCTCTTTTATACCCAAAGGCAAACAGTCTCTCTAAAAACTCTCCCTGATCTATAAAATCTCCTGTCTTTATAGAAATAGGAGATGCTTGCTCATGGATAGACAATTTCTGCACAAGCGCTCGTGCTGAGGTAACAATTACTTCCAGGGTTTCTTCACGACTAACTAACCTGTGGAGAACTCGCAATCTTTTACCCATTGTCTCCACCCCTGGGCTAATTCTCTCGAAGGGAAGTGTTTCCCATGAGGGGAAAAAATCTACTTTTTCAAACCCGAGAAACATTTTCAGATCATTGAAAAGTTTTTCAGCTTCCACATTCGTGGGAGCCACTACCACCAATGGTTTTCTTTGACTTGAACGTGAAATGGTTGCTGAAACAATTGCATGGGCACATTCCGGTACAAAAATTTCAACGCTGGGAAGCCCTAATAATTTAACTAATGAAGGTTCTTCTTTTAAAAGTTCAGGCAGAGTCTGATAAATCTCATTGTTCATATGGTTCTAAGTTTTTTTATTGAAGATCTGCATTGCGTTATCGAAACCTGTTTTAACAACGCTCTCTATTGCATCTGCTGCATCAAGCACTGACAATGAAAGTTCTTGACTTTCCTTTTTCCCTGGTTTGGAAAGAACGTACTGAGCACCTTTTTGATTTGGAAAAGGTTTCCCGATTCCGATCCTAATACGGCAGAAATCTTGATTTTTTATATGTTGCTTCACTGATCGTAAACCATTGTGCCCTGCTAAACCTCCACCTTCTTTAAGTCGTACAGCTCCGACCTCGAGGTCCAATTCATCATGGACTATTACTAGTTTTTTTACTTCGCTAAGTCGATAACGTTTCATTAATTTCGCCACTGCAATTCCTGAATCGTTCATGAAATTCATCGGGATGGCGAGAACTATCAACTTTTGGTTCTCTCTAATTTCTGCAACAAGTGATTGTTCTTTTCCCGCTTTTAAACTTGCATGATTGCGTTTAACTAACTCGTCTATAACTTCTCGACCAATGTTATGACGGGTACCGGCATACTTTGATCCTGGGTTTCCAAGCCCTACTACAAGCAACTCAGCTGATTCACCCCGGCGTGTTAATGAAAGACGCTCGCCCCGCATTAATCGGGACATGCAAATCCCTGCTACCCGTCTTCAGCGGCGTCTTCAGATTCATCACTGGCACCGCCTTCCTGCCCAGCAGACTCGTCGCCTTCACCTTGAGTAATGTCAGCTCCTTCTTCGCCTTCTTCTAGAGCTGCAAGTTCAGCGGCTTCATCTGCTGCAATTGACTCAAGTGTTGAACGAGTAATCATTCCTACTGCTATCGGATCTTCAGGATCCCCTTCAGAGGTGACACCTTCCGGTAGATTAAGATCCCCTACTCTTATTGCATCTCCAACGGTTAAAGCGGAAATATCGACTTCTATCTCAGTTGGTATTCGATCTGGAGGAGCACTAACAGTAAGTGAAAACATGTTCTGATCCACCATTCCGTCCGCTGCTGATACTTCGCGTGCTTCACCAATCATTAGTAATGGAATGTCGACAGTGACGTTCTTATTTGGGTCGATTCTAAGAAAATCAACGTGTAAGACGTCACGTTTAACAGGGTGACGTTGAATGTCTTTAACGATGGTCATTTGTTTTTTTCCATCTATTTCTAATTGAATAATTGCATTTATTCCTGAATCTGTGGTCAGTGCACGTCTCAAATCAGGCCAAGCTACGGATAAAGTTACGGCTTCTTCATTGAGACCGTATAAAACACCTGGAACGACCCCGTCTTTACGAACACGACGACTTGAACTGCTCCCGACTTCTCTCGTTGTATTTGCAGTAAGAAGTATTTCTTCCATAAAGTTTTTCCTCAAGTTCAAGTATTGTGACCCGACAGGCGAGTCTAGCCACTCATTTCACGACCCAAACGGCTAACAAGGATCATTTGTTTTTTACACTAAATTATTTCCACCAAATATCTCGGAAACAGAAGTGTCTTCAAATACTGCTCTAATGG
The DNA here is from genome assembly GCA_030748555.1 of Acidimicrobiales bacterium. Taxonomy (GTDB): domain Bacteria; phylum Actinomycetota; class Acidimicrobiia; order Acidimicrobiales; family MedAcidi-G1; genus MedAcidi-G1. Next base: position 27,243 of record JASMLT010000020.1, read on the forward strand.
CTTCTGCGATTAAGGGAGCTACTGAAAGTACTTCTACTTTGTCAGTTTGCATGTTCTCCGGAAGCGGAAGTGTGTCCGTGACGATGATTTTTTCTATTGGAGATGAAGAAAGCCTTTCAGATGCAGGTCCTGAAAAGACTCCATGGGTGGCCGCTGCAATGATCTGTGAGGCTCCTCTTTCAGACAATTGTTCAGCCGCTGAACAGATTGTTCCAGCTGTATCTATCATGTCATCAACGAGAATACATACACGACCATCAACGTCTC
>JASMLT010000021.1 GCA_030748555.1 Acidimicrobiales bacterium
TTTCACGAAATAACGAGTAAATGAACTTGCTGTAGGTGGAATAGCTATCTTTGCAGTAATTTTTGCACCACTCTTTGCAGCTGCAGCAGAAGCATAATCTCTATGATCGTATCCAAATGCATAGTCCGGATAAATCAGTGCCACCAAAACGGTTTCGAGTCGCAAAACTGTAGATAAAAACAATGAAAAGTGAAATTACGAAGAAGAAAATTAAGTATAAATAAGCCGGCAGGGCTAGAAAGAGACCACGTCTTGATTCTTGGCGAAGTGCTGCCTTTTCAAATTCTGGTGTTGCAGTCGCAGTTTCAGTATCTGTTTTAACTACAGTCTTCATCAGTCAGAAACCACAGAGATTGCTTCAGGATCCCAGCTGACAGTAATTTCTGCACCTGGCCTGTGTAGCTCAACCCCAGGGTGGTTTTCTTCACGAACCTCAAGATCCATCCAATCGAGTTTTATGCCATAGATAAGTGCGTTACCCAAGTAGGTAACTGTTTCAACAGAACCATTTACGTGCGACCAGCCTTCTTCAAATTCACCTTGAGATTGAATATGAGCACGCTCAGGTCGAAGACTAACCGCAACATGAGTTCCTGCAGTGAATCCATTTTTGGCTCTGACAGAAATACCGTTTTCAAGAATCACAGTTTCTGAATCTGAAACAGTACCTTCAAGCAAATTTGTCTGACCTATAAAATCAGCCACGAAACGGTTTGCCGGTCGTTCATATATTTCTTCAGGTGTAGCAACTTGAAGCAACTTGCCATCATCCATAACCGCAATACGGTCTGACATTGTGAGCGCTTCTTCTTGGTCATGTGTCACGAAAACAAAACTGATACCAACATCTCTTTGAAGTTTCTTCAATTCAAGTTGCATCTCTTGTCGAAGCTTCAAATCAAGTGCGCCTAAGGGCTCATCTAAAAGCAATACTTTTGGTTGGTTAACTAAAGCTCTAGCAAGTGCAACTCGCTGTTGCTGTCCACCTGACATTTGTGAGGGTTTGCGTTCAGCTAAACCATCGAGTTGAACCAGTTCAATCATTTCCATGGATCTGTGCCGTATCGTTTCTTTTTCAACCCCTTGCATTTTCAAACCGAATCCAACATTTTCTAAAACGGTTAGATGGGGAAATAGTGCATAGTTCTGAAAGACGGTATTAACTGGTCTTTTATCAGGCGTTAGTGTCCCTACTTCTTGACCAAAAATTGAAAGACTTCCTTCAGTGGGAAATTCCAAACCGGCGATCAGTCGTAAAGTTGTTGTTTTACCACACCCGCTGGGTCCCAACATCGCGAAAAACTCTCCGTCTGCAATTGACAAGTCAACGTTGTCAACAGCAACTACATCACCAAACCGTTTCGTTATTCCACTCAATTCAACTGCAGAAGTCATTTGGTTCTATCTCTCTAAAGTTGGGAATAAGTTTCCTCGCGTTGTAATAGTAACTTGTTAATCAAAGACAGTTACTAACCGCACTTGACAAGTTAAAGGGCATTTTTCCTTCAAGACGGTACAGGTTGTATTCCACAACAAAGTTGTCTTCGGTCATCCGTTTCTCAATGCATATGAGTAACTCTTGACATGAGTCGGGTGTAGAGCCCCCTTGTTGACAGTCGTTGAGGAAATTTTGTCGTACAGGCTCTGAGAATTCTTTATGGCTTCCGCCACATGAAATAATTAGTGTAAGACAAATAAAAAAACCAAAGGTCTTCACCATTTTCATACTCTTCCAAAAGGCAGAAGGGGGGCTCCAGCTTTGATTGCCTGTAGACAAATGAAGTCGTGAAGAATCGTGGCACCAGCAATAGCCGTGATTTCGCCAACATCATATTGCGGAGCCACTTCCACAAGATCCATTCCCACAATTTCAAACTCTCCAAGTGAACGTATCGCTTCAAGGGCTTGAGCCGAGCTGAGACCACCCGCAACAGGAGTTCCAGTCCCTGGTGCGAATGCCGGATCTAAACAATCAATGTCGAAGGTCAAATATGCTGATCTATTCCCAACAGTTTCTCTTATAACTTCAATAACTGCAGAAACACCTTCTCTATGGACCCACGGAGCCCCCAAAACGGTGAAACCAAGCGTGGCCTGATTGTGTGTTCGAATACCGATTTGAACCGAAGTTGTTGGGTCGACTATTTCCTCACGCACAGCCCGAAGGAACATCGATCCATGGTCTTGCCGATTCCCGTCATCTGGCCATGTATCGCAGTGGGCATCGAAGTGTATTAAAGACAAAGGCCCAAACTTTTTTGCATGAGCCTTTAAAAGCGGGTAAGTAACATAATGATCGCCTCCCATACTTACCATCATCGAGTCTGTGTTTATGATTTGGTCAGCATGGCGTTCAATTAAATCTGTTGCATTCTGTGGATAGCCATAATCGATATAGCAATCTCCATAATCTGCCACAGCAACAAAATCAAATGGGTCGAAACCGAATGGATATGCATCTAGTTCAGCAAGTCCTACTGATGCCGCTCTTAGGGCTCTAGGTCCGAAGCGAGCTCCTGGCCGATTCGATGTCGCCATATCAAATGGTATGCCTGACACGACAATGTCTGCTGAATCAATTTCTCTTGTGTACTTCCTTCGAAGAAAAGAAAGAGCCCCTCCAAAAGGCATTTCCAAGTCTTTCCCTTTTAAGGAATCGCTCCTGAACGCTTGATCCCCTTCATTAATATTGGTCATCAGTTAACCACCTCATAATCGGGGTTCTGCCAGACTATTAATGCAGCGTTATTGTCAATCTCAGGGTTAACTATGTAATTAGGTAATGCACAGACAAGTTGAAACCCGTTATCCCTCTGAAATGTAAGAGTAGGGTCGTAAATTTCACCTTTCCGAACTAGTTCTATGTATTCATCCGCTGAATAATCATTCTTGTGGTCGACGTATCCAGGCATAACTCCTCCAGCAACAATTCCTCGGAGATTAAAACACTGGCAAACTTCTTTTCTTAGCTTGTAAAGCTCGTTTCCAATACCACGCTTCCGGTATTGCTTACTTACCGCTATTGAAGTGCCGTAATACCAATCTCCGTCCTGATGATGTCCAGAAGTTCCATTACCGGGAACTATGTCATGCACTGTGTGAAGGGGTTTCTCGAGATCAAAGTGGACTCTTATACCGAGCCCCATAGCGACTATGTTCTCTTGGTCAAAACCGACAAAACATCCTTCCGAAAAATCTTCAACTAATGCTTTTAGTTCGCTCTCGTTATATAGGTCTTCGGGGTCAGAGGTGGGAAATGAAGACAGTTCCAATTGAGTCATGTCTCCCACCCAATCAACTAGAGGATTCATATATCTGATTCCTGAAGTTTCACCCAAATGACTAAACGGTTCTTTATCCATGTAACCAGTCCACGCGTTGATATTCGTTCTCAGCTGGTCTACCCCAACATGCCCAAAAGTCTTGGGTGGCAGGTCTCATAATTGCTGCCCCGCTGGATTCAATAAAATATGGTTCTTTAGCAGTTTGACAAATTGCTTCAGGATCTCGCGTGAGTGTCATTAAACGATCTGAATCAACAATTCCTTCTTCTAAAATTTTTTGAGCCTTTTCCAAACGACGAACTGAGCTTTCTAAAAGAGAAGCATCACGGTCGGCTTGAACATCACTGGATTCAGTTTGAATCGTATGGTTAGTATGGACTAATGGATCTGGACCAAGTGTGCTAACAGGTCTGACAGAAGGCATAGCTTCAATGTTGTAGCCGTCACCAGAGCTGTCAAATATCAAATAGTTATGAGCGCCTGCAAGGTCAGCTTCAAGAAGTACATTCAAGGCATCGGTTGATCTTTCGGCTTTCAACATGCCCCTAACTACTGAAGTCCAGGTGACACCACATTTTCCATCTAGACAGGTGAGATTATTAATACCGACAGCAACACCTGCATTATTCATTCCCAGCTGACCAAGACACCCCGCAGTGGTAAATATCAGACTGGCGGGTTGATCTGTGGGGGTAATCTTTAGAAGTAGCACATGGTCAGTTGCTGTGTCATGCATGTCCCATGTTTGAGCTAAAAATCCTGAACCATCAGCTCGAGAATCAGGAATGATCATTGACGTGCAGTCATCTTCTTGAAGTTCCCCAGGCGTTTCCGCTCCTATTGTCGCTCTTACAGCGTCAACAAAGTCTGTAAAACCTCCAACTATTACTGCTTCTGCGGGTGAAATCCCAGCTGCATTAGCGAGGGCCAGCATCTCCGCATGCAAATCTTCATCAAATTTTTGATGGGCTGGCAGCATTGATTCAGCAAGTTCTATAACTTCAGTTTCAGATATTGAGCCACCTGACCACAAGCCTGAAGAAACCAGTTTGATCCTATCTTTTGTGTAGGCGCGGATTTCATCTGCAAAAGTCTTCCCATGTTCATGACCGATACTTTCAGGTGTTCCAGAAAGCTCAAGAATTCTTATAGGTGGACGTTTCACTTTGCTGTGACCTCTTCAACTGCTTTTGCGGCAGTATCAACAATTAAATCAATATCGTTTTCTTCTATCACTAACGGTGGGCAAAACGCCAACGCTCCATTTATAGCTCGACAGATCACTCCCATTTCAGTCATCTTGTCACGTATGGCTAAACCCTGCTCAGTTGATGCATCAGTGACCTGAGCAGCCCATATAGCACCTACACCTCGTACTTCAGAAAAAATTCCATCTTTCTCTAAAGCTTTGAGTCCTCCAGAAAGCCTGTCACCTACGACTTCTGCCCTCTGAACTAGTCCTTCTTCTTTGATTATATTTATATTCGCTATAGCGGCTGCCGATGCCGCCGGATGTCCGCTATAGGTATAACCGTGCATAAATGTGAAATCCGGGTCGGATTCAAGCACATCACAAACTGTCCTACTGATTAATACTCCACCTAATGGCTGGTAACCGCTTGTGACACCTTTTGCGAAAGTTATGATGTCGGGTTTCACATCATAAGTATCAGAGGCAAACCAATTGCCAGTTCGGCCAAAACCAGTAATTACTTCATCGAAAACAAGAAGTGCCCCGTTATCGTCGCATAACCTTCTCAAACCTTCGAGATACCCAGACGGTGGTGGAAAAACTCCGCCAGCACCTTGCAACGGTTCAGTTACAACTCCTGCTATTTGTTCGCCATACTCTGCGAATATTGAAGCAGCAGATTCAATATTGGTCGGATCAATCTCTATTACATTCGGAAACAATTCACCCCAGCCTTCGCGATTAGCCTGGATGCCTTGCATAGTAGTTCCGCCAATATTTACACCGTGATAACCGCGACCGCGCCTCAAGATGATTTGACGTTCTGATTGCTTTCTTAATATAGGTATTTTTCTCAATAGTTTTATCGCAGTATCAATTGATTCAGAACCCGAACAACAGAGAAAAACACGACCATCTGGAAAAGGAGAAACGGTACGGATTCTTTCAGCTGCAGCCTCTGATACATCACTCCCCATAGGAGCAAAAGTATGGTAAGAACTCATTTTTTGTAATTGCTCAGTGATTGCATCAATCAACTCAGGTCTCCCATGACCTACCTGGCAATACCAGAGCCCACCAAGTCCATCAATGTATTCTTTACCGTTGTCATCCCAAACTCGAACCCCTTCAGAACGGACTAGCGTATGAAAATTCTCGGAAGTTGGTTTAGAAAAGGCATGTAATAGGGCAGGAATCATATGTTCTTCTATTCTGTTGACCTCATATCAGGCTACCTATTTAGAAGTCTCGGTGCTAGCCGGCTTCAAATTCGAATTACTTGCTATTTTTGGAGGTTTAGAGTTGCATATAAGTCATGCCTTCCCAACATTTGCAGCAACCTGACTCTCTTTGGCTCGATACTCTTGATCCACCTATCACGAGGCGTTCTCCACTTGATGGGGACCTTTCAGTTGATGTCGCAATAGTCGGAGGTGGATTTAGTGGTCTTTGGACTGCTTATTATTTGTTGACCTGCGATCCAAACTTAAACGTTCTAGTTATTGAGAGTGAATACTGTGGCTTTGGTGCGTCAGGCCGTAATGGCGGATGGTGTGAAGGTGCTCTAGCAGGTGGTACTGAGAAATACGCTGCAAATTCATCGAAAAATGAAGCTAAGCGACTTGAAAGAGCAATGTTTGATGCTGTAGATGAAGTTGAAAAGGTCACATTTAAAGAGGGCATCAATTGTGGTTTTATAAAGGGCGGTGTTATAAGTGTGGCTCGTAATAAACCTCAAGCTCAAAGGCAATGTGATGAAATTAAATCTGCCCGTGAAAATGGGTTTGGTGAAGATGTAATTCGCTTTCTTGAACGCGATGAAGCACTCACTTATTTAAACGCTACAAAAGTTCTCTCTGGGATTTTCTTCGCACCTTCGGCAACAATTGATCCTGCTCGTTTGGTAAGAGGTTTAGCAATTGCAGTTGAAAAATTAGGTGGGCAAATCGTCGAATCAACTAAAGCATTTAATATCTCTAAAAATGAAGTGATAACAGATCATGGATTGGTGAAATCAGAAGTAATAGTTCAAGCAACTGAGGCATATACCCGCGACCTAAAAGGACACAAACTTGATTTATTACCTGTTTACTCAAGAATGATTGCTACAGAACCTCTTGATGAAAAAGTCTTTGAAGAAATAGGACTAAAGACTAGGCCTACATTTGCTGATGGAAGATACATGGTCATCTATGGGCAACGCACTGAAGATAATCGCATCGCTTTTGGTGGTCAGGGCATGCCACCGTATCTCTTTGGATCAGAAATCAGAAAAACTGCAGAAGTAAACAAAAAATCCCACGAATTAATCCATCAAACATTAATCGACTTACTCCCACCTCTTCGTGATTGCAAAATCACCCACCGTTGGGGTGGAGTGCTCGCAATTCCAAGAAACTGGCTTCCGGGACTGCGTTTTGATCCTTTTTCCGGTTTAGGGGTGCTTGGCGGGTACGTGGGAGAAGGGGTAGCAGCAGCGAACTTAGCGGGTAGAACGATGGCAGAGTTGATCTTAAGGCTTGACACTGAAAGAGTTACACTGCCTTGGGTAGGTGTAAGGTCGAGACGCTGGGAACCTGAACCTTTACGTTGGTTGGGAGTTCGCGCCAGTCGTCGTCTCATGGGTTCAGCAGATATTTCGGAAACACGGACAAACAAAACCAGCAAAAGTGCAATGCTTATTGCCCATCTATTGCGGGGAGATTAGCCCATTTTGTGAGCCGGAGCTTGGCTTACTTTCATATAAGCCTCTTCTCTCACTTTTGAAATCCGATCTATACCAATTTTTTTACCTTTGTGGGGCAAATCAAAACTTGTATACATAACTCGTCTTTCTCTTTCTACAGGAGAATGACTCATGTGCAGTGTGCATGATAAATGAACTGTCACATCACCTGTTTTGGTAGGCAAGTCAATTATGGGTAAATCAAGATACGGGTGAATGAAATTAGGTTGCAAATTAGCCTTGTGGGAACCTGCTACCACTGATAATTGACCACTTTCAGAATCTGCTCCTGTAACTGAAACTCCAACTGTCATAGAAGAACAGTCATAGGAATGTCTTCCAAGACTGCAGTCTTTATGCCAAGGAAGATCAGAGATCCCCTCAACCACTCCTATTGGTTTTACTAAAGCTTCAATTGCATTCTGATCATTACTTCCATCCCACCTACTGGTGTGTCCATCTCCTGGGATTGAGGCAATCCTCTCGTGTCGCCTATCGGTAAGAAGTCCTTTCACGGATTCCGATTCTGTCTGGAAATACTGGAGACGGACACAGCGATCTGTTCCATCCTTTGTCTTCGCCCACCAAGATCTACCGTCACCTCTCTCATATTTTCCTACGGCGTTATCCATATCGTTAGAAATTTCCATCATTAACTCTTGACTCCACCATCCTGTAAGGTGCAAATAACCAGTTTGTGATAAAAACCACGAAATTTCTTCGTCAGAATCTTCCTGAGTAAAAGATCTGTTCAAATCAAGAGGACTTCCGTTTAAATCTACGAAGTCAATTTCACCTGGTTTATAAACCGGTCTGCCATCAATTATCGCTCTAAGAACAGGCCACCACTTTAAAAATCTAAAATGCTCCTTCAAAGGTAGGTTAATCACTTTAGAAGTAGCTAACGATTGAGGAGTCTGTATGTCTTGAACCAAATCAGAAAATGAAACCTCATCTAAATCAACTACCACAGAGGCATTAGATACGCCCGTATCTAGTTTGATCACTCCTTCTAGAGGAATAAGAGTAAATGACTTTTGTGAAACCCTAATGCCTAGTGGTCGACACCCCAGAATTTGAGCACCTTCGTAAGCAATAAAAGAGTTTTGTTCTAGAAGAAAAGGTAATTGATCATTGATCCAAGCCTCTGAATCGATCTGCTCTGCATCGCTATCTAAACGTGAACGCACATCAACTGAAAACACAGAAAATCCTTTTCTTCAATATTACTCGAGAGTCTCTTGGATAGGTAGTGGTTCACCTAACGATGGCATCGTATCGGACGGGCCTAGAAGTGTTACTTGATCATCAGCTTCTAAACAGAGTTCTTCATTAAGCTGGATCAGAATGCCTTCTCTGTGGACAGAAACTACTTCAACTTCGGAAGGGAGTTTTAGTTCAGTAACTTTTGAACCGATAAGCGCTGAGTCTTTCCCTTCTGGCAGAAGAGCGTATTGACGGAATGTCATCTCAGGGAGTAGGGCTGATTTAACTTCGGCTTCTGTTTGAGCTAGTCCTATGAGTTTCGCACCCGTGTGCAAGTGACCGGCGAGCTCTCCCGCTACTCTCAATGAACGACCAGGATTTTCGGTTGTTCCTGCAAGGAAAAATAACGCGTTGACCCATTCACCAGAACCTCCCCAAGAAGCAGGAATACGAATGCCCTCTGATGCTCTGACTATTACAAGTTGATCTTCTTCAATATCTTCAAACAAGGCAACTGGGGTTGCTGTCGGATGTTGTTTAGAAGGTTGGATCCACAAAGAGCCAGTTTCTAAAAACTGTTCTGTGACTCGCTCTCCTGTCAAACCTATTAAATCGGATAGAACTGTCGCCGCTCTGTCCGCTGCTTCTGTGATTGTCGTTCCTGCTGGCACGCTTAAAACTCCAGCTCTGGCAATCAACCCAGGGTAATCATCGCCGGTTCTCAAGCCATGACCAGCCATTGCAGCACTCATTTCTCGATCCAATTTTGGATCGGCATCGGCTCCCCATCTTTCAAAAACCTGCCTAATTGCACCTGCTCTTTTACTTTTTCCGCTTGCATAAAGACGGTGCCATGTCCACCCTGCTACAAAAACAAAACCCACGAATAGTAAGGCAGTCGCACCAAGTTGGAAAATTAGAAATATAGAAATAATTATTCCGACAAACTGTGTTAACGGGTAGAAAGGTGCTTTAAAAGCAGGCGCATACGAACGAATATGAGAAGCTCTTAATACCAGAACAGCAATATTCAATAAGCCAAGTGTTAGCAGAACAAAGGCGCTCGCAAGTTTTGCAATTGACTCAGCATCGAGAACCAAAACCACGAGCGCTATTGCAATTCCGGTAACTATTACACCGAATGCGGGAGTTCCAAATCGGCTTAGCCTTCCAGCTATCTCAGGAAAAAGTCCGTCGCGCGCCATTGCCATTGGATATCTAGCTGCAGCCAAAATACCGGCATTCACAGCTGAAGCGAATGCTGCTAACGCAGCTAAAACAACAAGCGCGACCCCAGCGGATGGGAGAATAGTTTCGGCAGCTGAATGTATAGGCGCTAGATCTTCATGCAAGATATCAGGAGGTAGAAGTGCTACTGCTACTAGGGCACCAAGTGTGTACAGAATGGTTCCTACTAACAAAGACAATGACATTCCAAGTGGAATCTTTAAGGACGGATCATCTACTTCTTCGGCTGCACTTGCAACTTTTGTCAAACCACCATATGAAACAAAAACTAGGCCTATCACTGAGATAAGGCCGGAAAACCCTTCTGTGAAAAATGGGTCAAGATTAGACTTATCTATACCTTGTTTTTGCGTTTCGAAAAGGCCTTCTGTGAGGAACCAAGCCATTACTGTAAGTACAAAAACGACTAAGAATAATTGAATTGAACCACTTACTTTTGAACCGACAACATTTACAAAGGTAAAAAAAGCTATTAAAACCAGCGCTACAGCTTTGCCATTAAAATCAAGAATTAGAACCAGATAAGCACTCATGCCAACTAAGGCAAAAGCATCTTTCAAGACTAAAGAAAGCCAAGTTCCAATTCCTGCAATAGTTCCTATGGAAGGTCCCAAAGCTCTTTCTAAAAAATAGTATGCACCTCCTGCTTTGGGGAGCGCAGAAGATAACTCTGCAACGCTCAACATGGCAGGTATAGCCAAAAGGCCAGCAATCAAATAGGCCAAGATTGCTGACGGACCGGCTTTAGATGCCGCTAACCCTGGTAAAAGAAATAGGCCTGATGAAAGCATCGCTCCAGTCGATAAAGCAAAAACGTGACGCAGAGCAAGTGATCTGGTTAATTTACCCCTGTTATCTGCCTTCATAAGTAAACCTTAGACTCCATCGTTTTTATTGTCCAAGATTGAAAGTTTGAAAAAAATCTAGTAAAAGTGAGTTAGTCGAATCAGGATCCTCTTGCTGAATCCAGTGTCCTACATTTGGCAAAATTACGGAATTTATCAAGTTAGGAAGAGTATCTGGGAAACGTGAAATGCTTCCAGCTCCCAAAATTGTTGGGCCGTCTTTTTCCCCTCCAATAAATAGTGAGGGTTGTATCAGTGGTGCCTCGTGATGCATTCTTAGGTCATCCCAATCAAGGTCAACACACCTGTACCGATTCAGAGGACCTGTAAAACCTGACTTTTCAAATTGTTTGGTATAGAAATCTAAATCATCTGCAGTGAACCATGGAAGAGGCTCTGCTGGAAACTTGAAACGGTCTTTAAGTTCACCGCCTGGAGAAACAAAACCCATTGAACCTTCATCAACCTTTAGTGCAGGAGCGTCTCCAGAAGCAGTGAAATAAAAACCCTCAAGCCATTTGGAAGGATTTTGAGAGATCTCTGCTTCTGCTCTTCCTGGTTCTTGAAAATACTCAATATAAAACTCTTCCTCCCCTCCTAGAGATCTAAAAAAATCAGAAGGCCTTCCGTCACTCCGCGGTGTGTATGGAACAGAAAGTAGAGCTATTCCTTTGAAAATATCCGGCCTGAAAGATGCAGCGGCAGCAGCTATAGGAGAACCCCAATCATGTCCGACAATTAAAGAAGTGTCTTCGCCTAGAGTTTGGACAACTCCTACACAATCCCCAGCCAAACAAACAAGTCGGTAGTCATCAATTGCGTCCGGAGCGTAAGAAGACCCATACCCTCGAACGTCCATTGCGACCGCTCGATAACCAGCAGCGGAAACAGCAGCTATCTGATGCCTCCATGAATACCATGATTCAGGAAAACCGTGAACGAAAAGAATCATAGGACCTTCTCCCGCTTCAGCAATATGGATATTTACACCACGAATATCAATCTCATACTGTTTCAAACCTTCGATTTCAATCATCACCATTCTCCTTATCGTTCATCATCTCTTCAAGACTTCTAATATGTATTCCTTTGACTGTATGACTGTGGTCAAGAACTTCAGTAACTATAAAATCGCATCCAGAGGTAAACGCTGCTTCAATCGTTATAGCTTCTCGCATTTCGATATTCAAAACTGTTTGCGTTTCGGCAGCCGCCAAAACTAAATCTGAATCGATTTGCACAATAGTCAGTTCGGTCAAATCATTTAAAGCTTGCCTGGCCGTTACCGTTTCAAGGTTTCGACTAAATTTAGTGGTGACTTCTTCATAAAAATCTGCCATTGACAGAGCTGATGTAACGAGGGTCGCATTTTCTACATCACCAATTAAATTCCTAGCTGCGGCTTGTTCCGCTGGCCTGTTGTCATCAAAAAGCTTGGCCAGAACTGAAGCGTCAATAAAAACCCTATTAAGCAAGAATCTTGACTTTTAGAACGTTCATGACGAAGAGGCAGATGTTATAGAAAGTGCAACAAGTCGTTTGCGAGCATTTTCCGCACGATCTGACGAGGAATAACCCTCAATCAATTGTCTAACGACCGCATTTACTGACGTGCCCTGCTCCGCAGCTCGGACTCTAGCTCGACGTAGCAGGTCCTCGTCAATCGCTAGTGTTAAATTAGCCATATTTAAGTGTAACACGTATTATGTGTAACACACGAAAAAGGTATCTGTTGATCTATATTACTTAACTTTAAAATCGCAAAATCGAATTACTTCTGCTAGACATTCCAACAACTCTTAAAACATTTCCATTAAGAAAAGAGATGACAATGACTATTGGTCCCGGAATGCACGTTGATGATCCAAGCGATGACTCGTTAAATCTTGCAATGTCTGAAACAGCACGACCCCTTTATGACGCAGTTAAGAAATTCATCGCAGAGGAAGTCGAACCAATAACGGAACGATTCTACGAACTTGGGGAGGATCGTGAAGACCGCTGGTCCTTCACCAAAGATCAACTAGAACTTTTAGAAAGTGTTAAGAATAAGGCGCGTTCTAATGGTTTATGGAATTTTTTCTTGCCGGATGATGAAACCGGGCAAGGGCTTTCAAATTTAGATTATGCATACATAGCAGCTGAACTAGGACGAAACCCCTTGGCTTCTGAATCACTCAATTGCAGTGCTCCTGATACGGGGAACATGGAGGTTCTAGAACGCGTGGGAACCCCCGAACAAAAAGAAATGTGGCTCAAACCTCTATTAAATGGTGAAATCAGATCTTGTTTTGGAATGACCGAGCCCGGTCTTGCTTCCTCGGACGCAAAAAATATCGCCACCCAAGCGGTCTTAGACGGTGACGAATGGCTGATAAACGGTGAGAAGTATTACATCTCTGGTGCTGGTGATCCTCGCTGCAAAATAATGATTTGCATGGTTCAAACAAATCCAGATGGGCCTCCACATAGGCGACAATCACAAATACTGGTTCCCATGGACACCCCGGGAGTTAACATAATCGGACCTATGCATGTTTTCGGACAAGATGACGCTCCACACGGACATATGCATATCCATCTTGACAACGTAAGGGTGCCTAAAGAAAACATGCTCCTAGGAGAGGGACGTGGCTTCGAGATCTCTCAGTTGAGGCTAGGGCCTGGGCGTATACACCATTGCATGAGATCTATAGGCGCTGCAGAAAAAGCTCTAGAATTGATGGCCACCAGAGGGTTATCGAGAGAAGCATTCGGGAAGAAAATCGCCCAGTTGGGGAAGAATGTTGAACTGATATCGCGCGCCAGAATCGAAATTGAAGCATGTCGCCTAATGGTGCTAAGAGCCGCAAAAGCTATGGACACTATGGGAAATGCTGAGGCACGCGTTTGGGTTAGTGCTGTGAAAGCAATGGTTCCCGAAAAAGTTTGCAATATTATTGACGAAGCAATTCAGGTTCACGGCGCTACTGGTATTTCACAATGGACACCTTTAGCTGGCATGTACACAGGCCAGAGAACTTTACGTCTTGCGGATGGACCAGATGAAGTTCACCACTTCGTCGTTGGAAGATTTGAACTTGCCAGATATGGCGACGAGGAAACAGAAAGAAGCGTTTACACGCCCATCGGTGAACGAATCTTTTCCGGACCCTAGAATGGAAAACGAATCCCGACAGCCTAAACAAGCAACTGAGTTCACCAAAAAAGAAAACAAGGCTTTCAAAGACACCCTTCCTTCAGATGATGGAACTGATGCCGCCAATGTTGCTAAAGGCTTCATAGCGACTCGAACTAACCCAATTATTGAAAAACATGAGCCAAATGCTTGGCAACCCATCTCATGGGATCTTTCTAAGTCAGATTTCGTTAAAGGAGAATCTCCAGAAACCGTCAATCCTTCTTTATGGCGTCAAGCTGGTTTGAATGCCCAGCATGGTCTTTATGAAATTTGCGAAGATTTCTACCAAGTCCGAGGCTTTGACACATCAAACGCTACTTTCATTCGAGGAAAAACTGGATGGGTAGTAATCGATCCTTTAACTACAGCTGAGACAGCAGCTGCCGCTTATGAACTTGTCACTGAACATCTGGGGTTTCGTGATATAAGCGCTGTTATCTACACCCATTCTCATCTGGACCACTATGGGGGCATCCTTGGAATGATCGAGAGGTCTCGAATTGAAGATGAAAACATCCCGATCGTCGCACCTGAAGGCTTCCTACGCGAAGCAGTAGCAGAAAATGTAATAGCAGCGCCTGTTATGGGAAGACGCGCAACTTACCAATTCGGAATGCTCTTACCTTGGAATGAAAAAGGGCATGTTGATCAAGGTCTGGGTAAAGGTATCCCTACTGGTTCTTCAGCTTTAGTACCTCCAACAATCGAAATAACTGAAACAGGGCAAGAACTCACTCTTGATGGAATAAAAATAGAATTTCAACTAACGCCTGAGTCTGAAGCACCAGCTGAAATGCATTTCTATTTCCCTGAATACAAAGCTTTGTGTATGGCTGAAAATTGTTCAGGCACCATGCACAATGTTCTGACTCTTAGGGGTGCACTCGTAAGAGATTCACTTCAATGGAGCAGATACATAGATGAAGCTCTTGACCGTTGGGGGGATTCATCTGAAATAGTTTTCGCTAGCCATGGATGGCCCCATTGGGGACAAGATGCTGTAAAAGGTTACCTAACACGTCAAAGAGACTTATACAGGTGGCTCCATGATCAAGCTATGCGCCTAGCCAATCTCGGCTACACACCAAATGAAATTGCCGCACAGGTAGATCTACCTCCAGGACTCTGGGATGACTACATGTGTCATGGTTATTATGGAACAGTTAGCCACAATGTAAGAGCCGTTTATCAAAGATACATAGGATTTTACGATGGACATCCCTCCAGTCTTGACCCTTATACACCTACAGAAGCAGGAAAAAGGTATGTCGATTTCATGGGCGGAATTGAAGAACTGATAGAAAAAGCAAAAAATGCTTTTGAAGCAGGTGACTACAAATGGGTAGCTGAAGTATTAAGACATGCAGTTTTCACAGACCCTCAAAACGCTGATGCCCGACTATTACAAGCAGATGCTTTCGAACAGCTTGCTTATCAAGCAGAATCCGGACCTTGGCGTGATATCTACCTGACCGGAGCTCAAGAACTGAGAAACGGGAGTATCGATGTGCCTGTTCTTCAACGCCCACGACTGGAAGTCGCAAAAGGCATGACACTGGGGCAGATTTTTGATTTTCTTGCCGTAAAAGTAGAAGGTAAAAATGCTATCGAACTAAGCCCAATGTTTGTCAACTGGTCCTTTATTGACACTGGTGAAACAGCACGCCTTGAGTTATCAAATGGCACACTTCATTCCAAAATCGGACCGCCCTCAGAAGATTCAGACGTATCAATTAGTTCTTCGCGAAATGTTCTCGAAGAACTAATTGCAACAGAATACTCTCTCCCTCAAGCAATCGAAGATGCGAGGATAGAAGTCCAAGGCGACATCAATAAAATGCTCAAATTCTGGGAAACTCTCACAAACTTTCCTCTATTTTGGCCAATTATCGAACCTTAAATCACGCCGTGCCAAATATTACAGTTGTCAAGATGCAAGATGCTCGTAACCTCAAAACGTGAACACCACAAACCGACTAGCACGAATCTCTCTCTTAACAACATTTATTTTGATAGGTATCGGAGGCTTTACCCGCGGTAGTGGAAGTGGGTACGGCTGTTCTGACAGATGGCCGTTATGTGAAAATGGTCTATTAGGTGGTCTGCTGCCCCGAGGCGAGTACCACATGCTTATCGAATGGTTACACAGATGGGTGGCAGCGATTGTAGGAATTCTGATTTTGTTAACGGCCATTAGCATCAGGAAAAATCTTCGTAACAACTTAACAGCTAGAAGACTTTCAGTAGTTGCAGTCGTAGCAGTAGCAGTACAAGCGATGATTGGCAGAAGTGTAGTTAAAGCAGATTTAGACTCCGACCTTGTGGCTATGCATCTAGCAATCTCAATGGTGGTTATAGCCCTATTGACGGTAATCGTTATCTTGGTGTCAACAAATAGAAATGAAAATTTAGAAGCAACCGGTAATACAGACTGGAGTCGACTTCTCGCTTTGGGAGCTTTTGGTTCATATGCGTTACTTTTACTTGGCGCATATGTTCATAACAGGTATTTTTCTGGATGGCCTCTTGTGAACAATCAGTTAAAACCTGACATCTCAGACCACTACACATTTGTTCATTATCTCCATAGACTTGCAGCAGGAATAGGAATTATTTATATTGCATATTTGATTTCTAACGCTAAGAAACGTCAACGGCCAAAAAACGAAAAACTGCTAATCAATTTTGCTGCAGTTGCATATGGAATAAACGTTTTACTGGGAGCAGTTCATGTTTTCACCGAAGTCAGTTCCAGCGCAGTCGTGACCGCTCACTTATTAGGTGCTTGCGCTGTATGGGTTTTATTGATTGCTTCGACAACCATGTCACGTTTCGGTATAACTCTCTCCGAAAATTAGAAGCTTTGCACCCCTTCGTGTGTGCTTTGTCCATCCTTCTGGCAGGATGATTTTATGGAAAACGACAAAATTGACTGGGAAAACCTACGAATGAAAGCACAAGAAGCCGCAACAATGGCTTACGCCCCATACTCGAATTTTCCTGTTGGTGCAGCTGGGCTGACAGATAGTGGCGAAGTAGTAACAGGATGCAACGTCGAAAATGCTTCCATTGGTCTAACTCTTTGTGCTGAATGCGGCATGATAAGCGACTTGCACAGAAGAAAAGCAGGCAGACTAATCGCAGCTGTAGCTTCTAACCCTGAAGGAGAAGCACTAGCACCATGTGGTCGTTGTCGCCAGATACTCATAGAAGCAGGAGGGAAAGAACTAATCGTTGATGGACCTGGTGGACCTAAATCGATAGTTGATCTACTTGCAGATCCTTTTACAGTCGATGACCTAAATGAGCGAGACAGGACTAATCCTTAATGGACGCACTTGGAATTATTCAAACCAAAAGAGACGGTGGAACTCTAAGTAAGGAACAAATCGACTGGTTTATAGAGAATTTTTCTGGAAGTGAACTCATACCTGACGAACAAGCGGCAGCGCTAGCAATGTCAATCTTCTTTAATGGAATGGAGCCTGAAGAATTGGCGCATTGGACCAAAGCAATGGTCAATTCAGGTGTCACTTTAGATCTAAGCGGTGTAGGCAAAAAAACTGTTGATAAACACTCAACTGGCGGTGTTGGCGACAAAGTTTCCCTCATCCTCGTGCCTTTAATTGCAAGTTGTGGTTTAGCGGTTCCTCAACTTTCTGGCCGAGGGTTAGGTCATAGTGGTGGGACTCTAGACAAAATGGAATCTATCCCAGGTTGGACTGCTTCTCTTAGCGAAGAAAAGATGCTCACGCAACTAAGTGAAATCGGCGGAATCATTGCCGCAGCAAATGAAAATATTAATCCCGCCGACAGACGACTGTACGCTCTAAGAGACGTCACCCATACGGTTGATTCAATTCCCCTTATTGCAAGCTCAATCATGTCCAAAAAAATTGCAGAAGGTACTGAAGCTCTCGTCTTAGATGTAAAAACCGGATTAGGCGCTTTTATGGTTGATTTTGAACAAGCACGGACATTAGCCAAAACAATGGTTGAACTTGGTGAAAATTCGGGGGTGAAAACCACAGCTTTAATTACTTCGATGGAAACCGTCTTAGGAAATAACGTAGGTAACGCTTTAGAAGTTTCAGAATCACTTGACGTTCTAGAGGGAAGGGGACCAAAAGATCTTATTGAAGTCACCCTTGCATTAGCTCAAGAAATGTTGGATCTCTCTAACGTGGATTTAGATCCCGGTGAGGTGCTTGCATCTGGAAAACCAAGGGAAGTTTTTGAAAAAATGGTTTCAGCTCAAGGAGGCGACTTATCAAAAGATCTTCCAATAGCTGAGTATAAAAAAACTATTAAGGCTTCATCTACCGGCTACTTAAGTAAGTTGGGCTGCCGTTCAGTAGGGGTAGCTGCTTGGCGCTTAGGCGCAGGCCGAACTAAAAAAGAAGACTCAGTAAGTCCCACTGCCGGAATAATTTGCATGGCCAAACCAGGTGCCTACATAAATGCAGGGGAACCTGTACTAGAACTTCACAGTGACACAGAAAAAAGTTTTGATTCTGCTATCGATGCTCTAGAGGGAGCAATCGAAATATCAGACACAGCACCAGATGATTCGCCACTAATTCTTGACAAAATCTCTCTTTAAAGAATTATCTCCCTATTGGATGCCACACTGTTTTCATTTCTAAGAAATCAGAAATAAGTTCTAGACTTTCCTCATTTACTTGCCGTGAAATCACCCGCTTAACATTTGAAGCAGCTTCCTCAAGAAGAGCCGGATCAGTTTCTGGACTGATTCCACTTATATCGACTGCATTCACATCCAAATGCCCAACCATCCATGGGAGTAGGTCAGTTTGATCGCCAGTTAATATATTTACTACGCCCGCTGGTACATCTGAAGTGGCCAACACTTCACCAATCGTTACAGAGGTCAGAGAGCTATGACCTTCAGAAACCACTACCACCGTGTTCCCGCTAACGATTGCCGGTGCAAGCCTAGAGATCAACCCCAGCATGGAGGGTTCAGTTGGAGCAATAATCCCGACTACTCCTGTCGGTTCAGGAACAGTAAAATTGAAATAGGGACCTGATACAGGATTGACAGATCCCAATATCTGACTGTACTTGTCTGACCAGCCCGCATACCACACCCATCTCTGTATGGAGTCTTCGATTTCACGTGCCGCTGATCTACTGTTCACACCAATACTTTTGAGCAACTCTACAAATTCAGTTTTTCTGGATTCCAGCATTTCAGCAACACGGTAAAGAATCTGACCCCTGTTGTAAGCAGTCCTTGAAGCCCAAGGAAGTTGTGCTGCTCTAGCGGCACGAACTGCTTCACGAAAATCTTTTCTGGAAGCCTGAGAAACATTTGCTATTAGCTCACCTTCAGTGTCATTTACTGAAAAAGTTCGACCTGATTCTGACCGTGGAAAAGCTCCATCGATAAAAAGTTTGTAAGTCTTTGCAATAGGGATCTTTCCTGTCACTATGAACGCCCCCCACTATTCTTTAAATAAGCAGCGAGACCATGCATTCCACCTTCACGTCCAAAACCGCTTTCTTTATAACCACCAAAAGGACTTGTTGGATCAAACTTGTTAAATGTATTAGCCCAAATAACCCCCGCTCTTAAACGCTCTGTCATCCAGTGGATCAAAGAACCTTTCTCAGTCCATACACCAGCGGAAAGACCATAAGGAGTATTGTTTGCCTTTTCTAAAGCCTCTTCAGGGGTTCGAAACGTTTGTACTACTAGTACAGGACCAAATATTTCTTCACGAGCAACACGATGACTTTGTTGGACTCCAGTTAAAACTGTCGGAGGATACCAATACCCATTTTCAGGTAAAGAACAAGACGGTTTAAATACCTCAGCTCCTTCTTCAATGCCTGCTTTGACAAGTTGATCTATCCTCTCCAATTGAGCTTGTGAATTTATTGCGCCAATATCAGTATTTTTGTCAAGAGGGTTTCCAACTCTTAATAACTCAATTCGTTTCTGAAGTCGATCTATAAAATTATCAGCAATGGACTCTTGAACCAGCAACCTTGATCCTGCACAACACACATGTCCTTGATTAAAGAAAATTCCATTGATAACACCTTCGATTGCTTGATCCAGTGCTGCATCTTCAAAAATCACATGTGGAGCCTTACCTCCGAGCTCCAATGTCAAAGGTAAATTACGCCTTACTGCCGAACGTTGAATTAACTTGCCTACCTCGGTGGAACCTGTAAAAGCAAGCTTGTTGACTTCTGGATGTTCAACGATCGCAGAACCCGTCTTCCCAGCACCAGTAACAATATTCACCACACCTGGAGGTAAATCCACGTCTCTTATTACTTCAGCTAACAGCAAGGCGGTTAATGGCGTTGTTTCTGCAGGTTTTAAGACAACAGTATTTCCACAAGCTAATGCTGGAGCTAACTTCCATGCCGCCATCAATAAGGGAAAGTTCCATGGGATGATCTGCCCTACGACACCATGAGGTTCTAACTTTCTTTGCGGAAATGCGTACTCCAATTTGTCTGCCCAGCCAGCATGGTAGAAAAAATGAGCAGCTGCTAAAGGAAGGTCAACATCTCGACTCTCCTTTATGGGTTTTCCCCCATCTAAGGTTTCCAAAACAGCAAACTCTCGTGCTCTTTCTTGAAGATGGCGTGCTATCCGGAACAAATATCTCGCTCTGTCTGCTCCAGGCATTTTCTTCCAATACTTTTCATAAGAAACACTCGCTGCGCGCACAGCACGGTCAACATCATCTGATGAAGCTTCCGTAACAACCGACAAAGGCTTTTCTGTTGAAGGATCTAAAGTTTTAAAAGATTTTCCTGAAGAAGACTCAACAAAATTTCCATCAATAAAAAGTCCGTATTTATCCTTTATGTTTACAAGACTCGTTGACTCGACCGCAGACGCATACTCGATTCCAAAATCTTCCAAACTGGATCCGTCCTTAGAGTTTGAATTACCCATTAGTCCACCGTTACATAATCAGGTCCACTATAGCTACCTGAATCTAAACGTTTTAATTGAAGTAACACATCATTTAATAGGCTCGAGGCACCAATACGAAACATTTCGGGACTTAACCATTCAGTCCCTAGTGTTTCTCCAATTACTACCAGATAATGCCAAGCTTGTTTCGCTGTGCGAATTCCACCCGCAGCTTTAATACCGACAGAAATATTCGTTTGCTGTGCAAAATCCCTTACTGCTTCTGCCATGCATAACACTCTGGGTAAACTTGATGCTTGAGAAATTTTTCCTGTTGAAGTTTTTATAAAATCGGCGCCAGCGGCCATGGCAAGCATCGAGGCTTGCCGAATCTTGTCATAACTACCTAGTTCACCTACTTCTAGAATAACTTTAAGATGTGCTTTGCCACAGGCATCTTTAGAAGCAACAATTTCTTCAAATGCTCTTTGTTCATCACCCGCAAGAAAAGCTGAACGATTTAAAACTATATCAATTTCATCAGCTCCTCTTTTAACAGCATCTGCTATATCAGCTGTTCGTGCTTCAATGGTTGATAGGCCACTTGGAAAAGCACCAGCGACACTTGCAACCTTTACATTTGAACCCTTAGTGGCTTCCACGGCATGATGAACCATTTCTGGATAAATACATACTGCAGCTACAGAAGGAACATCATGGTTGGATGGATCAGGGCGTTTAGCTTTTTGGCACAATGAAGCAACTTTTTCTGGAGTATCTGCTCCTTCAAGAGTGGTCAGATCCATGCAACGAATTGCAAGATGAAGAGCTGCTCTTTTGCTATTAGTTTTTATTGACCGGGTTGCTAGAGATGCCGCTCTGGCTTCAAGAGAGACTTCGTCTACCGGAGTAACTTTTATTGAAGAACCGGTTTCCCGAAACGTAATATTGGAAGTAGACATTCTTTTCAATCTTTCTCTACTTGGAACAAACTGCTAACTCCGTGTAATAGGTCTTCTATCTTATGGTCTGCTGATCTTTCAGCCGACCTGACATCGCCGTTAATCACTGATTCTGTGACCTCAACATAGACCTTGACCATTGGCTCAGTTCCACTGGGGCGAATAACTATTCGACCATTCGAAAGATTAATAACAAGAGCGTCTGTTGGAGGCAAGTTCGAATCAGGAATTAACAAATCAATTACTTCGATAACATCGAATTCACCAATTTGTTCAGGTGGAGAGGCTCTCCAAGGAGACATAAAGTCGGCAGAAATGTCTATTTCAGGGGCGAGTCTTTTTGTGAATAAAGCTGTTTTGTGCACACCGTGCCGATCCCATAATTCGTCTAATAGGTTCATTACAGTCTTGCCTTTAGCCTTTAATTCAGCTGCTAATTCGGCAAAAACTAAAGCAGAAGTAATACCATCTTTGTCCCGCACTGAATCACCTAATGCAAAACCAAGTGCTTCTTCATAGCCGAAAACAAACCTCAATCTTTTATCATCTATCCCTGGGCGAACAATCCATTTAAATCCAGTTAGTGTTTCCGCATATTTAACTTTGTGAAAATCTGCAATTTTAGAAAGTAAGCCGGATGAAACAACTGTCGTGACAACAAGTCTCTCTTCTCCTTTTCCCTTACTTAGAAGGTGTTCTGCCAACAAAACACCTATTTCATTTCCATTGAGGCGACGCCATTCATCCTCGTGTCTGACCACGACAGCCAGTCGGTCTGCATCGGGATCATTTGCAATTACCAAATCAGCGTTTTTTTCAACAGCAAGTTCAATAGCGAGGTCTAAAACCCCTTCTTCTTCAGGGTTTGGGAAAGAAACAGTTGGGAAATCCGGATCTGGTTCTGCTTGGCTCTTAACCAACGTTGGGTTTTTAAATCCTGCTTTTTTAAACACCTCTAAGAAGACTTCCTTACCAACTCCATGTAGAGGTGTATAGATCTGGTCTATTTCACGTTTGCTTTCAGGTGAAATAGAAGACGAGGCGAAATCTACATATTTTTGTATCAATTCATCATCACCCTTAAAAATCGCTGCATCTTCATAATCTGCTAACGACTCCTCTGTGGGGGGATTTTTATAATCAATTCTTTTAGCTATTTTCAAGTCGACTGGATTTACTATTTGAGCTCCGTCTTCCCAATAAACTTTGTACCCAGAATCTTCTGCGGGATTATGGCTAGCAGTAACCATTATTCCTGCTTTGGCTTTCTCAGCTAAAGAGGTGTAAGCCAAAACAGGTGTTGGTAAAGGTCTCGGCAAAATTAAGCTTCTTACTCCATGTCCAGCCAAAACCCTGACAGAGTCTTGAGCGAAAATCTGACTCTTATAGCGTGCATCGTAACCAACTACTACCAATGGAGGTTCATCTCCTTGATCATCACTTAATAGTTCTTGTGCTAGCGCAGTTGCTACGACCCTGACCATGACTCTATTCATTCTCATAGGTCCGGCCCCTCTCGCACCACGAATACCAGCGGTACCGAAGACTAAAGAATTGCTAAATCTTTGGATAAATTCAATGTCCCCGCGCGAAATAAGATTCTCGGTTTCGACTTTTGTAGTTTCGTCAGGATCGTTGATTAGCCATTTGTTAGCTACTTCTAATGCTTCGTCTAAGTTGGCTTCTTTCGTCACAAACGTTCCAAAATCCCCGCAAGCAGACTGAACATCCGCGGCCCTGCAGCTGCTGCTGCCTCAAGTACATCCTCATGGTCAAGGTTCTCTTCAGACATGCCAGCTGCCTGATTTGTTACAAGAGAGATTCCTAAAACCTCAGCCCCAAGATGTCGCGCTGCAATAGTTTCTAAGACAGTAGACATTCCAACTAGGTCAGCTCCCATTTTTGCAAACATCTTTATTTCGGCCGGTGTTTCAAAAGCACCTCCTAGTAAACCCGCATAAACACCCTGAGGTAGGGTTGGGTCTACTTCTTGAGCCAATTGTCGTAGTCGTGCTGAGTAAGCTTCTGTTAGATCGACAAAACGGATTGCCTTGCCTTCTGGTGGAGCCGGTCCTGCCATCGGTGACTGACCCATAAGGTTCAATTGATCAGAAATAAGCACTGGCTGCCCGACAGGCCACTCAGGATTCAGTCCACCTGCCGCATTGGTCAAAATAATAGTTCTGCAACCGGAAGCTACTGCTACTCGAACGCCATGAACAACCGTGTCGACGTGATGGCCTTCATATAAATGCGCTCTTCCACCTAAAACAAGCACATTTTTATCTTTTACTTTGAGAGAACGGATTAAATTACGATGTCCTAATACAGTCGGTTCAGGAAAACCAGGCAAAGTTGCCATTTCAACTTCGGCCGAAATGTCTCCTATCTCATCGATCGCTGAAGCCCATCCGGAACCAAGAACCAAAGCAATATCATGATTGGCGATACCAGTTTTGTCAGTCAAAACAGTTGAAGCCTCCTCAGCAAGAGAGTATGGGTCAAGATCTGTCATATTTCTTCTCCATCAAATTTCTTGAAAACTGAACTGTGTGTTTTCACTCGAGATTTACCAATATCCAAACAATCCTATAAACAAACATCGAGTAATTTACTCAAGGTCATCAGAGGGGTCTGAAGTCACTCTAAAAACATTCTATTAATAACTATTTTTGCAATAAAAAAGAATTTTTAAGGTAGTTATATATACGTGAATGAAATGCCGATGTTAAAAATATCTGATGAGATTCAAGAAGCATTAAACGAGAAAAAACCTGTTGTTGCTTTAGAGTCGACTCTGATCTCACATGGACTTCCTTCCCCGCTTAATGTTGATGTAGCTCTCAAAGCTGAATCAGCACTAAGAGATTTGAAAGTTGTGCCAGCTACTGTCGCTTTAATCGATGGCTATCTACGCGTAGGAGTCAGTCGAGAAGAAATCGAACTCTTGGGTTCCAGTGACATAGTTACAAAAACAAGTTTCAACAATTTAGGCGAAGTAATTGCCAACAAGTCATTGGGTGCAACCACTGTGGCATCCACTATGTTCGCCGCTTATCTTTCAGACATTAAAATTTTCGCTACTGGTGGAATTGGTGGAGTCCATCGTGGATCCGATGGCGATGTCTCCGCTGACCTTAAAGCTTTATCTGACATACCTGTTGCTGTAGTTTGTGCAGGCGTTAAATCAATACTTGATATACCAAAGACACTCGAGGCTTTGGAAACGCTCGGCGTGCCCATCATTGGTTATAAAACAAATATCTTTCCTGAATTCTGGACGCCTGGTGGAGACTTAGAATTAAAAATTGTCGCATCTGAAGCAAAAGAAGCTGCTCATCTGTTAAACACGCATTGGGGAATTGGATTAACCACAGGTCAACTTGTAGCTGTTCCAATACCAGAAGATAAATCCGTAGACACAAAAATTGTTGAAGATGCTATAAACGAAAGCCTGAATGAAGCGGCTTCGGCTGGTATTACAGGAAATGCCATTACCCCTTTTCTTTTAACAAAAGTCTCAAATGCAAGTGGAGGACTAACTCTTCAAGCAAACGTCGATCTGATATTAAATAACGTGCAAGTTGCAGGTGAAATAGCCGTTCAGATGGCTGAGGCTAGTTGACTTTAAGAAGAGACTCAGGATTTTCAAGACCTGATTTTATCGTGCTTGCAAAATCAGCTGCTGGAGCGCCGTCCAAAACACGATGGTCCCAAGTGAGACTTATCACCATTCGGGATGTTTTTCGCGGGGTCTGGTCGTCCCAAGCTATGTCTTCACGAATCCTCCCTACACCTAAAATCGCTGCATTAGGAGGATTTATAACTGGTGTAAAACCATCAACTCCGAACATTCCCAATGAGGAAACAGAAAAAGTTCCTCCTTCAAGATCCTCCAAAGCTAATTTTCCGTCTCTAGCTTGACCTGCTAGACGGGAAGTGGTTTCAGCGATTTCATTTAGCGAAAGTTGATCGGCATTTCTGACAACAGGCACAACTAGCCCATCACTCAAAGCAACAGCCATACCAATATTTATTTCACTTAACTGAAGGATTTCATTTTCAAGCATTTGAGAATTTAATTGCGGGTGTTCTTTCAAAGCTCGAGCTACTGATGCAATAACAAAATCTGTATAGCCTGGTAATTCATTACCACTTTCCATCTCTTTTCGTAGAGAAATTGCGTTATCCATTTCAACATCAAGGTGGAGGGTTAGTTGTGCCATCGATTGAAGACTTGAATGCATTCGGTTAGCTATAACTTTTCGCATTCCTGTCAACTGGACCCTTTCCCCTTCACCGATAGGTTCATAAAAAAAGCTTTCCTGTTTTTCTGGTGCAAACCCTGAAGAGTTCTTTACATGTGCTTGAACATCCGATTTTCTGATCTTTCTATCTGTTGAAGACGCCTGTACCGTGCTTAGGTCTACTCCAAGTTTTTGTGCTTCGTTAACTGCAGCTTGAGAAGCATTGCTATCTATAGTCTCTGGAATAGCGTCGCTTGATGTTTTTGCTGTAAATGCTTCGACATCCTCGACTACTATTCTTCCACCGGGACCGCTTCCAGAAATTGTAGAAAGGTCTACTCCTTTTTCTTTTGCGAGTCGTTTTGCGGCTGGGGAGGCTGCGATGCGACCACTCTTTGTTTTAGTTTCTTTTCCCAGAGTTTCGTTTTGTTCGATAGCTGTTGTCTGGTCATTTTTAACTTCTGGAATCTCCAGTGTTTCAGGTGGTTCTTCGCCTTCTTCTAAGACCCATCCCAAAACCACTCCACATTCAAAAACTTCACCAGATTTACATACCTGATGTAAGCGTCCTTCAGCTTCAGCTTCTATTTCGGTTTCGATTTTGTCCGTCTCTATTGACGCAACAGGTTGCCCTTGACTAACAGTTTCTCCTGTGTTGACTAGCCACTCCGTTAAGGTTCCCTCTGTCATGGTTAAACCCAATTTCGGCATATAAATAGGTGATGACATATTAAGAATTCCTCTTCCTAAGAAATACTTTATTGGCTGCTGCTGTTCGAATGGCAAAAGTAGGATTTATAACTTTTGGACCATTTCGTAAAACTGTAGCCTTTGCTGTTTCATTTTCTCCCATTACAAAATCTCTTTCTCCATCAAATGCCAATACTCCAGGGCCATCAAGCTCAATTGTCTCACCAAGTTCCACTTCTTTGATGTCTACAATTCCGACATCGGATACTGAACCAGGCATGATGGGAGCTGAAACACCTTGCTTTGCTTTTGGGTCGCAAATAACTGAAACAGCTAATTCATCGTCGAAGTAAACGGGCTTGC
>JASMLT010000022.1 GCA_030748555.1 Acidimicrobiales bacterium
AAGAATTGACGGAATAAGTGCTACGGCTGCCAAAAACAATGCCCCGGGAAGAGTAATTCGAGACAAGATCTTTGCTAGGTATCTTTCAGTCTGATAGCCCGGACGAATACCAGGAACGAAACCACCTTGTTTTCTTATTGTGTCTGCTTGTCGAACAGGATCAAAAGTAATAGCTGTATAAAAATATGCAAAACCAACCACTAAAAGACCTGTTATTGCAAAATAGAAAACATTATCTGGTTGAGCAAGATTGTTGTCTACCCAACTTCTAAAACCATCCCAAGGTAAAGCCGCAGCTATGAGAACAGGCAAATAAAGAATAGAAGATGCAAAAATTATCGGTATCACTCCTGATTGGTTTACCTTCAAAGGAATGTAAGTGTTTTGACCTCCATACATTCGCCGTCCAACAACACGTTTTGCGAACTGAACTGGTATCCGCCTTTGCCCTTGTTCAACAAAAACCACTACAGCAATAATTGCAATCAAAACAGCAAGGACAACTACAAGAGCCACTAAGCCATTTTCAGCATGTATGAGCGAACCTTGAGCCGGAAAACTACTAATGATAGAAATCATTATCAATAAAGACATTCCATTACCAATGCCTTTTTGTGTAATTAACTCTCCCATCCACATAAGAAGAGCCGTTCCCGCAGTCAAAGTAAGAACTACAACACTTACTGTTCCAATGTGAAAATTAGGTAGAAGATTAGCACCGGAGGAACCACTGATTGAATTACCACTGTCGTTAAACAAAAAGGCGAAACTAGTGGATTGGATAACTGCAATGATTACTGTCATATACCTAGTCCACTGTGTTATTTTTCTCTGACCAACCGCACCCTGCTGTTGCCATTGTTCTATTCGAGGTACAACAACCCCAAGAACCTGCATAATGATTGAAGCAGTGATATAAGGCATTACTCCTAGAGCAAAAACAGCGAAACTAGTTAATGATCCTCCTGAAAAAAGTTGCAAAAAGGCTAAAACCCCACCTTGATTTGCCCTATCCCTCAAAAGTTGCACTTGTTCTACGTCAATGCCAGGTGCCGGAACAAAAGCCCCAATCCTGTATAGGAGGATCATTAGAAGAGTAAATAGAATCCTCTTCCTTAAATCCCCTACACGGAACATATTCAACATGCTTTTAAGCAAGGACTTCTCCGTTCACAAATAATTCCTTTTTATAAATAAACATCATCGATTTGTTAGCGCGTTACCTTTAGCGGCTGGCCTTATAGAGAATGGTAGGTCTAATTTCTCCACAGAGCCACCCGCGCTGGTTATAGCTGCTTCAGCAGAAGCAGAAATAGCATGTGTGTGGACATTAACAGCACGTTTAATTTCGCCCCTGCCTAATACTTTAACTAAAGACTTCTTAGCAATTAGACCTCGATCGTAAAGAGTTTCAGGGCTAATTTCCGTAAGTCCAGACTCTTCAATTGTGTCCAAATTAACCGCTTGATATTCAACTCTAAAAGGATTATTGAAACCTTTTAATTTTGGAATTCTCTGAGCAAATGGCATCTGGCCACCTTCAAAACCTGCAGGAACTTTGCTACGCGCCTTTTGACCCTTCATCCCACGACCTGCGGTCTTGCCACCTTTACCACCAATACCTCTAGCCACTCTTTTAGAACGACGTTTCGAACCGGGTGCTGGGGACAAATCATGAACTTTCATATCACTTAACCTCCTGTACTTCCACCAAATGAGGTACTCGAGCCAACATTCCTCTTATTTCAGGCCTATCAGGAAGAGTGTTAACTCTTCCTATGCGACCCAAACCTAGAGCCCTAAGGGTGCCACGTTGTTTAGGTTTCGTTCCGATGGAAGACCTAGTTTGTCTTACTCGTAGCTGTAAACCAGAATCACTATTCATTATCATTCTCCAACGAATCTGATGCTGAAGGATCAGGTTTTCCTATCCCTGCCTCAGCTCTTTGATATGCGTCTAAAAGAGCTTTAGGCACAAAATCCTCAGCGGGAATTCCTCTCATCGCTGCAATTTCATCAGGTCGTCGCAAACCTTTAAGACCCGCAATAGTGGCTCTAGCCACATTTATATGATTAGCAGAACCTAAAGATTTACACAAAACATCATGTATCCCAGCTTCCTCTAGCACAGCACGCGCTGCGCCTCCTGCTATAACTCCAGTACCGGGAGCTGCAGGCTGCAGCAAAACACGTCCTGCTCCCATCACGCCCTCAATCGTGTGAATAATTGTGCTTCCTGCCATAGGAACAGAAAAAACATTTCGTTTTGCCTCTTCAGTACCTTTCTGAATTGCCAAAGGTACTTCTTTTGCTTTTCCATAACCGAGGCCAACTCGACCCGCACCATCTCCAATCACCACAAGCGCTGTAAAAGAAAAGCGCCTACCGCCCTTCACAACTTTGGCAACACGATTAATATGAACCACTCGTGATTCTCTAAGAGGAATCATCTCGGCTGATGTTTCAACGTTCATCAGAACTCCAATCCTTCTTTTCTAGCTGCATCCGCCAGAGCAGCCACACGTCCGTGATATCTATACCCACTTCGATCAAAAACTACCTTTTGAACACCCGCTTCACTAGCTCGGCTTGCGATTTGACGGCCTACCTCTACAGCCGCATCAATACCTCTTAGCCCATTTGCAATACCATCTTGCTGAGTAGATGCAGAAACTACTGTCTCACCGATCTCATCGTTTATTAATTGTGCAGATATGTGCTTGCTCGATCTAAATACAACTAGTCTTGGGCGACTTTCAGTTCCAAAAACTGATTTACGTATCCGCCTATGGCGACGATGACGACCAGCACGCCTATCAGATTTAATGCTCACTTCGCCGCCTTCCCAGCTTTACGGGCTACGTGCTCTCCCGCGTATCTAATACCTTTTCCTTTATATGGTTCAGGCTTGCGATAACTTCTGATGTCAGCAGCAACCTGACCAACTATCTCTTTATTTATCCCTGAAACAATTATTTGGGTAGGTTCCGGTACGTCAAAAGTAATACCATCTGGTGCCTTAACTTTCACAGGATGGCTAAAACCAAGCTGCAATTCAAGACCATCACCGCTTTTTGCAGCTCTGTAACCAACTCCTACTATTTCAAGTTCTTTCTTAAATCCCTCAGAAACTCCTATAACCATATTGTTTATTAAAGATCTGGTAAGCCCATGCAGAGCCTTGTTTTTTCGATCATCATTGGGTCTTTCAACTAGAACCGTGTCATCTTCCTGACGCACATTTATTTCACCCGGCAAATCTAAATCTAAAGATCCTTTTGGTCCAGTGACTCCCACACTTCTACCTTCAATAGAAACCTGTACATCAGATGGGACAGAAATTGGTTCCTTTCCGATTCTCGACATATTCTCCCTCCTTACCAGACATAACAGAGAATTTCGCCACCCATACGTCGACGGCGAGCCTCTCTATCACTCATGAGTCCTTTACTTGTACTCACTACAGCTACGCCCAATCCTCCAAGCACACGAGGGATTTTATCGGACTTGGTGTAAACCCTTAATCCTGGTTTCGAAACTCTTTTTATTCCACTGATCACACGTTCACGTGAATCTGTGTACTTCATTGTTATGGACAGAACATTACCTGTTGCCCTCTCTGAAGTACTTACATCAAAATCGGTTATGTAACCTTCTTCTTTTAATAAATCGGCAAGAGCGATTTTTTGTTTTGATGAAGGCATAGCAACTCCCTCATGCATTGCTTGATTTGCATTGCGTATACGAGTAAGCATGTCTGCTACTGGATCTGTCATTGTCATATCGCCCCCCTCTCACCAACTCGATTTGGTTAAACCAGGTATTTCACCTGCTAAAGCCATTTCACGTAGACATACACGACAAAGGCCAAAATCTCTGTAAACAGAACGCGGTCTACCGCACCTTCCACATCTCGTATACGCCCGAACTTTAAATTTCGGAGTTTTCTTTTGTTTGTTCACCAAAGCTTTTTTAGCCACTAGGGAGCCTCCACTCGGAATGGGAAACCGAGAGCTGTAAGTAAAGCCCTCCCACCCATATCATCAGATGCTGAGGTAACGATAGTTATATCCATACCTCGCACACGGTCAATTTTGTCATAGTCAATTTCTGGAAAAATAAGTTGCTCAGTAACGCCCAGTGTGTAGTTTCCATTGCCATCAAAGGACTTCACACTGCAACCTCTAAAGTCACGGACTCGAGGTATAGCAAGATTCATTAGTCGATCTAAAAATTCGTACATTCTATTTCCTCTAAGCGTGGTCTTAGCTCCAATCGCTTGACCTTCACGAAGTCGAAAATTTGAAATTGAAGTTTTAGCTTTTGTGATTATGGGTTTTTGACCCGTAATTAATTCCAAGTCTGCTAAGGCCCCATCAAGAACCTTCGACTGTTGAGCTGCTTCGCCAACACCCATGTTTACAATCACTTTGACCAACCTAGGAACTTGCATCGTATTGGATAATCCAAGTTCTGCTTGGAGAACTCCTCGTAGCTCAGTTTCATACCTTTGTCGGAGGCCGAAAGGAGTTTTAGTCTCAACCATCTAGATCAACTCCTGTTCGTTTACATACTCGTACTTTTTCTCCGGATTCGCTAAGTCGATAACCAACTCGTGTCGGCTTCCCATCAGATGGACTTAAAAGTGCCACATTTGAAACATCAATAGGCATGGTTTTGTCAATTATGCCGCCCTGCATTGTCTCGGATGTAGCTTTTTGATGACGTTTAACTTGGTTCACTCCTTCGATAATCACTGAATTTCGTTGAGGAATAACACGGCTGATTTCACCTTCGCGACCCTTATCTTTTCCTGCCAAAACTCTTACCTGGTCACCTTTTTTGATTTTCATCTAAATCACCTCTGGTGCGAGAGAAACAATTCTCATGAATTTTTTCTCTCGCAATTCCCTACCAACCGGGCCAAAAATACGTGTTCCTCTTGGCTGATTTTGATCATCTATCAATACGGCAGCATTCTCATCAAAACGTATATAAGAACCATCTAAGCGTCGGGACTCCTTGGCGGTACGAACCACTACACATTTGACAACTTCACCTTTCTTCACTGCAGCCCCAGGATTTGCATCTTTTACAGTCGCTGTAAAAACATCTCCAACAGACGCGTACCTACGCCTAGTCCCTCCTAAAACCTTGATACACAAGACTTCGCGAGCTCCTGAATTGTCAGCCACCTTTAGTCGGGTTTCCTGCTGAATCATTACTTCGCCCTCTCTAGAACTTCAACAAGTCTCCAATGCTTTGTTTTTGACAAAGGTCGAGTTTCTTGAATTCGTACACGGTCTCCAACGCTTAATTGATTATCTTCATCATGTGCTTGAAGCTTCTTAGTGCGTTGAACTGTTTTCCCGTATCTACGATGGCGAACCCTGTCAATAGTCTCTACGACTGCAGTTTTATCTTGCACTACAGAAACAACCAGACCTTCACGCACTTTCCGCCTATTGATTCTTGTTGAAATAATTTCATCACTAGTAGTTTGATCATCAATTACTTGATCGTCAGTCACTTGATCGTCAGTCATTAGCCAACTCCTCACCGTTGTCTAAAGAAAAATCTTCAGCAGCAGAAATTTCTCTATCTCTTAATTCAGTTAAAGCTCTCGCAACTTCACGCTTAACTTGACTTACTCGGGCATGATTCTCTAACTGACCTGTTGCCAGTTGGAATCTAAGATTAAATAGTTCTTCTTTTGATTCATTTAAACGTTCCAGCAAGTCAGTATCACCCAGGTCTCTTAAACTCTTTTTTCTAGCCATTTAGAAACCCTCCTCTCGTTGAACAAAACGAGCTTTTATTGGAAGTTTTTGTATAGCTCTTTCAATAGCTTCACGTGCAACCTGAGTATCGCTATAAGACAATTCAAAAAGAATTCTCCCTGGGCGAACTACAGCAACCCACTTCTCTGGATTTCCTTTACCAGACCCCATTCGAGTTTCAGCAGGTTTTTCTGTTACAGGTTTATCTGGAAAAACATTTATCCATACTTTTCCACCACGTTTGATATGACGAGTCATCGCAATTCGAGCAGCCTCTATTTGACGAGATGTAATCCATCCAGGCTCAAGAGCCTGTAAGCCATATTCACCAAAATTAACCCAGGTATGCCCCTTGGACATTCCTCGGCTTCTACCACGTTGATGTTTACGATGACGAACTTTTTTTGGCATAAGCATTTCTAATCACCATCCCCTGAGCGGAAATGAGGTGTTTCTGTATGCTCCCGTGTTGAAGCCTCAATAGCCTCTTCCTCAGCCAATAAACGTTCAAATTCAGCGTCACCTTCTTTAACAAGAGGTGCCATTTCATCTACTATTTCTTCATCAGTAACATCAGTAGAGTCAACCTCAGTTACAGAATCGGCAGTCCTCTTCCTACCTGCGGCTGAAGAAATAACACCACCGCGAGACTTGCTTTGACCAGATGTCTCTCCTGCAGCCATAGCTGCTTCACG
Organism: Acidimicrobiales bacterium; assembly: GCA_030748555.1. GTDB lineage: Bacteria > Actinomycetota > Acidimicrobiia > Acidimicrobiales > MedAcidi-G1 > MedAcidi-G1. Next base: position 6,476 of record JASMLT010000022.1, read on the forward strand.
GGTAATTTTGTCTTCGAGACGAGACTTATAAGGAAGAATATCACCCTTATATATCCAAACTTTTACTCCAAGAATTCCGTATGTGGTATCGGCCTCACGAAAACCGTAATCAATGTCTGCTCTCAAAGTATGAAGCGGAACTCTTCCTTCTCTATACCACTCTGTTCTAGACATTTCGGCTCCACCTAAACGGCCTGAACATTGAACCCTTATTCCTAAAGCGCCAGCTTTTTGTGCATTCTGAACAGCCCTCTTCATGGCTCGTCGAAAAGCAACTCTGCCTGTAAGTTGATCGGCAACTCCTTGAGCGATCAAAGCAGCATCTAGCTCTGGCTCCTTTATTTCTTGGATATTTAACTGAACTTGAAGGTTCCCTGAAATCTTCCCTAAACCTTTTCTTAAACGATCTGCCTCCGCCCCTTTCCTGCCAATCACTATTCCAGGTCTTGCAGTATGAACATCTACTCTTAAACGGTCACGAGTACGTTCAACTTCCACACGACTTATTGCAGCATGAGGCAACTCGGTCATCAGAAAGTCACGAATCTTCCAATCTTCCAAAATATTGTCAGCGTATTCTCGCCGTGTTGCGAACCATCGTGACTTCCAGTCCGTTGTTACACCAAGTCGAAATCCATAAGGATTAACCTTTTGACCCATTAGTTGGCCTCTTTTTCATTTTGTTCATCATTTTCTTCATCGCTATCTAAATCTTCTTCAACAGATTCTTCTTCAACCACATCTTCTTCAACCACATCTTCTTCAACCACATCTTCTTCAACCACATCTTCTTCAACCACATCTTCTTTCGAAGATCGAGCCTTCTTATTTTTTGATTCTGGTTCCTCCGTCGAATCCATCTCTGACTCAAGATTCTTTCTTTCGTCTCTCAATTCGGCACGAGTTTGAAAAGCTTCTAACTCGTCTTCTGAATACCGTGAAACAATCACGGTCAGATGACACGTTCTTTTAAAAATTGAAGTTGCACGTCCGCGTGCTCTAGGCCTAAACCTTTTTAAGGTGGGTCCCTCATCAGCAAAGCACTCTGAAACAAAAAGCTCTTCTTGAGGAATTCCATCATTATTACGAGCGTTCGCAACCGCTGACTGTAAACAACCAGAAATAACATCTGAGACTGATCTTTCACTAAAAGCTAAAATTTCATCAGCTCGCCCAACAGACTTGTTGCGGATTTGATTTAACACAGGTCTAGCTTTATGAGCAGAAACACGTGCGTAACGTACAACTGATCGCGTACTTTCACGATTTTCAATCTTGGACAAAGAAGCATCTAAGGAAACCATTAGCTTGTAGACCTCTCTTGGCCGCTATGAGACCGAAACGTTCTTGTAGGTGCGAATTCTCCTAATTTATGACCGACCATCGATTCTGTAATAAATACAGGAATGTGTTTTCTGCCATCATGGACTGCGATCGTGTGGCCCAACATATCTGGCACAATTGTTGAACGTCGAGACCAGGTTTGAATCACTTTCTTCTCTCCTGAATCATTCATAGCATCTACCTTTTTCAAGAGATGATCATCAACGAAAGGGCCTTTTTTCAAACTTCGTGGCATAACTTTCTACCTCCGTCCTCTTCCGCGACGACGTCTAACAATCATCTTGTCAGAATGTTTTCCTCTTTTTCGAGTACGTCCTTCTGGCTTACCCCAAGGAGAAACAGGATGACGACCACCAGATGACTTTCCTTCACCGCCACCTAAAGGGTGATCTACCGGATTCATAGCAACACCACGTGATTGAGGTCTTACACCTTTCCACCTGTTTCGTCCGGCCTTTCCAATACTAATTAATTCATGTTCTTGATTACCAACTTCTCCTATTGTCGCACGACAATCGATCCTGACTCGACGCATCTCACTACTTGGCAGGCGTAAAGTTGCAAAATCCCCTTCTTTAGCAACTAACTGCACACTGGAACCAGCACTCCGTGCCAGTTGCCCTCCACCCTCTGGGTGCAACTCAACATTATGAATAACTGTTCCAACAGGAATGTAACGAAGAGGTAATGCATTTCCAGAACGTATCTCACTTCCTTGTCCTGATTTAAGTACATCACCTACTTCGACACCTCGCGGAGCCAAAATGTAACGCTTCTCCCCATCGTGGTAGTGCAATAACAAAATTCTGCAGCTTCGATTTGGATCATATTCAACAGCAGCAACAGTTGCTGGAACACCATCTTTATTCCGCCTAAAATCAATTAACCTATACTTCTGTTTGTGTCCACCTCCACGATGACGAGACGTTTTACGTCCATAGTTATTGCGTCCACCAGTAGAGACTTTTTTCTCAACCAAAGTTCGCTCAGGAGTAGTTTTAGTTATTTCAGAAAAATCTGCAACCGTTTGGAATCGCCTTCCAGGGCTAGTTGGTTTACGTTGTCGCTGGGGCATAGATCAGACCTCAAACAATTCGATAGAGTCGCCTTCTGCAAGGGTCACATAAGCCCTTTTTACATCAGGACGTTTGGACATAGTTGGCTTACGACGATTTCTTTTTAATTTTCCTTTGCGATTCAAAGTATTAACTTTCAAAACACTCACATCGAAAATCGTTTCAACAGCATCTCTAATTTCAGGCTTAGAAGCAGATTTATGAACTTCAAAAGCAAAAACATTTTGCTCTAGAAGAGTAAATGATTTCTCCGAAACTATAGGCCTAATAATCACGTCTCTAAGATCTTTCATGATTGCGAACTTTCATCTGTCGCACCTTCTGAAATCTCCGGCGAAGTGGCATCTGGCAAAGTACTCTTTGCAAACACGACCCAATCATTTACTAAAACGTCATAAGCATTCAATTCGCCCGGTGATATGACGTGGACTCGATCTAGATTTGCAAAACTTTTCCAAGTATTTGAATCGTTTTGGTTAACAACAATCAAAACTCTGCCCTCTACATCCAATGCATCAAGAGCTGCTACTGCTGTTTTAGTTTTTGGTAATTCAAAATTCCATTCATCAACAACTACAACACGTTCTGATGCTGCTCGATCAGAAAGAGCCGACTTTAATGCCAAACGAACCATTTTTTTAGGAGTTTTCTGTGAGTAATCACGTGGCTTGGGTCCTAATGCAACTCCACCACCGCGCCACTGAGGGGAGCGAATTGAACCGTGCCTAGCACGGCCAGTGCCCTTTTGACGCCAAGGTTTTGCACCTCCACCTCTAACTTCTGCTCTTGTCTTAGTGCTCTGGGTCCCACTACGTCTGGCGGCTAGTTGAGCAGTAACTACCTGGTGCATAACTGCAACGTTGGGATCAAGACCAAAGGTTTGAGGATCCAAATCAACTGTGCCAGTTTTAGAGCCAGTTAAATCTTTAACATCAACAGCAACCATCAAACTGCTTCCTTTACTGCATCTCTAATTAAAACAGTGGAACCATTCGGACCAGGTACTGAACCCTTAATCAGTAAGAGTTCTTTTTCAATATCTGCTTGTACAACTTGAAGATTTAAAATAGTTGTTTTTTGATTACCCATTCTTCCTGGGAGTTTTTTACCTTTAAAAATTCTTGATGGCGTTGCACATTGACCCACTGCTCCAGGTTTACGATGCACTTTATGGGCGCCATGTGAGGCTCTTTGCCCTTTGAAACCATGTCTTTTCATAGCTCCCGCAAAACCTTTACCTTTGCTCACTGAGGTAACATCAACTCTTAAATTTTCAGAAAGGGTTTCGACAGTTAGCTCTTGCCCTACTTCGTACCCATCAACGTTGTCCAAGCGAAGTTCCACCAACTTGACTCCAGCATCAACACCATTCGAGGCAAAATGACCTGCTTCTGGTTTTGTTAATTTTTGCTCATCCTTTTCTCCAAAGGTGACTTGAAGCGCACTATATCCATCACGTTCTGTGGTTTTAACACGTACAACACGATTCGGTCGGATACGTAGAACTGTTACAGGGATCACGGAATTATCTTCATCCCACACTTGGGTCATTCCGACCTTTTCTCCCACTATTGCTTTACTAGCCATTTTTTTTCCTACGCACACCAAACGAATACTCGTTAAGTTTTATTTATGTAATTCCATGCAAACGCTCCGCTCGGGAAACCCCAGCGGAGCGCTGATTTCGGTTGTGCCATTCGGTTCCCAACTATTTTGATGGGCCTCAACGGACGTCAACTTTAGGTGTTAAAACAACAAACACCGACTGATAACGATACGGCGCATAATGACATGGCACAACCGGAAATCCCTTTAATAATGAGAACTTTGCCCCAAACATCCCATTTCAGTGACTCTTTTAGAAGTACCGTCTGATTAGTTGTAAATATAGATAACCACCTATAGGTGAAATCCTTGAAAACTCAAGCAAAAGACAGCGAAAAATTACCGAAGTGGATAATTAAATCAATAGCAGTTCTCTTAGGAGGATTTGCCCTTCTTTGGTATTCCCGAGGAGTTATTTCTGCACTAAGACCCCTTTTGATAATTCTTTTAGTTTCTCTATTCCTTTCTTTCGCCCTAGAACCGGCAGTAAATAGGCTTGAAAAACTAGGACTAAAGAGAGGGCTAGGAACAGCGTTAACTTTCCTAGTTTGTTTTGCCGCTCTAGGCGGTTTTGGTTTTCAAGTTGGATCACTTCTAGCTGATCAAGTAACTGAGTTTAATAATAATATCCCAACCTATCTGGCTGATATTGACGAATTTCTTGATGATAATTTTGGAATTGAAAATGCCACTTCAGACCTGCAAGAAAAATATGACTCTGGAGCTTTAGCACAGTGGCTCGGTAATTTAGCTGATGATCTTGCGCGTTTCGGAACGACCGTGGCGAATGTCCTTTTCCAACTTTTTACAATTGCTCTTTTCTCTTTCTATCTAGTGGCTGAAGGGCCGAAAGTCAGAAAGCTTGTATGTTCTTTTCTTGCTCCACGACGCCAAGGACAAATTTTAGAAATTTGGGATCTTGCTGTATCCAAAACAGGCGGATACATACTTTCACGAAGTGTTCTGGCAGTACTTTCCGCTGCAATTCATTGGTTAATTTTCGAAATTATCGGACTTCCCTCAGCACTAGCTCTAGCTTTATGGGTTGGAGTCATTTCCCAGTTTGTCCCCGTTGTGGGAACTTATATAGCCGGCGTATTGCCCCTTGTTGTAGGACTGCTAGGTGAACCTGTTGATGGCCTTTGGGTACTAGTGACAATTGCTGTTTATCAACAAATAGAAAATTATTTGATCTCTCCCAGAATTACTTCTCATACAATGCAAATCCACCCAGCCGTAGCATTTGGTTCAGTAATTGCTGGCTCCGCGATACTAGGAGTAGTGGGTGCTCTGTTAGCACTTCCCGCAGCAGCGACTATTCAGTCCGTAATAGGTTCAGTTGCCCGTAGACACGAAGTTTCCGAAGAATTACTTTCAACAAAAACCCAAAGAGAAGGTTCTCTAAATAGAAACAAACCCGAAGACATCCCTCCGGAACAAAAAGATGATGACTAGTTTTGCTGAATTTTTATTTCAATATCTATACCAGCTGGCAAATCAAGCCTTTGGAGAGAATCAACAGTCTTAGGTGAAGGATTAAGAATGTCGAGAAGTCTCTTATGAATTCTCATCTCAAAGTGTTCACGAGAATCTTTATCCTTAAAAGGTCCACGAATCACTGTGTAACGATGCTTCTCTGTAGGTAGAGGTACTGGGCCTCGAAGATCTGCCTGAGTTCGACGAACAGTTTCAACAATTTTTTTTGCTGACTGATCAATGACCTCATGATCGTAGGCTTTAAGCCTTATTCTTATTTTCTGACTTGCTGCCATAAATTAAATCCGTGCTACTTGATGACTTTCGTTACAGCACCAGCACCTACAGTCCTGCCACCTTCACGAATAGCGAAGCGAAGTCCTTCATCCATAGCAATCGGAGCAATCAACTCAACCGTCATAGTTGTATTATCACCGGGTATGCACATTTCAGTTCCTTCTGGCAAAGCAATGCTTCCAGTCACATCAGTTGTTCTGAAATAAAACTGCGGTCGGTAGTTAGAAAAGAATGGCTTATGACGTCCACCCTCTTCCTTAGTAAGAACATATACTTCGGCTTCAAATTGGGTATGTGGAGTAATTGAACCAGGAGCTGCCAATACCTGACCGCGTTGAACATCTTCTTTATCGATACCGCGAAGTAGTGCGCCAATATTATCTCCTGCCAATCCCTCATCAAGAAGTTTTCTGAACATCTCGACACCAGTACAAGTTGTTTCGGTTGTGTCTTTAATACCAACAATCTCTATTGTGTCGCCAGTATTAACTTTACCCTGTTCGACACGACCGGTTACGACTGTTCCACGCCCTGTAATTGAGAAAACGTCCTCAATCGGCATAAGAAATGGTTTATCAACATCACGCTCAGGCTGAGGGATGTAATCATCTACTTGGCTCATCAGATCAATAATTTGAGCTGCGGAATCTCCATCTCCTTCCAAAGCCTTAAGAGCTGAAACTCTAACAATTGGCGTGTCGTCCCCAGGGAACTCATATTCATTTAGAAGATCCCGAACTTCCATTTCTACGAGTTCAAGAAGTTCCTCATCGTCAACAACATCGCACTTATTTAGAGCCACAATAATCTTTGGAACTCCAACCTGACGTGCAAGCAAAACATGCTCTCGAGTTTGTGGCATTGGCCCATCAGCTGCAGAAACCACCAAAATAGCTCCATCAACCTGAGCTGCACCGGTAATCATATTTTTGATGTAGTCAGCGTGTCCAGGCATATCGACATGGGCATAATGCCTGTTACCTGTCTCATACTCAACGTGTGAAACGTTAATGGTGATACCACGTTCACGTTCCTCTGGTGCATTATCAATATTCTCAAATGCTGTAAATGATGTATTGTCAGGATCTGAATCCGACAATACCTTAGTAATTGCAGCAGTAAGAGTTGTCTTACCGTGATCGATGTGTCCCATCGTTCCCACATTTACGTGGGGCTTATTTCTTTCGAACTGGGCCTTAGCCATGACTCTCCCTCGAGTTTCTCTATTATTTCTATTATTTTATATTACCTTCTCAGTAGGTTAAGACTATTCACCACGAATCCTGGTGACAATCTCTTCCTGAACTGATGAAGGTGTTTGTTGATACGAATCGAACTGCATTGTATACGTCGCACGCCCTTGAGTGCGCGAACGCAAATCTGTAGCATAGCCGAACATCTCGGATAGCGGTACCTGTGCAGTAACAACTTGATTATTTCCTCTTGCTTCCATTTGCCCGACTTTACCTCTTCGGGAGTTTAAATCACCGACTACATCACCCATGTAATCCTCAGGTGTTACGACTTCAACAGCGAAAATTGGCTCTAGAAGAACTGGCTTAGCCTGTTTTATAACCTCTCTAAACCAGGCCTGCGCAGCAATTTTAAATGCCATCTCAGATGAATCAACATCATGATGTTTCCCATCGTTAAGCGTTACTTTCATACCCAAAACTTGAAAGCCAGCAAGAACACCAGAAGTCATGGCAGATTGGATGCCTGCATCAACAGCTGGAATATATTCCTTAGGAATACGCCCCCCCGTAACTTTGTCTTCAAAACCATAGGTCTCTTCACCTTCTGTCAGAGGTTCCACCGTCGCAACGATTTCAGCAAATTGGCCAGATCCACCAGATTGTTTCTTATGGGTATAACGATAATTTTCAACTGCCTTAGTAATTGTTTCCCGGTACGCAACTTGAGGTTTTCCTACATTTGCATCAACACGAAACTCACGTAACATTCGATCAACTAGAACCTCAAGATGCAACTCACCCATACCACCAATAATTGTCTGACCTGTTTCTTCATCGCTTCTAACTGTAAACGTAGGATCCTCATCAGAAAGAGCTCCTAAAGCCTTACCCATTTTGTCCTGATCTGCTTTCGAGCGAGGCTCAACTGCAACATGAATTACAGGGTCAGGGAAATCGAGCTGTTCAAGCATTAGAGGGTGATCTGGTGAACAAAGAGTGTCACCTGTCTTTGTGTCTTTGATGCCTACACCGGCAACTATGTCACCAGTCCGAACAATATCAAGATCTTCCCGATCATTGGCATGCATCTCTAAAATGCGACCAATCCTCTCTTTAGAACTCGATCGGGTGTTTAAAACAGTGGCGCCTTTTTCCAAGGTGCCGCTGTAGACACGAAAGTAAGTTAATTTTCCTACATGAGGATCCGTCATGATTTTGAAAGCGAGAGCAGCAAATGGTTCATCGTCACTTACGCCGCGCTTGGTGACTTCCTCACTTCGGGGCTCAATACCTTCAACTGGTGGAAGATCAAGTGGTGATGGTAAATACTCCACAACAGAATCAAGGAGAGGCTGAACCCCTTTATTCTTAAAAGCTGTGCCAGTTAATATTGGTACACAATCTCCTGAAAGAGTTCCTTGACGAATCGCCGTTTTCAAATCTTCAATTGTGATTTCTTCTTCACCAACAAATTTTTCAAGGATATTTTCATCGAACTCAGCAAGAAGATCGACAAGTTCTGCCCGATATTCATCAGCTTGGGATTTCAAATCGTCTGGGATCTCTACCTCATTCCATGAAGCTCCTAAATCTTCACCTTCCCAAACCAAAGCCTTCATAGTTACCAAATCAACAATGCCAGCAAAATCAGCTTCTGCCCCTATAGGTAATTGGATCACAGCGGCTTTGCAACCAAGACGCTCTTTAATGGTTCCTAAAACAAAGAAAAAATCAGCTCCGGTTCTATCCATTTTATTGATAAAACACATCCTTGGAACGTTATGACGATCAGCTTGACGCCAAACTGTTTCAGTTTGCGGCTCCACGCCTGCAACTCCATCAAAAACTGCGACTGCGCCATCTAAAACTCTTAAAGAACGTTCTACCTCAACTGTAAAGTCAACGTGTCCAGGAGTATCAATAATATTGATCCTATGATCGTTCCAGAAACAGCTAGTAGCAGCAGAGGTGATAGTGATTCCGCGCTCTTGCTCTTGTTCCATCCAGTCCATAGTTGCGGTGCCTTCATGAACTTCACCGATCTTATAATTCACACCTGTGTAATACAGGATTCGTTCTGTAGTGGTAGTTTTACCCGCATCAATATGAGCCATAATTCCAATATTGCGAGTTTTCTCAAGAGGGTGTCGATTAGCCATACCTGTTACCTGTTGTCTGAATTTATTACCAACGGTAATGCGCAAACGCTTTGTTAGCTTCAGCCATTTTATGCAAGTCCTCGCGGCGCTTAACGGATGAACCAATTCCATTGGCAGCATCCATTATCTCATTAGCTAGGCGTTCAGACATGGATCTTTCTCTTCTTTCTCGTGCATAATCAACAAGCCAGCGAACAGCTAAAGTGTTCGCTCTCCGAGGCTTAACCTCAACAGGCACTTGATAAGTAGCACCACCGACTCGACGACTTCGCACTTCAAGCTGTGGTCTTATACTTTCCAAAGCGTCTTTTAAAACTCCAACAGGTTCACTCCCTGTTTTTGTTTCAACTACCTTTAAAGCACCATATACAATCTGCTCTGCAGTGGAACGTTTCCCGTGCTTTAGTACTTTGTTTACCAACTGGGTGACTGCACTCGAACGATATACAGGATCTGGGGTAAGACTCCTTCTAACAGCTGGTCCCTTTCTAGGCATAATTAATTATCCTTCTTTGCGCCGTATCGGCTGCGAGACTGGCTTCTCTCCGAAACACCAGAAGTGTCAAGAGTTCCCCTAACAATCTTGTAACGAACACCCGGTAAATCTTTCACACGACCACCTCGTAATAAAACAATTGAGTGCTCTTGTAAATTATGTCCCTCGCCAGGTATATAAGCCGTCACTTCCATTCCGCTGGTTAAACGCACCCTTGCAACCTTGCGGAGAGCCGAATTTGGTTTTTTTGGTGTAGTCGTAAAAACTCTTGTACATACACCGCGTCTCTGCGGTGCTCCCTTCAAAGCAGGAGTAGCTTCTTTTCTACGCTTTGATTGACGGCCCTTGCGAACCAATTGTTGAATTGTGGGCACGACTTACCTCAAACCTTGCCTGTTGAAATTGAAAAACGGTCCAGAACTTACTAAGACACGAAGTATTGAGTCTACGGTCGGCATCTTCACGTCACAATAATAAATCTAAGTATCTCAATCAATTTCTTCAATGGCGTCTTCAATAGCACCATTAGCTAAATCTATTACATCAGCTTCATAAGCACCGGCAAAACTATCGTCGGTCTCATTACCGCTGTCAGCCTGAGTTGCTAGCCATTCGGCCAAATCTTGCTCTTCATCAGCAGAAGAGTAAAAATCCATTGGTTTGTAATCCGGAGCATGCGTTCCCACGCGCCTATACTCTTCGCGTCCGGTTCCGGCAGGAATTAATTTTCCAATAATAATATTTTCTTTTAGACCTACCAATTTGTCCTGTCGGCTTTCTATTGCAGCTTCTGTAAGAACCCGAGTCGTTTCTTGGAAAGACGCGGCCGACAACCAAGAATCAGTAGCGAGTGAAGCTTTTGTGATCCCCATTAATTCAGGACGCCCTTCAGCTGGTTTCTTTCCTTCCTCAACCAAGTTTCTATTAGTCGCTGCGAAAATAGGCTGATCTACTTGTTCTCCTGGAAGGAAATCTGAATCACCAGGGTCACTAATCCGTACCCTTCGAGTCATCTGTCTTACAACTAGTTCAATATGTTTGTCATGAATTGACACACCTTGATCCCGATAAACCTTCTGGACTTCATCTACCAAATACTGTTGAGTCTCTCTAACTCCTTTAATCTCAAGAAGTTCCTTTGGATCCCTTGGCCCTTCGACTATTGCATCACCAGCAGAAATCTCTTCTCCATCTTTGAATTCAATGCGAGAAATACCTGGGATAAGATGAACCTCTTCCGTGCCGTCATCAGCTACAACAGTGACCTCTCGACCTCGTCCTTCATCTTCTCCTATTCTGATAACACCTGAAATCCTTGACAAAGTTGCCTTGCCTTTAGGTGTGCGCGCTTCGAACAATTCGACGACACGAGGTAGACCTGCAGCAATGTCTCTTCCAGCAGCAGCTACACCACCTGTATGGAAGGTTCTCATTGTTAACTGCGTACCTGGCTCGCCAATTGACTGAGCAGCTATTACTCCCACTGCTTCACCTATTTCTATAGGCTTGCCAGTTGCTAAAGACATCCCATAACAGGCCCTGGATACTCCTTGATCTGAATCGTCAGTTAAAGGTGAAAGAACTCTAACTCTTTCAACTGCTGGATCATCTCGGAGTGCGACCATTTCGTCTTCACCAACGATTGTTCCTTTTTCATAAACAGTTCCATCAGAAAGTTCAACGTCTTCAGCGAGAGTTCTGCTAAATAGTTTCGTCTCTATATGTGAGCGAAAGCCTGACTCGTCTTCTCGTATATTTTCCACCCAAACCGAACGTACTGGTTTCCCTGCAACAAAAACATCTTCGTCATTAATTATCAATTCTTGACAAACATCAACCAATCTTCTTGTCAAATAACCTGAATCTGCTGTCCTCAATGCAGTATCGACAAGACCTTTTCGGGCTCCAGGAGTAGCAATAAAGTACTCCAACATAGCCAATCCTTCTCGGAAATTAGATTTAATTGGACGAGGTATCAAGTCTCCTCGAGGATTAGCTACAAGGCCTCTCATACCAGCAATTTGTCTCACTTGCATCATGTTTCCTCGAGCACCAGATTTCATCATCATGTCAATGGGATTAAACGGATCGTCTTCTAGGACTTCAGCCATTCTTTCGGTTATCTCAGCAGTTGCAGCATTCCAAATCTCAATTTCTTTCTGTCTTCTTTCACCATCTGTAATGATTCCTCGTCGAAACTGATTCTCTACCTTTTCAGCATCTTTCTCATATTTGTCTAGAATTGCCCGCTTGTCAGATGGTGTCTTCACGTCTTCAATAGAGACAGTAATTCCAGACTGTGAGGCATAACGGAAACATTTGTCTTTAAGGCTGTCAAGACTATTTGATACAACTTTCTTTGGGTAATGCCTTGCTAAATCATCAACAATCGAACCCATAGCTTTTTTATCAACTTTATAATTTACATAACCAAAACCTGCTGGAAGAGCTTCATTGAACAAAACGCGTCCAGCAGTAGTCTTCTCCCAGACAAGGCCGTCTCCGTTTTCTGATTCAAGTGCTAAATCTGGATAACTATCTGATCTGAATTCAATTAACGCATGCAGATGTAAAGAACCACTATCTAAAGCTTGCTCAATTTCATGTATTCTTCGGAAGGTTCTTCCTTCTCCTGCGGCTCCGTCCACTTCACTCGTCAAGTAAAAACCACCGATGATCATATCTTGGGTTGGAGTGACCAACGGCCTACCGTGAGCTGGACTCAGTACGTTATTAGCAGAAAGCATTAAGACTCTAGCTTCTGCCTGTGCTTCAGCCGATAAAGGCAAATGAACTGCCATCTGGTCTCCGTCAAAATCCGCGTTAAAAGCAGTACAAACTAAAGGATGAATTCGAATAGCTTTTCCTTCAACCAAAACAGGTTCAAATGCTTGAATACCTAATCTGTGGAGTGTGGGGGCTCGGTTCAACATGACCGGATGTTCCTGAATTACTTCTTCTAAAACATCCCATACTTGTGGCTTTCGCCTTTCTACCATTCTTTTCGCTGATTTAATATTCTGCGCAAGTTCTCCATCCACTAAACGTTTCATTACAAAAGGTTTGAACAATTCAAGAGCCATCAGTTTAGGAAGTCCACATTGATGGAACTTTAAAGTGGGTCCAGCGACGATTACTGATCTTCCAGAATAATCGACTCGCTTGCCAAGAAGATTTTGTCTGAATCTTCCCTGTTTTCCTTTCAACATGTCGGATAGAGATTTAAGAGGACGGTTACCAGGTCCGGTAACAGGTCTACCTCGTCTACCATTATCAAATAGCGCATCCACAGCCTCTTGTAGCATGCGTTTTTCATTATTAACGATAATTCGCGGCGCTCCTAAATCTAACAACCTCTTTAAGCGGTTATTTCTATTTATTACACGCCTATACAAATCGTTTAGGTCAGAAGTCGCAAAACGTCCACCATCTAATTGCACCATTGGTCGAAGATCGGGAGGTATAACTGGAACAGCATCAAGAATCATCGCTCGCGGTTCATTAACACGACGACCATGCTCATCTCGGCGATTAAAAGAAGCGACTATTTTTAGTCTCTTAATTGCCTTCTGTCGACGTTGTGTTGACAAAGGTTTTTGATCTTTAGGCGGATCTATCATTCCCCTTAAAGTGACTTCTTCTTCATCAAAATCGATGCGATCGATTAGTTGCGACAAAGCATCAGCACCCATGCCACCTTCAAAATACTCTCCCCAACGGTCTTCTAACTCACGCCAAAGAAGTTCATCTTCAATTATCTGACGTGGGAAAAGACCCTTAAATTCTTCCCAAGCTCTGTCTAAAACATCTAACTCCTGCTCGTACTGTTCGCGTATAAACTGCATATCCTTTTCTGCAGCTTTCTGACGAGCCTTTAGGTCAGCATCTTTCAGACCTTCATTTTCCATTTCAGCTAATTCGGTCTCAAGATCCTCTTTGCGACGATCAAGTTCTCGATCTCGTTCTTCTTCAATCGCATTTCGTTCTTCGGAAAGTTCTTTCTCTAATTCAGGAAGGTCATCGTGTCTTCCTTCCGCATCAACAGTTACAACCAAATTCGCTGCAAAATAAATTACTTTTTCTAATTGCTTTGCTTTTAATTCCTCTTTGGGTTCATTGCCTGTTAATAAATAAGCCAACCATGAACGCGTCCCACGTAAATACCAAATATGAACTGCTGGTGCTGCCAGCTCGATGTGACCCATACGTTCACGACGAACTTTTGACCTAGTTACTTCTACACCACAACGCTCACAAATAATTCCCTTAAATCTGACTCTTTTATATTTTCCGCAATAGCATTCCCAGTCTTTGGTTGGGCCGAAAATCTTCTCACAAAAAAGGCCATCTTTTTCAGGCTTAAGTGTTCGATAGTTAATAGTCTCAGGTTTTTTTACTTCACCATTTGACCACATGCGAATGTCATCGGCAGTAGCCAAACCAATTCGAATATTTGAAAACTCGTTGACGTCTATCACTCTTTATTCCCTTATTTTCCTATTACCAATTTCTCTTTATTACGAAAACGCTCTAACCGCACGTGCAGCTTCGCGGGCTGCATCTTCTTCATCAGATCCTCGTTCCGGACGAGAAAGATCAATTCCGAGAGCTTCAGTAGTCCTATAGACATCTTCATCCATCTCTCTAATCTCAACCTCTTTACCATCATTGTCTAGAACTTCAACATTCAAACACAAAGACTGCATCTCTTTAATCAGAACTTTGAAACTCTCAGGTATACCAGGTTCCGGAATATTATCGCCTTTAACAATTGCCTCGTAAACCCTTACACGTCCGAGTACATCGTCAGATTTAATAGTTAAAAGCTCTTGAAGGCAGTACGAAGCTCCATATGCCTCTAGAGCCCAAACTTCCATTTCTCCAAACCTCTGACCACCAAACTGAGCCTTGCCGCCTAACGGTTGCTGAGTGATCATCGAATACGGTCCTGTTGATCTGGCGTGGATCTTGTCGTCTACTAGATGCGCTAGTTTCAAAATATAAACGTATCCAATCCCGATTGGCTCGTCATAAGCTTCACCTGTACGGCCGTTGTATAGAACTGCTTTACCGTCATCCCTGATAAGTCGGTCTCCTTCAACCGAGTCTGGACGAAGATTCGCAAGTATTTCAACTATTTTCGGCTGATCACCTACTGCGGTTGTATCGTTTTCGTCCCAACTAGCGCCATCAAAAACAGGCGTAGCTATATGTATAGAAGGTTTTGTACTCGTTCTAGTTTTCTGTGACTCTGAATCTCGATCTACAGGAGTTCCAACACCTTCGCCATCAATTTCCCATCCCCATCTAGCGCAATATCCCAAATGAGTTTCAAGAACCTGACCTACATTCATTCTGGAAGGAACACCTAAAGGATTAAGAATAATGTCTACAGGTGTTCCATCTTTCATATATGGCATATCTTCAATTGGAAGAATCTTTGAAATAACACCTTTATTTCCATGTCGTCCGGCCAATTTGTCGCCAACACTAATCTTTCGTTTTTGCGCAACATGGACTCTTACCAACTGATTTACGCCTGGTGGCAACTCATCCCCAGCTTCCCTGTCAAAGACTTTTACATCAATAACTTTTCCTGATTCTCCATGAGGTAATTTGAGTGAGGTGTCACGCACCTCACGAGCTTTTTCACCGAAAATAGCTCTCAAAAGTCTCTCTTCAGGAGTCAACTCTGTTTCACCTTTGGGAGTAACTTTTCCAACGAGAACATCGCCAGGTGAAACTTCAGCGCCAATTCTGATAATTCCTCGGTCATCAAGATCAGCGAGTATCTCATCGGAAAGATTAGGAATATCTCTAGTTATCTCTTCGGCACCGAGTTTTGTATCACGCGCGTCTATTTCGTGCTCATGAATGTGTATCGACGTTAGAACATCATCTTTTACCAAACGCTCCGAAACAATAATCGCATCTTCATAATTGAAACCTTCCCAAGACATGTAAGCGACTAGAAGATTTTTACCTAAAGCAAGTTCTCCACTGTCAGTTGAAGACCCATCGGCTAAAAGGTCACCGGCTTTAAATTTTTGACCTGGTGTAACTCTTGCTTGCTGATTAACACAAGTGTCTTGATTAGACCTTTCAAATTTAACCAATTCATGTGTAGTTATTCCTGATTTACGATATTCAACAACAACAGAATTTGCATCAACGTCAACGACAGTCCCAGCTTCTTCGGCGAGAAGCATGTCAGCTGCATCATGCGCTGCAGGGGCTTCCATTCCAGTGCCGATAAAGGGAGCCTCAGCACGTATAAGTGGAACTGCTTGACGTTGCATGTTGGCTCCCATAAGAGCGCGGTTTGCATCATCATGTTCTACGAATGGGATTAGAGCAGTAGCGACCGAAACAATTTGCTGAGCTGAAACATCCATTAGTTGTACTTCCGAAGGTGGCACGTAAGAAATTTCTGTAGTAGCACCAAAGAAAACGTCTTGTTCTAACTGTTGTTTATGGTCCTGAAGAGATGCTGATTGAGGCGAGCGGCGAACCAACACCCGATCATTTCTAAAAGATCCATCTGGGTTTAATGGTGCATTAGCTTGTGCAACAACGTACTCTTCCTCTTCAGCCGCATCTAGATGAACAATTTCATTAGTGACTTTGCCCTTGATTACTTTTCTGTAAGGCGCTTCGATAAAACCGAAATCATTTACACGACCGTAAGTTGCAAGTCCACCAATCAAACCAATATTTGGTCCTTCAGGTGTCTCTATAGGACACATCCTTCCATAATGAGAAAAATGCACATCTCTAACTTCGAAACCAGCCCTTTCGCGCGATAAGCCTCCAGGCCCCAACGCAGACAAACGACGCCTATGGGTCAAGCCAGACAAGGGGTTTACCTGATCCATAAATTGAGAAAGCTGGCTTGTCCCAAAAAATTCTTTAATTGAAGCAACAACAGGTCGAATATTGATTAGTGACTGTGGAGTAATGGCTTCTACATCCTGAGTGGTCATTCGTTCACGTACTACACGTTCAAGTCGAGACAGGCCTATCCTCACCTGATTTTGAATAAGTTCACCGACACAACGAATCCTGCGGTTTGCAAAATGATCTTGGTCATCGAGTCGGTATCCCGGTTCACCAGCTGCTAAATGTAAAAGATAAGTACATGTTGCCAGAACTTCTGCTTTAGATAAGACAGTCTGATCACGAGTAGGTCTTTCCAGCTCGATACCAAGATTTTTTTCAATCCATTCAATTTCTGGACCAAGTTTACGATTCAACTTATAGCGACCAACTCGAGATAAGTCATACCTTCGTGATTCAAAAAAGGCATTGCGTAAATATGCTCTTGCAGCTTCCACTGAAGGTGGTTCACCTGGATGAACTCTTCGATAAATTTCTAGAAGAGCTTCTTCTTCTGTAGCGTTGGACTCACGATCATTTTCCCACTGCCCTTCAAGATAATTAAAATGATTAACAAGACGGTCAAGAAAGCCAGGGAAATTCTCGTCGTCGTAACCTAAAGCTCTGAGAAGGGTGAACATCGACAATCGACGTTTTCTGGCAACTCGACAACCAGCAGTAACGTCTTTACCTGGCTTCTGTTCTACATCGAATTCAATCCACTCTCCTCTATAAGGATGAACCGTTGCTGTTACAAGCTGGTTTTTTGCAAGATTTCTCAATCTGTAGCGTTCTCCAGGTTGAAAAATAACGCCCGGTGATCTAACTAGCTGAGATACAACTACTCTCTCGGTTCCATTGATTATGAAAGTGCCTTTTTCCGTCATAAGAGGGAAATCGCCTAAGAAAACAGTTTGTTCCTTTATTTCACCAGTATGAGCATTTTTGAAACGAGCGCGTACGAATATTGGGCCTGAGTAGGTCATATCCTTTTCTTTACACTCATCTACTGTGAACTTTGGAGGTGGTCTAAGATCTTCGTCTTTAGGATCAAACTCCAATTCAAGTGAAAGTGTTTCACTTACATCGGTTATAGGACTTATATCTGAGAAGATACCCTTCAACCCTGATTCCATGAGCCAATTAAATGACTCATGTTGAACAGCAATTAAATCTGGTAATTCTAAAACTTTTTCAAGGTTTCCAAACGAGTATCGATCTCGAAGTAATGGTCGAGCAGACAACAATAAACTCCCGGCAGAAGCTAATAAATGCGGACAAACCGTATCAAGACGAAATCACACCACAAATCATGGAGAAATTTTGACGTAACACAGCGAAGTGAAATCCTAATAGAACAAGACCCCTATGAACAACCCAAGAGGCTCATTCTTTTAATGAATTTTAAAGTAATTGAAAGTAACTTTTCTAGCTTTCGTGAACAATAAAATCATAAACCAACGGTTTATTAGGAATAAGTTGAGTTATTTTAATTCAATTGTGGCGCCAGCGGCTTCAAGAGCTTCTTTTGCCTTTTCTGCATCTTCTTTCGAAGCACCTTCCATGAGTGTGCTTGGTGCACCATCAACAAGGTCTTTAGCATCTTTAAGACCCAAGTTTGTGAGAGTTCTAACCTCTTTAATTACTTGGATTTTCTTATCTCCTGCCTCGGCAAGGTGTACGTCGAAGCTATCTTTCTCTTCAGCTTCCCCATCTTCAGCACCAGCTGCAGCTGGTGCTGCTGCTACTGCTGCAACTGGAGCCGCTGCAGTGACGTCAAACTTCTCTTCGAACTCTTTTAATAGTTCGCTAAGTTCAAGGACACTCATCTCACCGATTGCGTCCAAA
>JASMLT010000023.1 GCA_030748555.1 Acidimicrobiales bacterium
CACTGTTTATCTGATCAATGGTTGAAACATTGTTCTCTTCAGCCCATGACTTGGTAACCAAGAATCCCTGAACACCAGCATCCTGGAACAAACCAGGAACGGCTTCTACGTGGTCAGCAACAAGCGACCCGTCAGACAATTGGTTCTCAAACCATGAGAAGTGACCCGGATACCATGAGTTAGCCCAGAAATCGCATGAACCCTCAGCCATAGCTGTGAATGCATTCGATGGTCCAAGCTCAATCTCAGCCGGATCAGAAACCTCAAAACCAGCCTTCTGCAAAATTTGACGTACAATCTCGGCCTGGATATAACCAGAAGCCCAGTCAGCACGACACATGCTCAACGAAACACCCTCACCGGGTAAAGAATCGTCAGCAGGAGCTGCAGTAGTAGCTGGAGCGGCAGTTGTCGCCGCAGGCGCAGCAGTAGTAGCAACAGCAGAACTGCTAGCCGAACTATCCGCACCATCATCACCGTCAGACCCGCAGGCCCCGGCAATCAATCCAAGCGCCAAAACAGCAGACATAATCCGCCAGCTTCGACGCCTAATAAGCGTTTCCATAAAGGAAGCCCCCTCCATTAGTTAACAAAATCAGTGGTCTGTTGGTCTGACCACCTGATTCACACACACTACAAGCAATATTTGATCCTCTCAAACCCGAAAGAAATAATGCCGAAAAATATGCGCTAGGCCTAATTTAAAAGCTCATTCTCTGTATTTAAGGGGGCCGAGAGGGATATTTATTTACAGTATTTATTTACAGTTGTGGCCAGTGCTTTTTGTATCGTTGAACCAACCACTTATTGAACTGGACATGACTTTCTTCTTGCCATGAATACTTCCCGCGAGGAGCAAATCTTGAGTTCAAGCCATTTTGAACCTTTGTGGTCGCATCTTGATCCTGCTTAATAAACACTTGCACACCAGCATCACTTGCTTCAAAAAGTTCATCAAATAAGGGATGTTCTAAAGCAGTTGGATGAAAAAGGTACCCAATTTCCACGTCTATGGTTCCAGCCGTAACCGGATTAACAATGAAAAAGAAAGCCTGATCAGGGGCAGTACCAATACATAGATTGGGCGGAATAAGAGCAAATGTTGACCTCCAACGTTCCTCTTCAGTCAATTCAGGGTAAACAGGAAAGAGAGCTTTGTGAGTTGGATTGAAACCACCATCAATATGCACGTACCCACTTTCACGAAAAATAACATTACTGCTGTCTTCCCAAGGAACCGGAAAACTACTCAAATCGCTGGGACAAAAATCCTGTACATACTGATGCAAACGATTTGCATGGTAGCCGTCATTAAAATTCTCAAACATAATCTTCCAGTTCCAAGGCAGTGACTCCAAGGTGAAAGTACCAGGACATACAGCTTCATCTAATTTGTAATTTTCAAGGTAAGAGTCATATCTGCTAAGTGTCGGTGTTAGAGATTCAGCTTCGGGATCCAGATTGACAAAAATAAAACCTTTCCATATCTCTACCCGAACATCAGGCAAGCCCCATTCGGATTTATTAAAATCTTTCGTTTTCTCCATGGCCGGAGCTCCTAAAAGACGGCCATCTAGGTCATAGATCCAATGATGATATGGACATTTAAATTTTGAATTATTTCCAGAGCCTTCACAGATTTGCATGGCTCGATGTTGACAAACTGCTGAAAAAACTCGAATCTGATGGTCCTTGCCTCTTGCAACAATAAGCGGCTCACCATTTACTGTCTTCGTATACCAATCTCCAGGATTCGGTATAGAGTTTGCCAGACCAACGCAAAGCCATTCATGGTCAAAAATTGACCTTCGTTCAAAGTCTAAGAACTCTTCTGAGGTGTATATCTCAGGAGGAAGAGTTTGTGAATCGTCAAACCCTGAAATCGAGATTTCGAAGGACTCTAAAAACTCATTAGTCAATATTGTCATCAGCTTCTCCCTCCTCTAATAATAGATACTTTCTGATCTTCCCGACGCTTGTTCGAGGAAGTTCGGACAAAAAAGTAATCTGTTGTGGTCTTTTCGCCTTCGTTAATCGTTTTTCACACCACTCATACAATTCTTCCAGGGAAGGCAAGTCTTTCCCTGGAGCAGGAACAACGAAAGCAATAGGGACTTCGTCTCTTATATCATCAGGTTTTCCGACTACTGCAGCCTCAAGAATCCCTGAGTGTTCTGATAGAACAGACTCAACTTCAACAATAGAAACGTTCTCGCCAGAAACCTTTAGGACGTCAGATCTCCGACCATCAAAGAAAAACTTTCCCTCAATGCTACGTTTTGCTCTATCTCCGGTCAAAAACCATCCATCACGAAAGCTCTCTTTAGTGGTGACAGTGTCGTCCAAATACCCGCTGAAGATAGTTACACCTCTTTCGCCCCCTACGACTATTTCACCCACTTCGCCTGGATCTACAGATGTGCCATCCGGCCTTTGTATATCAACTGAACAGCCACTAGTCACTAAGCCCATGGAAGAAGGATCAGGATTCTCTTTTTCATCAGTTAAAACCGCAGGAATAGTTTCTGTCATTCCATAAAGTTGCCTTGGTTTACAGCCAAACCATTCAGTTGCAGTGTCATACTGCCCTTGGGTGATATTTTGAGCAAACCAGCAATGCCTCAACTTTAATCCTTCTACTGGTCCTCCTCTTGTCAATATCATTCGGATAGGAGCTGCGAAAAGACTCGCTGCTGTCACTTCGTACTTTGCTGCTTGTTGCAAAAATCGACTTGCTGAAAAAGTTGCCATCAAAGCAACACTCGCCCCTACATAAATTGCTGAAGCGAAAGAATAATACTGGGCATTAGCGTGGAACAGAGGCAGTACTACGAAGTGACGGTCAGTATTGGTTAAGGAAGCGGCTGCTGACATCGCCTGCCCAGCGAATGCATAGTTGGCTTGAGTTATTTCAACTCCTTTGGGTAGGCCAGTTGTACCGGACGTAAACATTACAGCGGCCCTGTCATGCAAATTTGGAACTGGCCAAGACCCAACCTCATAAGAGTCGCAGAGTTCCTTATCAATGCTCATTTCATCTACCTCTACAAAAGGCAAATTGCCACAAGCTTGTTCATACACCTCAGACCGAGTCGTTGCGCAAAATCCTACTTTCGGATTAGTTCTTCCTATATGCGATGAAAGATCCTCTGAGCTGCCCATGGGGTCTGAAGGAACTATCCATGCCCCTAACCGAATAGCCGCTAACCAGACTGCGATAAAAACTGGACAGTTCGCCAAAGCCAGATGCACTGAATCCCCGCTTTCGACGCCATGTTGCAATAAGAGTCCTGCCATTTTGGATACTTCTTTGTCGAAATCCGTATATGTCCACTCAACAGAATGACTTTCTAAATTTTCAAAAATTAGAAAAACATCATCAGCGAAATCTTTGACGGTCGTCTCCCATACTTTTGAAAAGGAAACAGGAGAAAATTCAGACATCAAGATTCCCCATAGCCACCCCCACCAGGCAAATCAAGACGAACCACGTCTTCAGCCTCAAGCTTAATACGGTTCTGAGTTTCGACAGATTTACCATTCACCTGAAATGAACCAGCAGCCCCTGAATTACCACCAAATATTCCTTTAGGAGGGTTTGATAAACGGCTAGTGACGGCATTGAGTTCCCAATAGTTATCTGTGTCAACGCTAAATTCAATGGTTTGACCCAGCCCACCTGTTTGTGCTCCTTCACCACCGGACCCTTGCCTGAGTTCTTTTCTATGAAAGTGAATTGGAGCGGACGCCTCAACTACTTCTATAGGCACTGCCGCCACCCCAGTTGGGTAGGAACACGCAGAAAGACCAGGCTTAGATTTACGTGCGCCCACACCACCGGCATAAGTGAACATCGCTGTTATAAATGGAGACCCGTCTTCATGTGTTCCATTTACTTGCATGGTCCAAACGGCACCAGAACCCTCTGCCATAGAAGACTCTGGTTTAACCTGTGCCAGTGCTTTCAATAATGCATTTGGTAAGAACATGCCCACTACATGTCTTGCTGTTCCTGGTTGCGGCAACACGGCATTAACGATCGAACCTTTTGGGGCTCTCATCTTTATTGGTTTCAAACTTCCATAGTTATTTGGGATGTCTGGATTCAGAACAGAGCGCACTGTAAAAGTTGTGTAAGCGTGTGTGTAATTCTCGACAACATTTATGCCCCAAGGGCTAGCATCTGAAGTTCCCTCATAATCAACAAGTATCTCACCTTCTTCGATATCAACCTCCATAGAACAAACGATGTCTATTTTGCTGCCGTCTGCAAGATCCAATAGGGCCGAAGATTTATACGTTCCTGGTTTTAGTTCTTTAATACTTGCTCTTGTAGCGTCTTCGGAACGTTGAACTATCTCATCAGAAAGATCTTCTATATCTTGAATATTATGATTTTCACAAAGAGTAAGGAGTCTTTGTGCCCCGACCTCACCTGAAGCCATCTGTGCATGTAAATCACCAGCCATGTGATCTGGTTGACGAACGTTTGAGAGTATAAATTTCCATACGTCTTCGTTCCGTTTTCCCTCTTTCATCAACTTGCAAATAGGTATCCAGAGGCCTTCTTCGAAACAATCCCTACCCCCAGCTCCAATCCCGTATCCGCCTACGTCTGTATGATGTATTGTTGAGCCGAAAAAAGCTATAGGAACAGGTTCTTCTTCAGCTTTCTGCTTTTTCCACACAGGGACTAAAACAGTTACATCCAGCAGCTGGCCAGCTGTTTTGTAAGGATCATTTGTTATCAAAACATCTCCAGGATTCAAGTCATCTGGAGTAATTTCTTCGAGCATTTTTGAAGCACCAATTGCTAATGAATTTATGTGGCCTGGTGTGCCTGTGACAGCTTGAGCTACCATTCTTCCTCTTTGGTCAAAAACAGCGTTTGCCAAATCGCCGGCTTCTCTCACGATTGGACTAAACGCAGAACGCTGAAGAGCTCGAGCCTGTTCATTGACTGTCGAAATTAATGACTGCCAGAGAATTTCTAATTCAATCGGGTCAAAAATGTTCATTTTGAATCCTTACTGCGACAAGACTCCCATTATCTCCAACTTCAACATTCCAGCCTGGACGAATTACAGAAGTTGTCTCCCTCTCTTCTACAATTGCTGGACCGTTAAAGAGCATTCCCGGTTTCAACAACTTCCTTTTATAAACCGAGGTTTCAATTGGTTCGTCACCACGGTTAAAAATTACTTTACGTTTTTCATCTGAAATGGCTTCTTCAGTTTCACCTTTGACACTTTTTTGTGGCTCAATTAAAAGTAGGTCTGCTGAAGCTGACAATCGCCATGTAACAACCTCTATATCAACATCTGGAATAGCGAGACCATATATACGTCGATATTCTTCTTCAAACATCGACGTAACTGAGTCCGAGTCGGCTGTCCAAGATTCACCTTCACCCACCCAGACAGTTATCTCATTGCCTTGCCCCTCATACCTCGCATCAACTCCATATCTAAAATTAACTCCATCTTCTGCGACCCCCGCAGCTGTTAAAACTCTCCTACCTTCTAATCTCAACTCGTCAAGAAGAGCATCTCGTAAACCTTCGTCCAAATTATTAAGCAACATAGGTTTTGAACGGGCCAAATCGATTCTCACAGGTGAAACTAATGTCCCGAAAGCAGAAAGAACACTGGCGTTAACGGGAAAAATAACTTTGCTTGATTCAAGTAATTCTGCGACTCCACAAGCATGAACGGGCCCAGCTCCACCGAAAGCAAGCAAAGTGATGCCTCGTAAATCAATACCTCTCTCAACTCCATGCATACGTGCGGCTGCTGACATGTTCTGGTTGACGACTTCATGGATTCCAGCCGCTATCTCAATTTTCGACAGATCCAGCTCCCCAGAGATAACAGATACCGCTTCTTCTGCCTTCGACGCATCTAATGGCATGTCACCGCCTAGAAAACTGTTCGGATCAAGCATTCCTAGTAAGACGTCAGCATCAGTAACAGTAGCGATTTCACCACCCTGTCCATAGGAAGCCGGCCCTGGTTCAGCTCCAGCTGATTCTGGACCTACTTTGAGAAGTCCAAACTGATCTGCTTTAGCCAGACTCCCACCTCCTGCGCCTATTTCCACCAAGTCAACTGAGGGAACAGAAACTGGAAAGCCGGATCCTTTCTTGAATCTATATATACGAGCAACTTCAAAAGTATTAGTCAACTCAGGCTCAAACCCGTCGATTAGAGTCGCTTTAGCTGTTGTGCCCCCCATGTCGAATGCCAGTAGACGATCTTCATCTAGGCCCTTTGCAAACCACCTTGCTGCAAGTGCACCTGCAGCAGGACCGGATTCAACTAGACGAATCGGTGCTTGTGCAGCATCCCGTGCTGAAACCACCCCTCCGTTTGAAAGCATCATCAAAACCGAGCCACCAAATCCTTCTTCTGTTAACCAGCCCTGCAAATCATCCAAATAAGGACCTATGAGAGGCATCGTTGCGGCGTTGCATGCGGCGGTAATCATTCTGGGATATTCTCGTATTTGAGGAGCTATTTCGGCTGATACACAAACTGGGATGTTCAAAGATTCTCTGATTCGATCTGCAATGTATTTCTCATTCGAGGGATTTATATAGGAATTGATTAGACAGACTGCAACTGACTCAGCATCTGCATTTCTAATCTCATCTATTAAGTTCTCAAGATCTTCGTCTAATGGTTTCTCTACCAAATCTCCATTTGCGTTAGTTCTTTCAGGAATTTCAAATGTCATATTCCTAGGAATCGGAGGTTCAGGGAATTCAATTTGTAAGTCATACATGTCATAACGGTGTTCATCGCGAATCAAAAGTGTGTCACCGAAACCTGAGGTAGTCACCAAAGCGGCACGACCTGTCTTGCCTTCTATTAGAGCGTTAGTGATTAGGGTCGTGGCGTGCACTATCGGTGCCGTTATGTCTTTAGGCTCGACTTGGGTTGCGGCCAACAAGTCTTTTATTCCTTTTCTTACTGCCTCTAAAGGTGATGTCGGCGTAGTCAATGTCTTTTCTACGCTGACTTCGCCCGTTGAATCATTCAGAAGCACAACATCTGTAAAGGTTCCACCTATATCGACTGCAAGGCGCCAATTACCTTTAGCCATTTTTTTTCCTTAAATCATCTCGAGGTGGGGAGAAAACATCCAAGATCCAACACTCATCTAATTCCGCGTCACCTATGAAGATACTGTCTCCATGCCACACACCTTTTGGTGCCACGTAAACATCACCTGTGTCTAAGTACGATCTCTCTTGCGTGTCTTCTTCACCTATTCGGAAGTCCAGAGCACCTCGAAAAATAATTCCAAGTTGTTCATGATCATCATGTTTATGCATGTAAGAGCCCTTTGCTCCACCATCTATCCTCCAAAAACACAATTGGGTTTGCTCCCCATCCATCACACGTCTTCTGAAACCAGGTCTGTCTGTTTCCTCAAAGCTGTCATCATCAAAGAAGAATAGAAGATTTGAAAAATCCTGATTCACAACTCATACCAACTTCTCAAATATTTGATCTTCGATCTCTGCCACATGATCTGCGGCTGCTATCGAGGCAGCAATTGCATCACCCTCAAAAATAGCTTTCGCTATTTCCTTATGTTTTGTGGCGATTTGTTCCAAAATCTTCTTTACTTCCTCAGGGTCTAGACCTCCATACAAGAGAGAAGAAAAGGCAGAAGAGTCAAAAACAGCTTTGAGTACACGACCATAGAGTTCTTCAAGAAGTGGATTTGAGCAACATTCGCCAATCTTCATATGGAAATGGTGATTCAGACTCCTGAATTCCTCTGGATCCATTTCGGAGTGAAAAGAATCAGCCAATTCTAGAAGCTCTTTTCGCTGTTGGTCAGTAGCCCTACAAACGGCTAATTCGGTCACAGAAATCTCTATGAATCGACGCGTCTCAACTAGGTCTTTAAGTTTTTTAGTTTTCTCATCTGGGACGTCTATGACACCTATGTGGTCAACTACGTAGAGTCGATTTGTTTGGCGTTCTAGGAGACCTAAAGAGACAAGCTGTTGTATAGCTTCCCTGAGAGTGGTTCTAGCGACTCCAAAATCTTCGCATAATTGTCTCTCAGAAGGCATTCTCTGTCCAGGAATGAATTTTCCTTCACGTATCAACTGGAGCAACTGTCCGCTTACTTGGTCGGCAATAGTCTTTCTTTCAATTGGCTTTAATGAATAAGAATCTTCTGAAAACGACACTTAGTTTCCTCCTTTGAGTTCTCTGCCAAATTTCTCTATCTCCCCAGGAAGGTCAAGAGGTTCAATTACTGCAGTCGTTTCTGCCTCTCCCCAAAACTTTTCGGGTGTCAACCACATGACTTCAAATTCGAGACCATCGGGATCTACTGCATAAAGGCTTTTGTTTACACCATGGTCACTCGCCCCTACTAGGCAGCCTTCTTTTTCAAGAGTTCCTTTAATCTCTTCTAGCTCTGCAAGTGTTTCCACTTCCCAAGCAATGTGATAGAGGCCAACGCTTTTTTGTCCAGCGTTTGAAGGAACAGCATCTCCTCCAATTGAAAAAAAAGCGACATCATGATGATTGCTTGAATTTGGAGCACGCATAAAAACAAATTGGCCGTTTCTATCTTCAATATTTGTTGTAAAACCGAGGATTCTCGAATAAAACTCTTTATGAATACGAGCATCACGAACATAGAGAACCGCGTGGTTCATGCCAATTATGCTCATTTGAACCTTTCAAGAATATGGTCTGATGGTCAGACCAAGATACAACTTGATTTGAATAAACAACAACTCGAAACCTAAAAACTGGATATTTGCCAATCAGTTTATGAAAGCAAAGATCGTGTTTTTGCCACATCATCCTTTAATTGTTCGACTAGAGAATCAATACCGTCAAATCTTTTTTCACTTCGTAAAAAATGCAAAAAAGAAACTCCACAAATTTCTCCGTACAAATCATCATCAAAATCAAGTAGATGGGCTTCGAGCAAAGAAGTATCTGCATGCTCATAGAATGTTGGACGACGACCAACATTAATCGCACACATATGATCCGAACCATCTGTTCTCGTGAAGATACCTGCGTACACTCCATCAGCAGGCCAAGCACGGTCCGGAGGCAAAACTAAATTTGCTGTAGGAAAACCTATAGTTCTTCCCCTCTGATCTCCGTACACAACTTCTCCAGAAATACTGTAAGGGCGTCCCAACATTTGAGTTGCACTTTCAACTTCACCTCCCCTGAGAGTTCTTCTAATAGCGGTAGAAGAAATAGGTTCAGAATCATCTTTACTTCGCATTACCGGATCCACTTTTCGAACTTCAAAATCTAATTCCTTAGCGATTTGTTCCAGAAAAGCGAAATTACCCTCTCTGTCGTTTCCAAAATGAACATCATGTCCAACGATCAGTAGTTCAGCAGAGAGTTTTCCTATCAGTATTTCTCTTACAAAATCTTCAGCAGATCTTTCAGATTCTTCCTGGTCGAAAGGAATTATCAAAATATGGTCAATTCCACAATCAGCAATTAATGAAACTTTGTCTTCAAATGAAGTCAAAAAGTAAGGCACGTTCTCAGGGCGAAGCAGCTCCGCTGGGTGACGATCAAATGTCACAACGACACTTTCACCTCCACGTTTTCTGGTTTCACCCACTACGTCAGAAATAATTTTTTGATGTCCCAAATGAAGCCCGTCGAAAGTTCCGAGAGTGACTACAGTCGGAGCTTCGAAAACTAAAGGATCTGAAAATTGATGAACTTCCACAACAAAACGTTATTGGGAATTGAACAAAATAAGCACCTTGAAATAAAAAGACTTGAAAAGGTAAAAATCTCAGTTGTTAAGAATATGACCCAACCGAGTTTTTTTTGTTTCCAAATAACGTAAGTTTTCCTCCGTAGGGGATGTTTCCAACGGCACACGCGAAACAACACCTATGCCTTCACTCTCCAACCCGCTTTTTTTCTTTGGGTTATTTGTCAAGAGCCTTACTTCCGAGACACACAGGTCTTGAAGAATTTTGGCTGCAAAATAGTAGTCGCGAGAATCAACTGGTAAACCTTGTTTCAAATTAGCGTCAACCGTATCTAGTCCTTCATCTTGCAGATTGTAGGCTCGGAGTTTTTTCCCTAAACCGATTCCCCGACCTTCATGACCGCGCAAATAAATCAAAATACCAACTCCTTCTTCTCCGATCATCTCTAAAGAAGCTCGTAGTTGAGAACCGCAGTCACATCGGAGAGAACCGATTAAATCTCCAGTTAAACACTCCGAATGAACTCTTACTAATGGCGTTTCAATAGCTGTTACGTCACCTAAAACCAAAGCTATATTTCCTTCGTTTCTAAAATTATTCCTATATGAATAGGCCGTAAACTCTCCGAACTGTGTTGGAATTCGCGCAGAGGAAAACCTTCTTAAAAAATACAAACCTCGGAAAACTTTAGGGAAGCCCATCGCCACTAACCAAACAATTTCATATCAGATCTTGCCTTCTAACAAGAAAAACGGATTTACACTTAAAGGGTTCATCGGTGCAGGCTACCTAGCATAATTATGGGTCAACAATAACAACAGCGGGTTTAATTTTCTCACCATGTTCTTTGTACACCGCCAAAAGCTCTCCACGGTGATCAACTAGAGCCCACGGCCCTTCTTTTTCCACCTTTATTCGGTCTCGCTCAAAAACCCTCCCATGTGAAATCTCTTTTCTGGTCTCTTCATCCACTTTCACTACCTCAAAGTCTCGCATCGCTTCGATAGGTTCCTGTAAAACGGTTTTTTCCACTGGTAATGCTTCCTCTTCTCCAAAAGAGCCAACTCCTATTCGGCGCAAATTCCTTAAATGCGCTCCACCTCCCAGAGATGAACCAAGATCTGCCGCTAACGACCTTATGTAAGTACCTGACGAACAATCCACAACCGCCTCATAGACTTTTGGGTTGTCAGTTGGAATAACTTCAAAACGGTCAACCCTTACGATTCGACTTGGGCGATCAACTTCATTCCCCTCTCTGGCAATTTCATAAAGACGTTTCCCTTTTATCCTCACTGCAGAAACCATCGGTGGTTTTTGTTCTATTTCTCCCAAAAAATAACCAGCAGCTTCCTTGACACCTGATGGTGTCAAGTCGCTCATATCATACGTCGCAGTAATCTCCCCAGAAGAATCTAAAGTTGAGGTTTCCTCACCAAAAACTATTTCTCCTTTATACGACTTCGGTAAAAGAGTTAAAAACTGCAGTAACCTTGTAGCTCTTCCGACTCCCAGAATTAAAACTCCTGTTGCGTCTGGATCCAACGTTCCGGAATGCCCGACCTTTCTAGTTCCAAATACTTTCCTCGCTTTGGCTACCACATCGTGACTTGTTAACCCTGCCGGCTTGTCAACAATTGCAATCCCAATTCGCTCCTTCGTTTCTTCTGACATGAAATTTCTATTCTTGATTCAATTCGCGAAGCAGGTTTTCGATTCTTTCTGCCGACTCAGCGGTGTCATCTACAAAAAAAGAAAGGGCTGGGACTCTACGCAATCTAGACTGCTCATTTATCGCCCTCTGCAACCGTGACCTATGAAGTTCAAGTCGACTACACAACTCTTTATCATCAAGCTCACCTGTAACGAAAACCTTTGCTTGAGTGAGACTTTTGTCAGTTTGAACACCAGTGACTGTAATGAAGCCTAAAAACTCATCGTCAATTCTTTCCAGTTCCTCAGCAAGGATCCTTGTCAGAAGTTCATTCAGTCGATCTGTGCGATCATAACCACGCATACTTTCACACTATTCCGGCTCTAACTTAAAGACGACCTAAGTATTCATGTTTCATTTTGACTAGAGTCAGAATATGGGTTTTATGAAACTTCCTGAAAAATTCGCTTCTGGTAGTACAGCCTTCGGATGCTGGCTTAAAGTTCCATCCTCTGTGACTGCCGAAATTGCTGCCATATCCGGATTCGACTATGTGTGCATAGACATGCAACATGGTTTTAGTGATCGAAATGACCTAATACCGATGCTTCAAGCAATCCAGCCTCACTCCCCCAGAGCCATTGTTCGCGTTCCGAGTAATGATCCTTCAGTAATAGGATGGGCGCTTGATGCAGGGGCAACTGGTGTGATAGTTCCGCTTGTGAATTCTGCCGAAGAAGCCGAAAAAGCAGTTAGAGCTTGTTTATACCCATCAAAGGGAAATCGAAGTATGGGGCCTACTAGAGCTGAAAGAGTTTTCGGCGAAGAATATGTGCAAGGAGTTGAAAACTCTATTCAATGTCTTCCAATGATTGAAACGTTAGATGCTTTAAACAATCTTGAGTCAATCCTTTCAGTGGATGGCGTTGATTCTATATACGTAGGTCCTTCTGATCTTTCTGTGAACCTTGGTTTGCCTAAGGGCAACAACGATGGCAATCCCAGATTTGATGAAGCTTTGGAGAGAATCGTAAGTAGTTGCGAGAAATACAATGTTGTCCCTGGAATACATGCCAACTCTTTGTTGGCTGATGTCCGACAACAACAGGGATTCCGGATTTTAACCGTAGTTGAAGATGATGGAGCTATGAGTACAGGGTTTCGGGAAGTGTTCAATCAGGTGAAGTCTTAAGTTCTAACTATTTCTTTCTCTTCATAAGTTTCGATTACGTCGCCCGCTTTTAAATCTTGAAAATCTGAAAGTCCAATACCGCATTCAAAACCAGCCTGCACTTCCTTCACATCGTCTTTGAATCTCCTGAGAGAACTTACCTCGCCTTTCCAGATGATCGTTCCTTCTCTAAGAAATCTGACTTTAGATCCTCTGGTAATTGTTCCATTTGTAGCGTAACACCCTGCGATCTTGCCGATCTTTGGTACAGAGAAGATTTCTCTGACCTCGGCATCACCGGTAACTATCTCTTCGTATTCTGGTGCTAATAGGCCCAACATTGCAGCTTCTATGTCACCTATGAGCTCATAGATAACTTCGTAGCTTCTGATCTCCACATGTTCTTCTCCCGCTAGGTCTCTTGCTTTTCTTTCTGGTCTAACGTTAAAGCCGATAATTGTTGCATTCGTGGTTGACGCAAGTTGTATATCGTTTTCACTGATTCTTCCGACACCACGATGGACGAAGGAAAGTTTTACATCTTCCCTCTCGAGTTTTCGGAGACTCTCACTTACAGCCTCTAATGAACCATGCATGTCAGCCTTAACAACAAGATTCAGATTTGCAGCTTCGCCTTTTTGTATCTGTTCGAAAATATCTTCGAGTCTGGCTCCACCAGATAAAGCGTGTGCGTCTCGACCTAGTCCTGTTTGCCTACGGTGATGACTGCGTCTCTCAGCAACTCGACTGGCTAATCTCTCAGTGGGGGCGACTATTATCTCGTCGCCAGCATCAGCTACTTCATTCAAACCAAGCAATTGAACAGGTGTTGAAGGACCAGCTTCTTTGACTTGTTCTCCTGTGTCGTTTATCAGAGCTCTCACTCGTCCCCATGAGGCGCCTGCAACTACTGGTTCACCTACTCTGAGAGTTCCATTTTGAACTAAGACAGTAGCTACTGGTCCTTTCCCAGCGTCAAGATTTGACTCCAAGACTATTCCTCTAGCTCTTGCACCCGGCTCTGCCCTGAGATCTTCTACTTCGGCTACCACAGTCAAGTTTTCGAGCAATTCGTCAATACCTAAATTTTCAAGAGCTGAGATTTCAACAGTTACCGTTTCGCCTCCCCATGACTCAGGAACCAAATCGTTCTCTGCCAACTGACCCATTACTTTTTGGATATCAGCGTTTTCTCGGTCAATTTTGTTAATAGCTACCACAATTGGCACTTCTGCCGCCCTAGCATGATTAATTGCTTCCAAGGTTTGTGGCATAACTCCATCATCCGCCGCTACAACCAACACAACAAGGTCAGTGGATTCAGCTCCTCGAGCTCTCATTGTCGTGAATGCCTCATGTCCAGGAGTGTCGATGAAAGTCAAAATGTTTCCGTTTTTTACGATCTGATAAGCCCCTATGTGCTGAGTGATGCCACCTGCTTCACCATCTGCGACTTTTGCATTTCTGATCTGATCCAATAGTTTTGTTTTTCCATGATCTACGTGGCCCATTACAGTAATAATCGGGGGTCGCTCAGGTGCATCTTCAGGAATCTCCTCCTCATCAATTTCCAAAAGTGCTAGGAGTTCAACTTCCTGCTCTTCTCCCTGATCGATAAGTGATACCTCTGCCCCTATCTCTGCGGCAAAAAGCTCAATCATGTCATCGCTCAAAGTTTGGGTTGCTGTAACCATCTCGCCTTGTTCCATTAGGAACCTAATAACATCTGCTGACGTCCGGTTTAACTTCGGAGCAATTTCCTGTGCGGTGCTTTGTCTCTCCAGGAGAACAACTCCTTCTGGAACTGCAGCGTCTTCAGGAGTTAAAGTAAGAGGTGGGGCGTCCATGGGTTGCAGTTCTTCCGTTGTGCGACGTTTACGGCTCTTTTTCTTTGGTCGACGTCTCGCTCCTGATCCTGGGCCACGTTTTTGTTCACCTGGCTTCCCAGCGG
Source organism: Acidimicrobiales bacterium (assembly GCA_030748555.1). Taxonomy (GTDB): domain Bacteria; phylum Actinomycetota; class Acidimicrobiia; order Acidimicrobiales; family MedAcidi-G1; genus MedAcidi-G1. The sequence goes on from JASMLT010000023.1 coordinate 14,510, forward strand.
ATGGCGGCGTCGTGCTTCTGGGGTCATCTTTACCTGGTCCAGTTCCAGGAGTAGAAGTTTTACGAGATTCTCCACGCGAAGAAGGTCTTTTTGTATCGGACATTGGTGGCGGTGTCGAACGTCTACCAGGTGCAGGACCCCCACCGTCAGGTTTAGCTTTTTGTTTACTTTTCACGGCACCTGGAGGTGGCGGAATGGGTTTGCCTGAAAGAGATTTTGGAGATCCTGGAGGTGGAGGTATTTTTTTCCCTGAAGCGGAAACAGGACCTTTTTGTTTTTTCGCCTTACCCTCTTCTTTGCTTTTAGTTTCTACTTTCTCAGTTTTTTCTACTGCAGGTTCAGCAATTTCGGTTTGCTCTGATTCTTGAGTGTCTTCTTCATCGTGTTGCGGGGTTGAAGAAGAGCCACTTGATGCGATTACACGCTTTGGTGCGGTTTCTTTTTTGGTCTCTTTCTTTTTTTTGTCGACCGTTTCTGCTTCCGTTTGCGAAACATCGTCTGTCTTTTCTTTACTTTTACTATCTTTGCCGGAAGACTTTGAAACTGTTTTTTTAGGAGAAGTCTTTTCTGTCTTTTTCTTTTTTGGCGGAGTTTTTTCTTCTTTAGGTTCACTTGCGAGACCTTCGCTTTCAGCTTTACGTCTCACACGGTCCGCCTGTGCTTCAACCATTCCAGAAGAGTGACTTTTTACATCAACGCCTAAAGATCCGCAGAGTTCAATTACTTCTGCGTTAGTCATACCCAACTGTCGGGCTAACTCATAGACACGGACACTTTTAGCCACTAATTAGTCTCCAAGTCATCTTGGTCAACTGTTTCTATGGAATCTTCTGTAGTTTCTTCCACGGACTCTTCTGAAATTTCCTGTTCAGTTTCTGGGTTTTCCTCGCCTGCATTGCCAGAATCGTCACCTTCATCTAGATCTCCATCCACTGCTTCAGACCATTCTTCAACGGACATCGCAGCTCCACCATCTGCTGGTTGCCAAACTTGTTCTCCGGTCTCTTCGTCGACGACCCATTCACCTTCCGCCCAGTCAACTTGTTCGTAAGCTACCTCGTCTGCAACTTCAGTCTCACTTTTAATATCAACACGCCAGCCAGTCATACGTGCTGCTAAGCGGGCATTTTGCCCCTCTTTTCCTATAGCTAGGGAAAGCTGGTAGTCAGGCACAACTACTGTTGCAGTTCCAGATTCTTCGTCAACCTTGACTTCTTTGATCTTTGCCGGAGACAATGCTCTCGTGACGAACTCGCCTGGGTCATCTGAGAAGGGAATTATGTCTATCTTTTCACCTCTTAGTTCATTAACCACCATTCGAACTCGAGCTCCACGGGCACCCACACAAGCACCAACTGGGTCAATAGTCGCGTCGTTTGAACTGACAGCTATTTTGGTTCTATGTCCAGGTTCGCGTGCACATGCTTTTATCTCAACTATCCCGTCAGAAATTTCAGGAACTTCCAACTCGAAGAGTCTCTTTATCAAGCCGGGGTGAGTTCTGCTAACCACAATCTGAGGACCTTTTGCAGTTTTTCTAACCTCCACTATGTAGGCCTTTAACCGAGAGTTGGGTTCTGGCCTCTCGAAGGGGACCTGTTCTGCTTGGGGTAAAAGAGCTTCAACACGACCAAGGTCAAGAAGTGTATAACGAGAGTCCGTTTGTTGAATCATGCCAGTGACGATGTCGCCTTCACGCCCCGCATACTCTTCGTATTTTAGATCTCTTTCAACTTCGCGGATCCTTTGTGTCATTACCTGTCGTGTCGTCTGAGCAGCAATTCTCCCAAAATTCTCTGGAGTTACATCAAATTCCTCTCCTGTGGGTTCACCGTTCTCGTCAATATTTTGAGCAAAAACTCTGAATTCCATACTGTCAGGATCGATAGTGACCCAGGAAAACTCATGAGCTCCGGGCATCCTCTTATACGCCGACTCTAAAGCATCAGCTAATGCTGCAAGCATGTCTTCAACAGTTATTCCTTTATCAGATGCAACAGCCTGCAGAGCTTCCAACATTTCGGAGTTCATTGTTCTATCCTTCCATCTAAAATTTTTTCTTTCCCACCAGAAGACTTGGCTGATTTAGAATCTGGTTGCCAAACAAAAACCGTTCTGGCTTTCTGGATTGATTCGAAGGACACTTCATGGAAAGACCCGTCTTCCTGTTCTACAGAAATTCCTGTAGAACTGGTTGACTTTAAAATACCTTCTATTCGTCTTTCACCCGGAGATCCAGGAACTTTCTTAAGCGCTATAAGACTCCCAACTGCCTTTTCAAAATGTTGTGGTTTTTTTAGAGGTCTTTCAAGACCTGGACTTGTTACTTCTAATGTGTAAGAACCCGGAACAGGTTCTTCATGATCCAATTGACGTGAGATCTCGCGAGTCACATCTGCCAAAACTTCTGTGTTCAATCCTTCCGATTGGTCTATAACAATCTTCAACACGCCACCATTCAACTCAATATCTACAAGTTCCACGTTTGCGCTTGAACACAAAGGAGACACCAAGTCACTTACTTTCTCAGCAACACTCATGGCACCCCCAGTTCTTTTATTAAATTCTCTATTCAGTGCATGCCCACGCCCAAAAAGAGGCGTGGGCAAAACCCACGCCTCGTCCCAAGAAATGAACGATGCACCTCAATTTAATCATACCGCCGGTGAGTCGCTCCTACTGCCCGATTTTAATGAAGCCTTCTAGGCTCTTTGATTTCTTATAGCTCCTAATTTCTGCTCTATTTCGTTCACATCTTCACCTTGTTCCTTTAAAAGCTGTTCTCTATCCAATAGCGCTTCTCGTTCAGCAAGTTTGGTATCAACTCTCTTAAGAGCCGCTTCCGCTCCCTCTACCTGTATCACTTTCGCCCAGGAAACCAGAGCTTCGACCATTTCATCTTCTTTGACGACTTCAACATTTTTGCCTTTTACAAACAAATGCCCTCTACCGCGACCGGCTGCTATACCGAGGTCAGCGTCACGTGCTTCTCCCGGTCCGTTCACAACACAACCCATTACAGCGACTTGCAATGGGATCTTCTCGTCTGCAAATGCCTCCATTGCCTCTTCTGCTACTGCCACCACGTCAATTTCAGCTCTTCCGCAACTTGGACACGAAATTAGGTCTACATTTTTTCTTTCTCGCAAACCCATCGCCTCTAGAAGTTGTCTCCCCGCTCTGGCCTCTATGACTGGATCAGCTGTCAGTGAGTAGCGAATTGTGTCGCCGATCCCCTCGGCTAGCAAAGTCGCAATCCCTGCTGTTGATTTAATAGTTCCTGAAGGCGGTGGTCCGGCCTCTGTGACGCCTAAATGCAAAGGATGGTCAGTTATTTCAGCTAGTTGTCTATAAGCATCGAGCATCAGAGGAACATTTGAAGCCTTCACAGAAATTTTGATCAAGTCAAAACCGACTTCTGAAAAATACCCGATTTCCTGTAAAGCCGATTCGACCATTGCTTCAGGGGTAACCATGCCCCCATACTTGCTATAAAGATCGGGATGCAGGGAACCGCCATTTACCCCTATCCGGATTGGTACGTTTCTATCTCTTGCTTCCGCAGCAACAATTTTTATGTGTTCGGGTTTTTTTATATTTCCGGGGTTTAACCGTAAACAATGAACGCCTGCTTCTAAGGCTGCTAAAGCCATTCTGTACTGATTGTGTACATCCGCAACAATAGGTACAGGGGATCTCGGTACAATTTCTGCTAATCCTTCAGCTGCAGCGATGTCATTGCAGGTGCAGCGTACAATATCTGCTCCCGCCATAGCTAGGTCATAAATCTGTTGAAGTGTTGATTCAACATCAGATGTTCGCGTAACCGTCATGGATTGAACGCTCACCGGTGCAAAACCACCTACTGGCACGTCTCCAACCAGTATCTGACGGGTTGGGCGTCTAGGAAATGAGGACTGTGTATCCACTATTAAAAAAGGCTATCGGAACTTTCTGATCTTACGAATTGCCGCCGATGATCACCCAAAATTTGGCAGGTCGACTATGTCTCTGTACAGAGCAATCAGTGCAATTCCTACTAATACTGTTATCACTACCCAAGTCACAGGAATTAGCTTGTTGATATCCGCAACATATCTCTTTCCTTTACGCGATCTGAGTCTCTCATACGTGGCAATAGCTGCATGGCCACCATCGAGTGGCAGTAAGGGAACCAAATTAAAAATTCCTACGAACACATTTATCAAGACTAAGAACCATAGGTAATTATGTGTCCCTTCGTCCAACATGGCACTACCCAAACGCGCTGCTCCATAAATTGAAAGAAGGCGATCATCCTCGCTTCCAGATTCCGATCTGACCTGTTCTACCGGTGATTTATCTTCACTGTTAAAAGTTCCTTTTACAAAACCTGTTAAACCTTCTGGAGAAAAGAAATCTGTAAGACCTTCCACGGAGGCGACTGAAATTTCTGCAAATCTGTCAAAAGTAGCGGGTACCGAATCAACCAAACTGAGTGATTCGAAACTGCGCTGAGGACCTACACCAAAGAAACCTCTAACGGCTGTTTTCGCATCAGGGAGGCCAGTTGCCTTCACCTCAACAGTCTCTGTTCCGGACCCTGATTTGCTTACTTCGACTCTATGAAAATTTCCGTCAGACAAAATAGAAGAAAACTCATCCCAATTCGAATAAGGGAATCCATCCACAGAGATCACTTGATCTCCTGCTTCAATTCCATCAAGAAAAGAAGCTCCTTCTGAAGTCACTCTTTCACCAATGGTCGCAAATTTATTTAATTCCTGACCTTCTCTTTCAAATTGGATTTCTAAAAATTTTCCCGGGTTCTGACCTACTACTGCTCCAAAAGAATCGAAACTGTCTATTCGCTGACCCCCAACTGAAAGTATCCGATCACCCGTAACGACTCCGGCCTTTTCAGCAGTGGAATTAGAAACGACCTGTCCCACATCCCACTTCGTTGGATGAGGCTCTCCTATGGTCATAAAAATTACGATCAGTAAAAGAAGTGCTAAAAGAAAATGGGTTGCTGAACCTGCAAGTGTGAGCGCAAGTCTCTTGGGATATGTCTGTGCCCTGTAGGTACGGTTCTCTATCGCGGGGTCTACCTCCTCAAGGTTATTCATACCTGTAACGCGTACATATGCTCCTGCTGGAATTGCTTTTAGACCGTACTCGGTTTCTCCTCGATGGAAAGAAAAAATTCGTGGGCCGAAGCCAATAAAAAATTCGGTTACCTGCATTCCACTCATCCGTGCTACCAAATAGTGACCCAACTCATGAAAGAAGAAAATAATGACGATTGAAAGAACTACAACAACGGCAGAGATTCCTCCAAGAAAAGCTAAAGATAAAAAAGCACCAAAGAGTAGCAGTAACTTGAAATTTTGATCTCTATCCATGGGTTCTAATTCCGAGATTTAATTAACTTAGAAGCTATTAAACGGGCATCCGAGTCTGCTTTTAAAACAGATTCTATGCTGTCGACATTCTCACCAGACCACTGTTGAAGAGTTGCAGAAATTACTTCTGAAATTCCTCCCCATGACAATTGACCTAAAAGAAATGCCGATACTGCTTCTTCATTCGCTGCATTCAACCATGCGGGAGCTGTTCCTTTTTGTTTCCCAGCCTCGTAAGCAATAGCTAGACAAGGGAAAGCTCTTTGATCGGGAGGTTCGAAATTCAATTCAACAATCTGTGACCAGTCAATCTCACCAAAAGGTTCATTGATCCTGTCAGGATAAGTAAGTGCATACGCTATACAAAGTCTCATATCTGGATTCGACATCTGCGCCAAAGTTGCACCATCAGAAAACGTGACCATCGAATGGACAATTGATTGAGGGTGGACAACGACGTCAATCTCTTCGTATGAAAGTCCAAATAATTCGTGCGCTTCTATGACTTCCAAACCTTTATTCATAAGCGTTGAGGAGTCAACGGTAATTTTAGGACCCATGTTCCAGGTTGGGTGAGATAAAGCATCTTCTATTGAAACGCTCGAAAGCTGCTCAGCTGACAATCCTCGAAATGGTCCTCCTGAAGCAGTTAGAACTATGCGTTTTATGTCCTCTTGTTTTGGGTTCAAGCCAAGGCATTGATGGATCGCACAATGCTCACTGTCGACGGGAATCAACTCTGCACCTTCTGTTGAGCGAAAATTTTGAATTAGAGGACCGGCGGCAATCAACGACTCCTTATTTGCTAATCCAAGTCTCTTTCCTGCCTTTAATGCCGCAATCGTAATAGGAAGCCCTGCGAAGCCAACCACTCCATTTATCACAACATCACTCATAGACGAAGCGTTTGCTAGTGCTTCAGGACCTGAAATTACATCAATTTGAGGTGGTAGTTTTTGTCTAAGTTCTTTTTCTAGCGCCGAATCAGAAATTGCGACTAACTGAGGTTTGTATTTTATTGCTTGTTCGACCAAAAGTTCGAGAGATTTAGCTGCTCCTAAAGCAACCACTTCAAATTCATCCGGATGCTCTTGGATGATTTCAAGTGTCTGAGTTCCGATAGATCCCGTCGATCCCATTATGGCGACAGTTGTCGCTAACATCTAATGATTTTACCTGTTAAATCATTTATCACTATATGAAATCAAATAGTGAAAAGATCCAGCAAGCGAGCAGCGAAATAAGTAGCAGGTAGAACAAACAATAGAGCGTCAAAACGATCAAGAAAGCCACCGTGTCCTGGCAAGACGGAACCCATATCCTTGATTCCTAAATCTCTTTTAAGCATAGACTCGCACAAATCTCCTAGTGGTGCTGCCAGTGCACCTACCAGACCAAGAACAAAGGCTGTTCCAAGATCACCGGGGTCTTGACCAAAGGGGGTTATCTGACCTACAACAATCACACCGGTAAGAAATGAGATAGCCATACCACCTAATAGGCCTTCCATGGTTTTATTAGGGCTAACCGAAGATAAAGGAGTTCTGCCAATCAGTCTTCCTATCAGTAGCCCACCAGTGTCATAACCGACAGTTATCAAAACAGCCGCTATGAGCATTCCTACACCGTTTTTATCATTGAGCATCAAGCCGATAAAACAACCCAATAAACCTATATACCCGACACCGAATAAAGTAATCGACGTGTTCGCTATAGGCATGTTGCGATCCACCCCTGTCAAATACCAGAGAAGTGTAAAGGTTACTGTCAACGCCAATATGAGAGGAATGGCTGATTCAAATCGCCAATACGCTCCAAGATTTAATGCAGCGATAGCTGTCATCCCCAACAGGGTCGCTGGCTGATAACCAGCACGTCTCGCTGTTAAAAAAAATTCTGAGCCTGCAAAAACGAGTAAAGCCGTACTGAATACAAGAACAGCTACAGCGCCTATTGTGCATACCGCTAAAAAAACAGCTCCGAGTGCTAACCCTGTAGCAAGTGCTTTTGGCATATTTCTGTTTTGCGCATTTTGAGCTTGGACAGATGGTTGATTTGCTGGTTGAAAAATTGGAGGGGGCTCTTCGATTTTTGTCTCGTCAGGAGGAAGTACAGGCGGGTTGAACTCGCCACTAAAAGGATCGCTCTCTGGGAGCTCTTCATCAAAAAAGATTGCCGCTGTAGCTTCATCTAAATCACCGACAGGCTGCTGTGATTCATGATCAATTAACACTTCATCAGACCATTTCGGTTTTTGATCAATTTCAGACCAAAGGTCATCATCTTGGCTTTTTTCAACAGGCTCCTCAGTCCAATGAGGTAATTCCTCAGAAGAGTCACTCTCACCACCAAATACAGAGCGTCCCGGTTCTACAACATCTTCCGGAGTTTCAAGCCCAAGAATTCGGATCTCTTCAAACTCATCTGATCCTCCGTCATTTGCCACGAGTCACCTCACTATCCATTTGAAACTAAACATCTAACAACTCTTCCTCTTTAGAAGATCTGGATTTCTCTATTTCACTTTCATTCGTATGAGTCAAGTCATCAAGTTCTGAAGACAGCCATTTAATGTTGTCTTCAGAAATTCCACCATTGCCAGCTAAGTCATCCAAATCCTTTCGAGAATTCCTTCTAATTCCGCGTAAACGATTCTTTCCTTCTTCAGCCATACCATTTACCATTCGTACCAGATCTTGACGTCGTTCTTGTGTCAGCTCAGGGAAAACCAGTCTGATAGTTCGCCCATCAGTACTCGGAGTCAACCCGAGGTCAGCCTGATTTAAACACCTCTCAATCGCCTCGACGTTTCCTTGGTCATGCGGGGTGATAAGCAACTGTCGGGCCTCAGGAACTGAAAAAGAAGCCAGTTCCTGCATAGGCATTTCCACACCGTAAGCCTCGACTGTTAAACGTTCTACAATCGAAGAAGAAGCTCTACCGGTTCGGACTGTTCCGAACTCGCGTCGAACATGAGTTACAGATTCAAGCATCTTTTCTTTTGCTTCATCCAAAATCATCTGGAGGAGTTCTTCACTCACCGCTACCTCTTTCTACTAAGAGACTAGTGTACCTACGGTGTCTCCAGCGAGTATGGATCCAACATTACCTGCTTGCATTAAATCGAACATTACGATTGGGAGGTTGTTATCCATACAAAGAGTTATCGCTGTTGCATCCATAGCTTGTAATCCTTTTTGAATCACTTCTAAATGCGAAACCTCTTCTAAAAGAGTTGCAGAAGGGTCGGTTTTGGGATCCGCTGTGTATATCCCTCCAGTTCCTGAATGGGTTCCTTTCAACACAACACCTGCTTCTATTTCTACAGCGCGCAGTGCCGCAGTCGTATCAGTCGTGAAGAACGGGTTCCCTGTTCCGCCTGCGAAAATTACCACTCTTCCCTTTTCTAAATGTCGAATAGCTCTTCGTCGAATATATGGTTCAGCGATCTGAGCCATGTGTACCGCTGTCTGGACACGGGTTGGTTGACCTAATTGTTCAAGGGTGTCCTGTAAAGCAAGCGCGTTAATTACAGTAGCCAGCATTCCCATATAATCAGCTTGAGCTCTGTCCATCCCGACTCCAGCTCCAGCCATTCCACGCCATATATTTCCGCCACCAACTACTACTGCAATATCAACTTCATATTCAGATCTAACTTGAAAAATTTCTTCAGCGATTACACCAACAATGTCACCATCAATTCCAAATCCTGCATTGCCAGCGAAAGCTTCTCCGGAAACCTTTAAAACAATTCGATCCCACTTGGCTTTCTTATTTTTCGAAGACTTGTCGGATTCAGAGGGTGTCATATCTAATCTCCGATAAAGGCTTGCTCGAATCTGACTATCTGACCTTCTCCAATTGTTTCTTGAACAGTTGTCTTATCGCCGTGAAGTCCCTGTTCCAATAGAACTGATTCCTTATACCAGGCTGTCAGTCTGCCTTCAACAATCTTCTCCCATGCTTGCTCTGGTTTGCCTTCTGCTTTGGTTACTTCTAGTAATGATGTCCGTTCTTGTTCGACTAAATCTTCTGGAACTTCTTCTCTGCTAAGAGCAGTTGGCTTAGCGAACGCAATATGAAGAGCCACCTGGTGAAGTGTCTCCTGGTCAACTCCTGATCCTTGCACTAAAACTCCATTAACACCCCGTCCGTCTTGCACATGCAAATAAGTGTCCACTAAATGGTTGTCGCTGCCTTCAATCAGTGCAACTTTTCCAACTGAAACATTCTCTTTTATCGATAACCGTACATCGTCAATAACTTCAGCTCTTGCTTCGATTGCTTGCTCACCTTCTTCCAGGACCGCTTCAGCGAGACTATTAACCAGTTCTACAAAACCATCAGATTTTGCTGAGAAATCGGTTTCACAACGTAAATGCACCATTGCTACTTTGTTTCCGTCTGTAGCAATAGCAACGGCTCCTTCACTATTATCTCTATCTGATCGAGATGCAGCTTTAGCTAGGCCTTTCTCTCTTAATACTTGGGCCGCGGCTTCTGCATCTCCATCACTTTCGACTAAAGCTTTTTTTGCGTCCATCATTCCAGCGCCAGTTAGATCGCGGAGTTCTTTTACATCTTTCGCAGTTATTTCAGCCATTCTGAGACCCTTCTTCTTCTGCTGCTGGTTCTACTACTTCTTCTGCTGCTGCCTCTTCCACGGAATCGGTATTCTGATCATCC
>JASMLT010000024.1 GCA_030748555.1 Acidimicrobiales bacterium
CCATTTCTATGACGTTTACGAATGCTCAGACGGTGAATGGATATCTCTGGGGTCAATAGAGCCCCAGTTTTACCAAGAAATGTTAGAAAAACTGGAACTCGATCAAGAAGAATTCGCATTCCAACACGACCGAGAAAAATGGCCAGAATTAAAACAAAAAATGGCTGACCTGATAGTCACAAAAACTCGAGCAGAGTGGGATCAGTTACTTGCCGGTAGTGATGTTTGCTATGCCCCTGTTCTTTCTGCATACGAAGCAGTCGAACATCCTCACAATGTAGAAAGAGAAACATTCGTAGAAGTTGCAGGCGTAACCCAACCAGCGCCTGCTCCGCGATTCAGCCGAACACCAGGAAAAATTGAAAGACCGCCGGCGCACCCCGGTCAACACACAGAAGAAGTTCTGATGCAGTTCGGATTCAAAGAGGAAGAGATTGCTGAACTGCGTAGCACTGGCGCTGTCTCCTAAAAGATTTCAATGTCAACAATAGTTTTTTTCCACGCTCATCCCGATGATGAAGCACTGTCTACAGCCGGAACAATGGCCCTATTGTCTGAATCTGGTAATCGCGTGATTTTAGTAGTCGCAACTCGCGGAGAAGAAGGAGAACCCGTCCCAGGGGTTCTAAAAGAAGGAGAACTCTTAGAGGAACGACGAACTAAGGAACTCATCAAATCAGCGGATCTACTGGGAGTAGAACGTGTTGAATTCCTAAACTACAGGGACAGTGGAATGATTGGTTCGCCCTCCACCTCCAATCCTGAGTGTTTTTGGCAAGCGCATGTTGAGGAAGCCAGCTTGCGATTAGCTGACCTTTTATGCGAGGAAACGGTTGACCTTTTGGTTATTTACGACCCGAATGGGGGATACGGGCATCCAGACCATATTCAGGTCCACAGGGTGGGAACTTTTTGGGCGGATCAGATCGGACTGAAAAATATCAGATGGACGACCCTTAACAGGGATTCGATCAAGAAGACAATCGAACTAGCTATGGAAACAGCTCCAGATCAAGGCTTGGCTGGAATAGGTGACGATTTAGAGGAGAGGCGGCAACGAGTAGAAGAAGAATCTTTTGGTTCTGCAGAGTCTGAAATCACTCACGCCATAAACGTTTCCGATTTCATCGAAAAGAAAAGATCAGCGATTTCAACTCACCGAAGCCAAATAGGTGAAGATTCATTTTTTTTACAGATTCCAAATGACCAGTTTGTTAATGTTTTCGGAACCGAATGGTTTATAAATCCAAAAGAAGCAAGAAAAGAGAATGAACCCTTTAAATCAAATCTGTTCAACTGACGAAGCAAATAACCAAACTAAGAGCTTCACGACGGATCGAACCTCTATTTGATGAATACCCTAGCTTCCTTTCGAGGAACCCATGAAGTGATCGAATGGTTGATGGTCTTGTTGAATGCATCGGCTGGCATCTGGTCTCTTCAAGCTCACAGAAACAAACTGTTTCGAGTACCAGCACTCGCATGGCTAACAGCAATTGCACAGATTATGGTTCTAGTCCACCTTTTCTCAGGCGTCGCAGTAGCTTCGTCAGAAAATATCGAAGTTCCCAAATTTCATCTGCTTTACTGGTCTGCTGCGGCTCTGAGCGTGGGAGTAATTTACGGTTACCGTAACCAACTAGAGAATCGAAGGTACTTGCTTTACGGGTTTGCTGGACTTTTCTTAATGGGACTAGGAATTCGATCGATGATCCTAGGGCCGATTTAATTAGTGCCCAAACCTATTCGAGACTTTAAATAATCGAGTTGAGAAGTCATCTCTTCGGGTAGTCGATCCCCGATACCTTTTAGATGCTCTTCTATTAACGGAACTTCTTCACACCATGAATCTGAGTCAACTTCAAGAAGTCTCTGCATAGCTGAAACTTCCAGATCCAGGCCAGAGGTATCAATACCATCAATCTCCGGGACTAGACCCAAAGGTGTCTCAACAGCTCCAACTGCACCGTCTACACGAGCTAAAATCCACTTAAGCACACGGCTGTTCTCGCCAAAACCTGGCCAAAGGAAACCACCATTTTCGTCTTTCCGGAACCAATTAACCCAAAATAATTTCGGCAATTTACTGGAATCAGTAGCTTTACCGATTTCTATCCAATGCTTGATGTAATCACCCACGTTATAACCCATAAAAGGCAGCATGGCAAAAGGGTCAAACCGAACTTCACCAATTTTTCCAGCGGCTGCAGCGGTCTTTTCTGAACTCATAATTGAACCAAGGAAAACCCCGTGCTCCCAATCGCGTGCTTGTGTTACCAATGGAACATTTGAAGCTCGTCGACCCCCAAACATGATTGCCGAAATTGGTACTCCCTCCGGATCTTCCCACTCTGGAGCGATTGAAGGGCATTGGCTTGCAGGTACGGTGAAACGTGCATTTGGGTGAGCGGCCGGTTCTTCAGACTCACTAGTCCAGTCACGTCCTTGCCAGTCAACAAGTGAGTCAGGTTTCTTTTCCGTCATCCTTTCCCACCAAACATCGTTGTTTTCGTCAAGTGCGACATTTGTAAAAATGGCATTCCCCCAAAGGGTTTTCATAGCGTTTTCATTAGTTGAATTAGAAGTTCCTGGTGCAACACCAAAGAAACCTGCTTCAGGGTTGATGGCGCGGAGTTGCCCATCAGGAGAGAATTTCATCCAAGCTATATCGTCCCCAATGGTCTCAACTTTCCAACCCGGAATAGTAGGAACCAGCATTGCCATGTTTGTTTTACCACAAGCAGAGGGGAAAGCAGCAGCTATATAACGCTTTTCGCCGTCAGGAGGTGTGATCCCAAGAATGAGCATGTGTTCAGCCAACCAGCCATCCTCACGAGCCATTGTTGAAGCGATGCGAAGGGCAAAGCATTTCTTGCCCAGCAAGGCATTCCCGCCATAACCAGATCCATATGACCATATTTCCCGAGTTTCAGGAAAGTGAGAGATGTAACGGACGTCTTTATTGCAAGGCCATGGGACATCTTCTTCATTTTCCTCAAGCGGGAATCCGACTGAGTGAATGCAGGGCACGAAGTCGCCGTCACCCAGTTCACCCAGAACAGAACTTCCCATCCTTGTCATAATTTTCATACTTGCCGCCACATAGGGAGAGTCTGAGAGTTGAATACCTATATGTGAAATAGGTGAACCGATAGGTCCCATGCAAAAAGGAATCACGTACAGAGTCCTACCTTTCATGCAACCCTGGTAATGAGAGAGCATCTCTTCTTTCAGCTCATTAGGTTCACGCCAGTTATTTGTTGAACCAGCATCGATTTCTTCAACTGATGCTATGTAGGTATCGCTCTCAACACGTGCCACATCATCAGGATCTGACCTTGCTAAAAAACTGTTAGGGCGAAGGTCGTCATTGAGCCGGATAAAGGTTCCAGAATCTACTAGCTCTTTAGTAAATTTTTCATATTCATTCTCAGAGCCATCGCACCAGTGGACTCGGTCAGGTTCAAAAATTTTCTCCCAGTGGGCGACCCAGTCAATCAGCGATCTATTTTGTGTTGGCGGATTTTCAGAACTCATATCAGTCTAAGTCGGGCGTACCCATATCTATTTCAGATCCAAGTTTTAGACCAGTTGCGTTATTATCCCCATCCAATTCGAAAACCACTCTTTGACCTTGACGAAGCATTCTAAATATTGAGCCTTCAAGAGCCCCATCCGCTATTTCGAATTCAACGAGATCAGAGTCGCGAACTATGAGACCGTCACCACTTCCTGGATCGTAAGACTTGACTACGCCTTGCAACTATTTTTCTCCTATCTAGCTTTTGGAGGCCGCCGGAAGCCCAGCCCACATAAAAGCAAGCGGGTGAATAGTCCTGATCGTATGTGAGTATTCGACAGTTCCAAACATAAAAATAGAAACTAATGCATCGAGGTCCTTTAAGTAGGTACTATCGCAGTTATGGCATTAGAAACTTTAGATTCAAAGAACCTTGCAAACTTGATGTATTGCTTCCGTGATGCCCTCCAAGACCATAAAGAAAGCCTCAATTCTTTAAATGTCTATCCGGTGCCAGATGGTGATACAGGTTCCAACATGGTTGCCACCCTTAACTCAGTGGTATCTGAAATCGAGTCTTTGGAAGAAAATCCCGAACTAGAAAATATTATCAAAGCTATCTCACATGGTTCCCTCATGGGAGCCCGAGGAAATTCAGGTGTAATTATTTCGCAAATACTAAGGGGTTTCGTTTCCGAAATAAAAAGTGCATCGAGAAAAACGATTGATGCAAATTTGTTTTCTGGAGCTCTTACCGCAGCATCATCAGCAGCTTATGAAGCGGTCGGGAACCCAGTTGAAGGAACTATTCTGACTGTTGTAAGAGAAACAGCAGAAGCGGCAGAAAAGGCCGCATCAGAGGAATCTGGCCTGTTGCCGGTTGCAGAAATAGCACGAGAAGCAGCTAAACATTCTTTAGATTCGACACCTGAACTTTTAGCAGTTTTAGCTAGAGCAGGAGTTGTTGATGCAGGCGGAAGCGGATTCTTACTTATGATGGACTCACTTTTACACGTAATTGATGACCGTCCAATGCCTGAACCAGAGGTCGTCACAGCCTCTGTGGATTCCCTAATTCTTGATGTGCATGATGAGACGAGCAGTAGCGGAACCAGATATGAAGTGATGTACTTTCTAGAAGCGCCAGATGACTTGATACCCGATTTTAAAAAAGCTTGGTCAGAAATAGGGGATTCCATAGTTGTAGTTGGTGGTGAAAATATTTGGAATTGTCATGTTCACACAAACAATATTGGTGCAGCCGTTGAAGCTGGGATATCTGTTGGTAAACCATATGAGATTCGAGTAACCGACTTATTCGAAGAAGTCGCAGAAAACCATCATGATCATGATCTTGCAGACTCAGTCGAGTGTTCTGTCATAGCGGTTGCAAACGGTGATGGAATAGGCGAAATTTTCCGATCCATGGGAGCCACACTCATAGTTAAGGGGGGGCAATCAATGAATCCATCAACCGCAGATCTGCTGGAAGCAGCAGAAGCTACTGCCTCGGAACACGTAATAATCTTGCCTAACAATTCAAATATCGTTGCAGTGGCAGAACAAGTAGATTCTCAAACTTCAAAAACAGTTCGTGTGGTTGGAACCCACACCGTTACAGAAGGTTTTGCATCGTTGCTTGGTTATGACCCGGAAGCAACTTCAGACAAAAACCAAACAGGTATGTATCAAGCTTCACAAATGGTCGAATCAGGAGAAATAACCACAGCTGTCAGGGAATCGAAAACCGAAATTGGCAAGATAAAAAAGGGAGATTTCCTAGGTTTGCAAAAAGGAAAAGTAACAGTGATTGCTGAAACCATTGTCGAAGCGGCCAACAATCTCTTAAAGGAAATGATTAGTGACGAACACGAAATCGTAACCCTTGTCGCAGGAGAAGATTCCAATGAAAAAGAAACAGACGAAATAGTAGCATGGGTCAATGCTGAATATGAAGAGCTTGAAGTTGAAGTTCATGAAGGCGGACAGCCCTTATATCCTTACTACATAGGTATCGAATAGGTGATTAGATGTCGGATCCCGGCGTCTCTCTAAAAGAGTTGGAGGACCGCCCTTTAACTGACCTCCATGGTGTTGGAGAGCAAACTTCTGCATCTTTAAGCAAGGTGGGTATAGATACAATTCTCGATTTGATCAGCTATTACCCACGTCGTTATATAGATAGAAGCAAAGAAGCGACCGTAGATTCCCTTCAATCAGGTGAAGAAGGTATGGTTCTCGTCAATATTGAAAAAGTCAGAAGCAGACGAATGCGTTCCAGAAAAACGCTCGTTGAGGTTACTGCTTCTGATGCAACCGGTTCCTTGAAGTTAGTTTTCTTCAATCAGCCATGGCGAGAAAAACAACTAAACCAGGGTAGAGATGCTGTTGTTTTCGGTAAGGCAGATATTTATCAAGGACAGCTGCAAATGACCAATCCAATTGTTGACCTTGTCGGAGACAGAACGGGCAGAATTGTAGCGGTTTACCCTCAGTCAGGAGTTGCAAAACTACATAGCTGGGATGTTGACCGACTAGTCGCTGAAGCTCTTAGAAGAGTTATGAAAGTAAGAGGTTTTGCAGATCCTGTCCCTTCAGAAATACTCAAAAAATACAGGCTGGTTGACCGTTCAGCTGCTTACAAGGGGATTCACCGACCTGATTCAATGAGTGAGGTATCCGAGGCAAGAAGAAGGCTTGTATTCGATGAGCTTTTCAGGATTCAACTTGAATTATTGCAGCGAAAAAAAATAATTGAAAAAACCTCAATTGGGATTGACCATTCGAACGAAGAGAACTTGACTGAGCCTTTTTTGAGAAAACTTTCTTTTGAGCTGACGGACTCTCAAAGACGAGTGATGGACGAAATAAGTAAAGATTTACAAAAAGAAATACCGATGCATCGATTACTCCAAGGGGACGTGGGTTCAGGGAAAACTATCATCGCTGTTTTCACACTTCTAAAAGCGGTGCAGGGCGGCCATCAAGGTGCTTTAATGGCACCCACAGAAGTCCTTGCGGAACAGCATTATTTAGGTATTTCAAAATTGTTAGGCGACTTAATCGTTGAGGATTCAACCACACTTCTCGGCGATAGGCCTGTGCAGGTTGACATTTTAACAAATCGAACATCTTCAGTTGACCGAAAGAGAATAACTCGTGGACTTGAAGATGGGACCGTCGACTTTATTATCGGAACCCATTCTTTGATACAGGAAAGCGTTTCTTTTAATTCTCTAGGAGCTGTAGTGATAGATGAACAACACAGGTTCGGGGTTGAACAGCGTGCATCTTTAAAAGAAAAGAATAGAGATGGAAGAGTTCCCGATGTTTTGGTAATGACAGCAACTCCAATACCGCGAACTGCAGCAATGACCGTTTACGGAGACCTAGACGTCTCAGTTTTAGATGAATTACCCCCAGGACGCATACCAATAGTCACGAGATGGGAAGCCGATGATGCGATTGTTTGGGAGGCTGTAAAAGAAGAGGTAAACAGCGGCAGGCAAGCATATGTTGTTTGCCCACTAATAGAAGATTCTGAAAAGTTACAAGTTCACTCAGCCGAAGAGGTGTATAAAGGTCTAAGCGAAGGCCCCTTAAAAGACTTTCAACTGGGGTTACTTCATGGACGCCTAGACAAAGAAAACAAAGAAGAAACAATGAACTCTTTCAGGTCAGGGAAAATCGATGTGTTGGTAGCGACCACCGTGATAGAGGTGGGCGTTGATGTGCATAATGCTTCCATTATGGTCATCTTGGACGCTGCTCGTTTCGGGATGGCTCAACTCCACCAGCTACGCGGACGAGTAGGGAGAGGTGAGCACCCAAGTCAATGTTTTCTAGTAGGTGACGCCACAACGAAAGAAGCGGAAGAGAGAATAAAAGCCATGGTGCGCACTACTGACGGTTTTGAACTTGCCGAAGTGGACCTTGAGCTCAGAGGCGAAGGAACAGTGATGGGAGAAAGGCAGAAAGGCCGAAATGACTTGCGTTTAGCTTCGCTTCGTCGAGACAAAGAATGGGTTGAAATCGCAAGAACGGAAGCCTCAGAGATTGTCATGGAACGAGATCTTGCTTCCATCAAAGAGCTAGCCGAAGAAGTTACTCTCTTTCTAGGTGAATCTGAAGCAGACTATCTTCTTAAGTCATGAAAGGAAGATTCCAATGGAGAGCCCTCAAATCTGTGTAGCGGACACAAAACAATATCCAGATGCAGTCGCTTCTCTAACGGAGGCATTTCTGGAAGACCCTGTTCTGTCATATTTATTCGAAGACGAAGAACGCAGACCCCTATTGCTTTCAGCTTTTTTTGCAAACCGTCTGGCATCTCGAACAAAAACTGATCTGTTGCTGCTTCCTTCTGGATATGAAAAATCAGCCGCCGCTCTTTGGGAGACACCCGAAAAAGACTCTGAAAACGGTTCTTCCTATTCGGGAGCTATTGCTGCAGCAGTCACTGTATTAGGCGAACAATGGATCAGTGACCGCCTTGTCAATCTGAGCCCTATGTTTGAAGCCAAACCTGAAACAAAACATTGGTACCTGGCCTTCGTAGGTACACGTCCTGAAGCACGTGGCAAAGGTTTAGCTTCTGCCCTTATAGCTGAAATTACGGAAACTTGTGACAGGAATAAAATACCCGCCTACCTGGAATCCAGTAACACTGAAAATGTGGCGCTTTATGAAAAACATGGCTTTGAAGTCACCGGTGAAATCACCTTGAAAAACGGTCCAATAGTTCCACTAATGTGGCGGGACCCTTTATTTGAATAAGGAAAGAAGATTTGCCTTGATTTTTGAATTTTTGGAAGTTTGAGAATATGAGAGTAATAGCTGGAACAGCAAGAGGTACACGTCTATCAGCTCCAAAAGGAATAGATGTAAGACCCACTTCTGATAGAGCGAAGGAAGCAATTTTTAATTCTTTACGCAGCCGTTCCGCAATTGAAGAAGCTGAAGTCCTAGACCTTTTCGCGGGCACTGGTGCTCTAGGCATAGAAGCTCTCTCACGTGGCGCTAAAAAAGCAACATTTGTCGACAAATCACCTGAAAGTTTAGAACTGGTAAGAGAGAACTTAAAAAAATCAGGATTTGAAAAAAAAGCAGAAATTGTCAAAGAGGATTCAGTGAACTGGTTGCAAAAAAGCTCAAAACCGTCGGATTTAGTGCTTTTAGACCCCCCTTACAACTTTGAGAATTGGCCTGAACTTCTAGACGCACTCTTTCAAAAACAGCCCGGAATCGTAGTAATCGAATCAAATAGAGAAATAGATCCAGGTCCTAAGTGGCATGTTGACTCCATACGCCAGTATGGGAGTAGCGTGGTAGTAATAATCGACCCAAAATAAATAATGTACAGATTAACTTTTAGTCAACGATTTGGCAGCGAATGCCGGGGGGTTTATTAAAAATGGCTTGTGTCTTATACCCAGGATCCTTTGACCCGATACACAACGGACATGTTGAACTTGCAGAAATAGCTTCTGACCTCTTTGATGAAGTGGTTGTAGCTGCTTTAGTGAATCCATCAAAAGGCGATGGTTTATTCGACTTGGAAGAACGAATGTTCTTGATAGGAGAGAGCCTCAAACACCTTCCAAACGTCCGAACCACAAAGTTCAACGGACTGGTCGTAGATTTAGCGACAGAAGTGGGAGCTGACTTCATAATAAAAGGACTCAGGGCTGTTTCTGATTTTGAATCTGAACTACAAATGGCTCAAATGAACACCGCTCTAGCCGGAGTGCAAACCTTGTTCCTGCCGTCAGCTTCACGAAGCTCATTTTTAGCCTCAAGACTTATTCGTGAAGTTATAAAACTAGGTGGAGATGTGTCTCAGATGGTTCCTGAGTTGGTGCAAAAGCACTTAGAAGGAAAGTCTTAATTTTGAACGAATCAGTTTTTCCCGATCCCACACCAACAACTCCGGATCCCTACAGGCCACCCCAGGTGGAAGCTATCTTCCGGCAGATTCGAGAACTTGTGGCTTCAGCCAGACCAATGCCATTGTCCTCCTCATCGATGGTCAACCAAGAAGAACTTTTAGCAATGGTAGACGAAGCCATTTCAAGACTTCCGGAAGAGGTAAGAGCAGCAAGGTGGCTTTTGAAAGAACGAGAAGAATTTTTGACAAAAGTGAGACGTGAAGGCGATGAAATTCTCGAATTGGCTAGAGCAAGAGCAGAAAGACTTGTGCAAAGAACTGAAGTTGTCAGAAATGCCGAGATGAGAGCACGGCAGATGATGGAGGCAGCACGAGAAGAAACTATTCGAATGCGAAGACAAACGGAAGAATACTGTGACCAAAAACTCGGCAGTTTTGAAAGGATCCTAGCGACGACAAAAGATACCGTCACGGCAGGTCGTCTTCGTCTTCAGGAGACAGAGCTGGATAGGGAAAAAGAGAAATTGATAGCAGAAGAGATAGAAGCTAAAGACCCATCTGATTCCCAATCAGGAGCCTTTCTTTTTGACCAGGATGACGCTGACCTCTAGTGGATACTGAAATAGAAAACCTGCGCATACCTCTAGCAGCCATCCGAAGAGGTGGCGAGAAACCAAGAGAAATCTCTCTCATAATTTCACTCAACGACCTGCAAGTAGGTCTTTCAAAAATTAATGAAGGAAAAGTTAAGGTCAATCTCGAATTGACTCCTGACGAGAACAAAATCAACGCTCAAGGTCTACTCCATGCAGAATGGACTGCAGAGTGCCGCAGGTGCCTTGAACCTGTTCAAGGAGAATTGAAGTTAAATGTAAACGAAAATTTTGTCGAAGAAGGAAAAACATTTGATGAAGAAGGAATTGAAGTAAGCGAAAAAGCAGATGTTTACTTCTTCGGGGAATTAGATCTCAATTTGGAACCTTTGATAAGGGACGCTGTTCTTTTAGCTTTACCTTTATCGCCTTTATGCGACCCTTCTTGCCAAGGCTCAGAACCGGAGGAGTTCCCAGTGTTAGAAAATGCGACAAACTCGCGAAATGGCGAAAAAGGGGATCCAAGGTGGGCAGTTCTGGATCGTCTGAAGGAATAATCAATCCAAAGGAAGCAAATAGAATCCTGAATCTGGTGTCAGTTCACTCACGGTTGCGCTAGCCTAAGTTTGCTCCCAAAGGTAGAGAAAAAAGCAAAACTCAAGGAAAAGCAGTCATGGCTGTCCCAAAGAAAAAAACTTCAAAGGCAAAAGGTAGAAGCAGAAGAGCATCAGCTTGGCCTATACGGCAATCAGCTAGGAGTCTCTGCCAGCGTTGCGGATCCATCAAAAGGCCTCACCGGATTTGCTCTAATTGTGGTTGGTACGCCGGAAGACAAGTTGTTGACGTTGATTGAAAATTGTGAACTTTTTCACGGTTTTACAAAACGTTTAATAATAGGTTAAAGGAATCAAATTGCTCCCTGTCGCAGTAGACGCCATGGGCGGTGATAACGCTCCGCACGAAATAATCGCTGGCGCTCAAAAAGCTATAGATGACCATGGAATCCCTGTCTTGCTAGTCGGAAAACCTGAAGTGTTAGAAGGAATTACGGAAATTCCAATTTTGCCAGCATCAGAAGTCATCGAAATGGATGCGGAGCCGGGGTCAAGTGTCCGACAAATGAAAGACTCTTCTCTTGTACGGGCAGCGGAGGCAGTGAGAGACGGAGCTGCTTCCGCGATGGTGAGCGCCGGGAACACTGGAGCAACAATGGCTAGCGCATTATTGAGAATGGGTCGTATAAAAAATATTGCTCGCCCGGCGATTGCAACGTTATTGCCGTCACCTGGCGGAACTCCGACTGTCCTTTTGGATTCAGGAGCTAATTCTGAATGCAGTTCGGAGTGGTTGCTCCAATTCGGTCAAATGGGTGCAGTTTTCGCACAGCACAGACTTGGTATAAAGGAACCGCGCGTAGCCCTGCTTTCTATCGGTGAAGAACCCGGGAAAGGCAGTCCTTTGATTAAAGAATCTTTCGAAAGTTTCTCAAAAGCCCAATTCAATGGCGGCTCTTTTGTCGGCAATATAGAAGGAAGAGACCTGCTTACTGACGCTACTGACGTGGCAGTAACAGATGGCTTTACAGGAAATGTTGCTTTAAAGACAATCGAAGGAACCATGAAGACATTCTTTTCAACAATGTTGGAAAAAATGACCTCACGGGAAGAAGCGACATCGGCTCTGGAAATCTTAGGGCCTGAACTTGATGAATTATTTAAACTCTTTCACCCAGACACCTATGGAGGAGCGATGCTCCTCGGGGTTAAAGGAGTCTGCATCATCAGTCATGGTTCTTCAGGATCTTTAGCTGTTGAAAACGCTATAAAAGTTGCTGCTGAAATGGATCACGCCAACATCGTCGAAAGTTTAAGATCCTCTTTCAGCTAATTTGAACAAATTTCAATAAATTTACCTCCACAAGCTTAAAACTTGACACTCGGCTAGGATGAGTGCACGCTGGAGAAATCACCAGCCAAAAAGCAAGGAGTTCTTTTGCCCGCAGAAACCCATATGGAAGGCGCCCCAATCGAGCGTGACGAGGTCTTAGACCTCGTGAGAGAGCGTTTAGCAGATATTCTCGAAATAGAACCTGCTGGCATCGCAGAAGGCGCGTCATTCGCCGACGACCTTGGAGCAGACTCTCTTGCCTTAATCGAACTAGTGGAAGCTTTAGAAGAGGAATTAAGCGAACGTTCTTCCGGTTTCAGGATCGACGATGATGACCTAGAAGACCTTAGGACAGTGCGAGATGCCGTTGACTATGTCGTCTCTCGTTTCGACTGATCCGGAAATCGGGAAACAGCCAGTCCTTGAAAAAGAGACTCGACTGAAACTCGAAGAAGGAATCGGCTACAAGTTCAATGACCTCGAGATTTTATCCAATGCCCTAAGACATAGATCCTGGTGCTCAGAAAATGAGGGAAATTCTAATGAACGACTTGAATTTCTTGGAGACGCAGTTCTGGGTTTATTGGTAGCGAAAAATGTTTTTCAAAACTATCCAGACAAACCGGAAGGTGATCTCGCAAAAATCAGATCCGGTGTTGTAAGTTCACAAGCTCTTAGTGAAGTCGCCCAAGAAATTCATCTTGGCGATGCAGTCGCTTTAGGCGTCGGTGAAGAGTCAGCACAGGGACGTCAAAAGGAATCCATTCTCGCCGATTCTTTCGAAGCACTTTTGGGTGCGGTTTTCTTAGATGGAGGAATAGAAAGTGCAAAATTGGTAGTGGAAAAACTGTTTTCTGAAAAAATTGCTTTAACAGCACTGGAGCCGGGTTTGATGGACTATAAAACCCGATTGCAGGAGTTGACAGTGCAAATATCAGAACCAACACCAATTTACTTCGTTGATGCTGATGGACCTGATCATGAAAAACGCTTTTGCGCAACGGTTGAAATAGGTGCTCACAGATTCGGCCCTACTTATGGGACTTCTAAGAAAAAAGCTGAGCAAGCAGCAGCAAATCTGGCGTACAGTTTTTTTGATTTTGAAGAGAAAGGGGAAAAGAATTGAGTCTCCCTCTAGAACTCCCAGAGATTGAAACGATTAGACGTGATCTTGATCGTGAAATAGGAGGAAGAAAAATTAAAGCAGTTGATGTTTCCTCTTTCGCCGTTATCGAAGGTTCCAAAAACAAGAAGGCATTCAACTCAGAACTAGTCGGCACAAAACTGGGTTTGGTGGAACGAAAAGGCCTTTACATAATGACCGAATTAGAAAAGAAAAAACTTCTCTTTATAAAGCTCGGAGTAGGGGCGTCATTAAGAAGAAATGCCACGAAAGATGCCACTGATAAAGACACCGTATTGAAAATTACCTTCACAGTGGGAGGCCAGTTAAGGCTTCTAGACCCCGAAGAAAGCTCGAAAGTCAGCGTATTCTCATTAGATGATCTGGAAGACCCGGAATTCGTCGAAGAGAAATTTCCAGAGTTCAAACTCATGGGAATGGATCCAGCAGTAGAACCTGAACCATGGACTGAATTCGCAAAGCGTGTGTTAAGAGAAGGAGAATCGATTGACTTGAAGTCTCTTTTGTGTGATGAATCAGTAGTCGTAGGTGTTGGTGACATCTACAGCGATGAAATTCTTTTTCATGCAGGATTACGCTATGACCGACAAAGCGACTCTCTCTCCATACAAGAGGTCAGGCGTCTTTACCGTTCAGTGGTTGAGGTGATTGTAGAAGCAGTTAAATACCGTGGAACTTCAATCGAAGAAAGACAATTCGTTGACGTCTTCGGAGAACCTGGCGGGTTCGCTGAACACCTAGCGGTTTACGGAAGAGAAGGTTTGTTCAGCCCTACAAGTAAAAAACCGGTTCAAAAAGCAAAACACAAAGGGCGTTGGACATTTTTTTGTGAAACTCAAGTCTGAATCACGATAACCACAAAAACTAAAATTTTTTCTGAATGAAACCAAGAGTCTTTGCTTACTGACTATGGTCGCGTAAGTGTTCTTGAAACGTCTAACTATAAAAGGCTTTAAGTCTTTCGCTGACTCGGCGACGCTAGACCTCGAACCAGGTGTAACTGCTGTTGTTGGACCAAACGGAAGCGGTAAATCCAACGTTGTTGATGCCGTAGCGTGGGTTTTGGGAGCACAAGCTCCAAGTTCGGTGAGGTCACAACGAATGGATGATGTAATTTTTGCTGGCACGACTGAAAGAAGCGCTCTTGGCAGAGCCGAGGTGTCGCTTACAATCGACAATTCTGACAGCAGTCTTGCTTTAGATTTTCCAGAAATTACTATCACAAGAACGCTTTTCAGAAGCGGAGAAAGTGAATATTCACTTAACGGTTCACCATGCAGACTACTTGACATCCAAGAGTTGCTTTCCGACGTTGGTGTCGGCCGGCAGCAACACGTAATCATCTCACAAGGACAAATAGACGCGGTTCTAAATGCACGAGAAGAAGATCGCCGTTCCATCATCGAAGACGCCGCTGGAATACTGAAATTCAGAAAAAGAAAAGAAAAGGCAGAGAGGCGACTTGATTCAACAGGTTCCAACCTTGACCGACTTGGTGACATGCAGCGCGAGGTGAAACGACAATTAAAACCATTAGAAAGACAAGCAGAAGCAGCGAGAAAACATGGCAATTTCTTGGAAGAATTAAAATCTCTTCGCTTATTCCGATTCAGTAAAGAATTCAACGAATTGAAGAACCTAGCTTCAAGCGAGTCAGAGAGACGATCAGATCTCGCCAAACAGGAAACTCGCAGCGTTAATGAGCTAAAACGCTTCGAAACTGAAATTTCAACAGCTGAAACTGAGTTAGCCACAAGAGGAGAAGACGACTTAGGTGACCAATTAGTCCGTTTTGAAGCTCTCAGAGAACGAGCGCGAGGTCTAAAAGCAGTTTTACTGGAACGCCAAAAAGGAATAGAACGAGATCGCGACACTCTCGTGTCATCAGAAGTAATAGCCGGATTAGAGGTTGAACTGATTAAAGCAAAAAAAGAAGAGGAAAGTTTAACCAAAGAAGAAGAATTGCTTTCCCCCGAGATTGAAACCCTGAAACAACTGGAAGAAGAATTAACAGATGATTGGGCAACATTTAAAACCGATTGGGCTGACGGGGTTCCTGTAATTGGAGGCCGTGCTTCGGAGATACGTGGAGAACTAGGTGTTCTAAAAGCTTCAGTCGATCAAAAAGAGGCTGAAAAAAATCGTTTCCAAGCAAAGTTGGATGAAGTCAAACAACCAGAAATAGAACTCAATAAAAGATTAAGCTCACTAACTAGCGACCTGAGTTCAGCAAGACAAGAAAATGAGGCTTTAACAGGAAGCATCATTCATGACCAGGAAGAATTAAAGCGACAAAGAAATATTCGCAATTCTGCATGGGAAGAATTAGCCGAAGCAAAAGCAGATTTAAGAGGCACGCGAATAGAGATAGAGGCTTTGACTCAGGCAATCAGCAGTATCGGTCAAATTTCTACAGATGAGCAGACAGTAACGAGCAGCGGGAGCCTAGGTTTTTTGAGAGATTTAATTGAAATCGAGACCGGCTTTGAAAAGGCTTTTGAGTCTGCAGTCGGAGATCTTTTTTCTACGGTTATTTTCGATACAAAAGAAAACGCAATAGAAGCATTAAGCAATATTGGTATAGAAACTAGATCCGCTTCTGTGGTGGCTATTGACACACGATTTGAAAAATTGCACTCGACAAATGCTGAAAACCCACTTCGACGTCACATTAGTTCAACAAATGAAACCCTTAACCCGTTTCTAGACCAACTTCTTTGCAATGTGGTAGTTCATGAAGGTGACCTGCACGACATAGTTGAAATTGTTGTAAACAATCCCGAAATCACAGTTGTTAATAAGCGCGGAGATAGATTTGGTTCTCTTGGATGGAGACTCGGCCAAAAGGACCAGGGGAACATCAAGAACATCTTGAAAGATGCCGAAAATCGTCTCTCAACTGAAGAGAAAAAGGTGGAAGACAAACAACTCCTCTTTTCCGAAACGGAAGAACAAATCAAAGAGATTGAAAATCATTTAGCAGAGACACAAAAAAAGTTTGAAGAATGTAAACGTAGTGAGTATTCGTTGTCTGAGACACTTCAGAAAATTAGAGTTGAACAAAAAGCCAATGATGTAGAAAATCAAGTAATACAAGATCGAATCAATGAAAATGATCATCGAATCAGGAATGAAACACGTCAAATCACTGAATTGCAAATTCGTTTAGAAGAACTAGAAGAAGCAGAAAAAACGTCAGTTCAGGCTGCCCAGAGAATGACAGATGAAAGAAGTCGACTTGAAAGCAGA
Organism: Acidimicrobiales bacterium; assembly: GCA_030748555.1. Classification (GTDB taxonomy): domain Bacteria; phylum Actinomycetota; class Acidimicrobiia; order Acidimicrobiales; family MedAcidi-G1; genus MedAcidi-G1. The sequence goes on from JASMLT010000024.1 coordinate 16,281, forward strand.
TCTGCTGAAACCGCTGCTAGACGAACAGAATGCGAAGTAAGGTCTGCGGATATTCAAGGGAGGTTAGCTGTCGTAAAAGCCAGAGTGAGTGAACTCGATGCGCGATTAGAAAGACTTTCCGGAGAAAGAAAAGAGGTGACTAATCGAAGCGAAATAATTGAAAAGAAAGAGAAAGCTACAGTTTTCTTAATTGACTCACTTGACAGCAGAACTGAAATCATAGAAGAGCGTTTAGAGGATTTGAGAATGCACAGAAGGGATAAATCTGATCGTGTCCGAGAAGTGACTTCGCAATTAGATGAGCTTAGATCGTCACGCAGAAAAATAGAAGACGATATAAGGACTTTAAGAGATGAACAGTCTCGCTTAGAAATAGAAAGAGCTGAGACTCGATTAAAACTGGAGAATTTGACCGAAATGATGAGATCTGAATTCGACAGAGAGCCCAATTCAATAGGCGAACTTTCAGCTCCAGAATTGCCCGAAGGGTTAAACGTCTCTGAACGAATAGCAGAACTCGAGAGAGAACTGAAACTCATAGGACCAATAAATCCTTTGGCATTACACGAATTCGACGATCTAAAAGAGCGCTATGAATTTCTCGAAGAACAACTTGAAGATGTCCGGTCAACCAGAAAAGAACTTCGAAAGGTAATTCGTTCTATTGATATTGAAATCAAAGAAGTTTTCGCTTCAGCATTCGCTGAAGTGACAACCAACTTCAGCGAATTGTTTGAGGTCCTATTCCCAGGCGGGCACGGAAAACTATCTTTAACTGACCCGGAAAATCTTCTGGGTACAGGAATAGATATTGAAGCTCGACCATCAGGAAAAAATGTTAAAAAACTTTCCCTGCTTTCTGGAGGCGAAAGATCTTTGACAGCCCTCGCTTTTCTTTTTGCAGTTTTCAGAAGCCGACCTTCACCTTTTTATGTAATGGACGAAGTTGAAGCAGCATTAGATGACGCAAACCTTGTCCGTTTCCTCGGATTGGTGGATCAATTCCGCAATGAATCTCAACTTCTAATAGTTTCACACCAAAAGAGGACCATGGAAGCTGCAGATTGCCTTTACGGGGTTTCGATGGCTTCAGGTGGTTCTTCAAAAGTTGTCAGCGAAAGAGTAGAGGCAGCGCGTTCAGCAGAACGCCTCGGCATACTGGCTAGCTAGAAATAGCCACTCCGATTACCCCACATTTGCTGACCAAGGTAGCGTCAAAGTGTGCGTATTCTAGTAGTTGATGATGAACCAGATCTGGTGGCAGCTTTAGCGCGTGGACTAAAGCGAGAAGGTTATGCAGTGGATACGGCTACAAGCGGTGAAGAAGCTTTAGCAAAAGCATCGTGGAATCCATACGATTTGGTTTGTTTGGATCTGAACATGCCTGACTTAGACGGTTTGGAGGTATGTAACTCGCTTAGAACTTCGTCATTTCAGGGGATTACTCCACGAGTGCTGATGCTAACGGCTAGAGACACTATTGAAGATCGGATCCAAGGCTTAGATGTAGGTGCCGATGACTATTTAGTAAAACCTTTTTCTTTTGATGAACTGGCTGCAAGAGTTCGATCATTATTACGACGCGACTCCGGACGGACAGGCTCTGTTATAGAGATAGGTCCCCTGATGGTCGACACCTCCAGACATATAGCTAAAAGAGGCGAAAGAGTACTTGAACTAACTTCAAAAGAATTCACACTATTGCGGTACTTTATGTCCAAACCTGGTCAAGTAATTTCCCAATCAGAGCTACTGGACCATGTATGGGATGAGCATGCTGACCCTGTTACAAACACAGTGCGCGTAACGGTAGGAACTTTGAGACGGAAAATATCAGTCGATGATGAGATTGATTTAATAGAAACAGTTGTCGGTAGTGGTTACCGGTTATTAGAAGTTCACTAGAGGGACTTTAGAGAAGCAGGGTTAAGCATTGGATTCAAAAGAAAAAACCCAAAGACTCGGGAGTATTAGAACACGAATAACTTTGCTTTACTCCGTTCTCCTATTCGGGTTAGCTTCAATAGTTTTAGGTGTAATCTACCTTTCGTTTTCGCAGTCACTTTCAGATGAGAAGATCTCACAGCAAAACATCGAGATCGGACAAGAGGAATTGCAAAAAGGTGAGTCTGATCAATTTGAAGGGATCCAAGAATTCACACTGTTTGAAGAAAAAGTCAACCAAAACGCGGTTGAACAGTTGCGTAACTACATATTCCTAGCTCTCGCTGGACTACTACTCATAAGCCTTTCAGTTGGCTGGTATGTAGCAGGAATAGTTTTGAAACCTATAAAACATATCACTACTGCAGCACGTGAAATATCAGCCACCGATTTGTCGAAAAGAATCGATTTAAGAGGACCCTCAGATGAACTGCGCGACCTTGCAGACACTTTCGATGACATGCTTGAAAGACTGGACAAGGCTTTTCGGAACCAACGCGAATTTGTTGAAGAAGCAGCACATGAACTGCGAAACCCTTTAGCTGTCCTGAGGGCAAATTTGGAAGTCGTAATAGCCGACCCAGATTCGACAATCGAGGATTTTGTCACGGCTGGCGAGGTGGCAAGTCGGGCATCAGACCGGATGGGGAAACTAGTAGACGACCTGCTTCTCTATGCTCATCACGAACGACCGGACTTGCAACGAACTGATCTAGATTTATCGGAATTAGTCATCAATACAGTTCAAGATTTCCAAGCAGAAGCAAAGTCGTCAGGAGTGCTACTGGAGAGTGACTGCGACTCACATTTGAAAGTCTTAGGTGACCCCTCAGCACTGAGACGTGCTTTCGCCAATATTTTAAGCAACTCGATTCGGGTATCGGAAAAGGGCAAACACATTTATGTAAAAGCTGGAAGTGATAAAGAAATGGTTTGGATCTCTGTTCGTGATGAAGGGCCGGGACTAGAACCTAAAGATTCTGAAAAAGTTTTCGACCGGTTTTGGAAGGCCGATGAGGTATCAGCGCGAGAAGCTGGCCGTTCGGGTCTTGGCTTGGCCATAGTGAAAACCATTGTTGAAAGCCATGGCGGCAAGAGCACCGTTCGCTCAACCAAGGGTGTGGGTTCTACTTTTACAATTTGGTTGCCCAGATTGATAAAAGGATGAAATATTAAGCTCTTTTTGATCTTAAAGATAATAGATTTACCTAATGGAAGAAGATCTAGAACCGTTTGTAGAAGAAAAGACGAATGAATCAGAACCGCAGAGTTATGACCAAAACGAACAAACGTTTCCAGATTTGCTGCCTGCACCCGTAATCTCAGATCAGAAAAATATGAGAAAAATTGGACTGTTATTCCTTGCTGCAGGTTTATTTATAGTTCTCTTAACCGGCGCGTTAATTTTTAGTTGGGTTATAAATGGGGATGATAGCGAAGTCTCGTCAGTAAATTTGGCATCAAGTCAAATCGTCGCAGTTCAAGAGTTGATGGAGGCACTTGTCAATAATTCGTCAGAACTAACTGAAAGTGAAGTAGCAGCGATTATTGCGGAAATGACTCTGACCAATTCAGAAGTAGAACCTGTGGTAGCAGTAGCAGACACAGTCTCTCGTTCTGTAGTAATAGTTCGTTCTGAAACAGGACAAGGATCAGGAATAGTTTTAGACGATGAGCGACGTGTTGTCACTAATGCCCATGTCTTGGAAGACTCCGAAACGCTTCAAGTGCTTCTGCCTAGCGGAAGAATGGTGGAAGCTAAAGTCATCGGCTCAGACATCAGACGGGATGTGGCAGTTATCGAGCTTGATGATGTTGATAACAGTTTGACGCCCGCACAATTTGCTTCAAGTCAAAATCTGCGTGTGGGGCAATTAGCTGTAGCAGTCGGAAGTCCTTTTGAATTGAATCAAACAGTTACAGCCGGAATAGTAAGCGCGATTGGGCGAGTGGAACCTTCGTACGGCTGCGAAATAGCGGGGATGATGAGCGCTGAATGCGCAGGGGTTGCAATGATACAAACTGATGCCCCTATTAACCCGGGCAATTCGGGAGGACCACTTGCTGATAGAAACGGACATGTAATAGGAATGAACACCTCAATAAGAACAGAGGGCTTTTTGTCAGCAAACGTCGGAGTTGGTTTCGCTATACCTAGTGACACTGTTTTACTTGTGGCGCAACGTTTAATTTCCGGAGAACCTATAGGAACTGCTTTTCTGGGAATACTTGGAGAGACGCCCACGGATGGGAGAGCAGGAGCTTTGATAATAGAAGTTCAAGAATCCTCACCGGCGCATAAAGCAGGATTGGAAGTAGGGGACTTAATTATTCGTGTGAATAGGCGGCCAATTCTAAATATGCAGGCTTTAAGGGCTGATATCCAACTTCGACTTCCAGATGATGAAGTCACTCTTGAGTACATCAGGGGAGAGAAAATTTCAGAAGCCGTTGTTCGCCTTGCGTCATTAGATGATGAGTATCAGTAGGAGATGCTTGAATATTGGTTTTTACCATTTAGAATTGATCTGAAGAATGAGAATGTAAAGATCTGAATTTTTTTACGTGTTTATTTAAAGTGGCGTGAATCCTGTCAGAATAAGGCAGACTGTTGGACTGTAAAGATGCAAAAATATCTTTGGTATGAATTAGAAAAAGAGAGAGTGGTATAGACGTGACCGTAAGACTTCGTTTGATGCGAATGGGCAAGAAGAAGCAGCCGACCTATCGAGTGGTAGCGGCGGATAAGCGTAAAGCACGCAATGGTAAATTCATTGAAGTTATAGGCTTTTATGATCCAAAGCAGGATCCTTCAGTCATAGAAATTGAGAATGAGAAAGCTGTACATTGGCTCAATAATGGGGCGCAGCCGTCAGAGAGAGTTGAGAAGTTATTGAAAATTTCAGGCGCTTGGGATGATTTCAAAGGCTTACCTGAAGGAACCAGTGTGACAGAACCGCCTGTCGCTGAGTCGAAGCCTTCTCGGAAAGCTCAAGAAGCAGCAAAAGCAGCTGAAGAAGCTGAAGAGCCAGCAGCCGAAGAAGCCGAAGAGCCAGCAGCCGAAGAAGCCGAAGAGC
>JASMLT010000025.1 GCA_030748555.1 Acidimicrobiales bacterium
TCTGTGCTGGCAATCTCACATTTTCTAGGACTTGTAATAATTCTGGTCATAGCTCCATTGATGGCCGAAGAATTTAAAACTGGTGATTTCTTCCTAGGGGCTCTGGCATCAAGTTTTGGTTTATGTGGACTAACTCTTCTATACAGAGGTCTAGCAAAAGGGCCAATGGCAATAGTTGCTCCAATCACAGCGGTAGCGTGCGCAACTCTGCCTGTTATTTGGGGCTTACTTTCAGGGGAAAGACTCTCAACACAACAAACTGTTGGGGTATTTGTTGGGCTGCTAGCAATATTTTTGGTCTCTTGGACACCAGGTGAACGGACTGTGATTAAAGGTTTATTGATATTCGAAGCCTTGATAGCTGGGTTAGCCTTCGGAGCTTTCTTTATTGTCATTGACGGAACTTCAGAGACAACAGCACCTTGGCCTGTTGTCGGCTCGCGAGTCTTTTCAGTGGTCGCTATTTTCCTTTTCGTGATTATCGGAAGGAAAAAAATTAAACCAGAACAAAACTCCACTCCTTACATAATCGGGGCGGGGATTTTCGACACACTCGCTAATGTCGTTTTACTAGCTGCATTGAACAAAGGACTGCTTAGTTTGGTCTCAGTCCTAGCTTCTTTTTACCCGGCAGTAACAGTTCTACTTGCGAGATTTTTCTTGAAAGAAATGATGTTGAAAAGTCAGGTCATTGGATTGCTTTTAGGTCTAACCTCAATAGCGCTCTTAGCTGTTAGTTGATTCGAATCTAAAAACGAGCGAAGAAGAATCGCGGACTTGCTCCTTCCAGTAATCAACACTTCTGAAAGGTCAAGGAACTCAGAAAGGTCACTGACTTCTTTTGCAAGTTCCGAAAGAACCATTTCCGGATCCGTCCCTGCTTCTAAATAGACCCCTTTAATGAGCAACTTCCCTTCATGACGATCAGCTTTTAAATCCACACGAGCCACCAGATTTTCATTTAACAGAAAAGGTAAAACATAGTAACCGTATTTTCGTTTATCACGAGGAACATATATTTCTAATCTGTACTTGAAATTAAAAAGCCTTTCAATGCGTGGTCGATTCCAAACCAGGGAATCAAAAGGCGACAGTAGGGCTCTGGACATTATTTTCTTAGGTGATGAAACAGAAGGGTGCAGATATGCGTTTTCATTCCACCCTTCAACATTGGCAGGGATCAATTTTTTCTCTTCCAAAAGGGGAGGGATCGCTTCATGTACAAAAGAAGGTTTCATCCTGAAATAATCAGCGATGTCATTAACGGTTCCGATTCCGTTGCAACGCGCAGCGATCAGGATCAACTCCTTGATTGACTCACTTTCCAAGGGGTCGGGGAGAGAATGGATATCACTTGGGATCGCCGAGTGGAATGGGACGTAGCTTCTGGAAAAATTGTTATCCCTTTTTACAGCTATTTCACCAATTCTGAAAAGCCAATCAAGCGTCTTCTGGCCGTCTGAACGGCCACTCCACCATGAACCTGAGCGACCTCGCGGGTCACTCAATTCAGAAGCTTTAATAGGAGACGTAGACGACAACACTTGATCCATTACGTCATTAACATATTTTTCCTGAGAGTTGGCCAACTCAAAAAGACCTTTCCAAGTTTCCCCTTTGCGTGCTCTGCTTTTCTTCCAACGAACGAAAGGTTCTGTTTCGACAGGCAGAATTGATGCCTCATGCGCCCAGGATTCGAAACTTTCCTCAGAGTGCCAAATCCAATCGTCTAATTTGAATCGGTCATATTTTCCCAAACGACTGAAAAAAACCAAATAATGAGACCTGCAGACCGCTTGAACCGAATCAAGTTGCACGAGACCTGTATCATCGAACACGCGTCTGAAATGCCTTTGATCGACTTTCCCTTTGGGGCGCTGACGGTTGAAACCCTGAGCAGCTACAGCAATGCGTTTTGCTGAAACCGCATCAATCTCTAAATTGGCTTTTCTTTTCATAAAACTTCGAAACATTTAATCAGATCTCACGAAATAACAACTAAATAGGGATAAGTGCCGTACGCTTCGTGAATGTCGAAAGCGCATGCAACGAACGAGTCGGTGCAATATGCCGACCTTCAGAAACGAACCCTCAGGACCTTAATGTCGGGTTTGGTGCCGGCAGGTGCGGCTATAACAAGCGCCTACTCGGCTGCTGCGGTTCTCGGAGAGGAAATAACAGGAAACGAAACGCTCGGGGCGTTAGCTGCTGCTTGTCTAACTACAGGAGCGGCGCTATCAACTTTGCCATTAGCCAAAATAATGACAGCTAAAGGAAGACGTCCAGGGATAGTCGCTGGTTACGCGACTGCCGTGCTTGGAGCGGTTTTAGCAATGACAGCCGCAATTACAGAAATTTACATATTTCTACCACTTGGCATTCTTGGCGTTGGAGTAGGCAACGGTGCGAACTTGGCGGCACGTTTCGCAGCAGCAGATTTAGCACCTGAAGAAAGCAAAGCGTCGGCGATCGGCAACTTGGTTTGGGCGTCGACAATAGGCTCGGTACTAGGACCTTCTCTTGGTCTCGGCCCTGCCAAAAAACTAGGAGACTTTCTTGGCGCTCCGGAACTTGCAGGCCCTTATATCGTTTCAGGCTTGCTTTTCCTGTTGGCAGCTCTAACCATTCGTAAGTGGCTCAGACCGGACCCTCTACTTGTAACAGGAGGCATAGGAACTGAAGGGGAGAAGCAAACTTCACTAAAAAAAGCCTTCAAGATACTTTTCTCATCAAAAGTAGGGCGCCTTTCTGTCGGATCCATGGTTGTGGGCCATGTGGTAATGGTTGGAGTTATGACAATGACGCCATTGCATCTTAAAGATGGCGGTCACCAACTTGAAATAGTTGGCTTTGTAATATCGCTTCACATAATCGGAATGTACGCATTCTCACCACTTGTAGGGGTTCTAACCGCCAAGATTGGAGCAAAATCTGTAATAGCTCTCGGAGGCTCACTTTTAGTGATCGGATCTGAGCTTGCATCTCACACAGAACCTCAAGATTCACTTGGTGTTTTTATGGGTCTTTTCCTCATAGGTCTTGGTTGGAGTTTCGGATTAGTTGCAAGTTCAGCATTAATTGCAAGTGAATTTGATGGTCCGGAAAAGGTTCGAATTCAAGGTTTAGCTGACCTTTCAATGACGGCATCAGGAGGACTAGCCGGACTTGGATCCGGATTAGTGGTGACCGTGACTGACTATCAAACCCTGAGTCATTACAGTGGAATTCTGGGTTTGTATCCAATAATCACCGTAGTGATTTTCTTTCTCCTCGAGAAAAAGCAACGAAGTTCATTAAATGATCGTCTCTAAGGCGATCAAATAAGAAAAGAAGTTCCCAGAACAGCGAGAATCGCACCGAACCACGCAAATGGAATCGGCATTTTCTTCGTAACGACAGCCTGAAGAGGTAACAGTAAAACCGGTGTAGTCGCTGAAAGTATGGAGACAATTCCTGCATCACCATTGCCAAGGGCGTAAAGAAGAAGAGTCATTCCACACACCATTGCTATCAGAGCACTGGTGGCCAATTTGAGCTGATCATGTTTCAAAAGGGGAGTTTTCGCTACAGAACGGGTCAATTTGTCGGTTTGCTTAGGAACAAGCCACATGGCAACTGTGGCAATAAGCGCTCTTAAAGCTGCAACAGCAAGTGTGTCCGCACCATCATCCAAAATTGGTTTCGCAGCTAAGGCGCCACCGGCCTGTCCCAGCGCACCAATGGCAGCCCAGAAAATTCCTACAAAAAGCGAGCCTTGAATACGCTCAAACACTCCTGTTTCTCCAGAAGGATTCCCAAACACAATTGCCAGTGTTATACCAAGAAGAATGAGAGCAGACCCGGTGAAGGAAGAGACAGTTAGTCTTTCTTCAAAGAAAAGCGCTCCACCTATTGCTGTCATTGGAGCATTTAAGGTGAAGAGCATTCCGGTTCTTCTAGGTCCAATTCTGGCCATAGCTGTGAATAGAGCCACATCGCCGACAAAGATTCCTATAAGACCTGATACGGCAACGAGTGCGGTGTCACTAAAATTTAAAGTACCCAAACCTCCTGAAATTGTCGCCGCTATTATCAGCATGACACTCACATAGAGCATCCTTATCCTGCAAAATCTTGCACCTCCAAGACGACGCGAAGGTTCCGCAGCGATCAAACTGCTTAGAGCCCAGGAGGTAGCAGCAAGTAGAGCGGCGAGTTGATAAGACAGAAACTCAAGTAGACACGCATAGAAGGGAAAATGCAAAAGCGGGGAAATGAAAGCTAAATCCTCCAGATTCATCTAACCTTCAAGGGTGAAATCATCCAGATGCCTCCAAGTTTTAACAATTTTTTTCATCGTTGCTTCTCTTCTTGTTTCGCAGTTGGGAACAGTCGCAGCAGACGCAGTAAGTGTTGAAACGGGATACCCGACAGAAGGCCTGGAAGACCTTATTTGGGCAGCTGAATATCTGGGATATGAAAATCCCGGAGAGCTACAAAAGGCTGGTGTCGAAGTTCTCCGATTCTTACTTGTAGCTATTGCTCAGGCGACCGGAGATGACTGTGAAAGCAATTTGGGTAAAGACCTTGATCCAACAGGCCCAAATAGATATAAAACGGTTTGGAACGAACAAGAAATAGAAGCTCTTAACTGGGTGTCTGATTATTACTGCCTAAGCGAATCACAAGCACAGATGCTCGGAGGAAGCGTCCTCACATTTCTAGCAGGAATCGACGCCTCTCTAAAAGAAGGAGGGGTAGCGAAAGGTGACTCGGCGGAAACTGTTGAAAGTAGTAATACTGAAACGGTTGCCAATGAAACTTCGAATACAGGGCCGATCAAACTTAGTGTTACAACAGGAATAGATTCAGCAAAGTTAAATTGGGAAACCACAGAAGAATTCCAACAAGAAGGAACAGAATTCACAATCCGCTATAGACAGACTTATCCAGCTCCATATGAACTCACAGCAGAACCAAGCATTCCTGGTGAGATACTTTTCATGAGCGACAGAGATGGAGACTGGGAGCTTTATACAGTCAACGCTGACGGAACAGGTCTAAACCAAATAACCAACAATGAAGTTGATGACTGGTCTGGAGTTTACTCACCTGATGGAACAAAGATAGCTTTCGACGCCAAGCATGGTACAGCACCAGGGGACATTTTTGTCGTCAATGCCGACGGAACAGGCTTAAAAAATCTGACCAGCAGTTTCTCAGAAGATGCATTTGCAACATGGTCGCCTGATGGAAAGCAGATAGTTTTCGAAAGAAAAATAAACGACACCTACCGCCTACACATAATGAACTCCGATGGCAGCAGATCACGTCTATTGAACGAAGTCAATACAGGCGGGTGGTCTATACCGGCGTGGGCACCTGTGGGAAGTAAAATAGCGTTTTCCGGCAGGATGGATGGAGATACAGAGATTTACATTCTTGACACTGAAGACGACTCCATAACTCAAATAACCGATAATCAAGGTATTGGTGATGTTTGGCCAACATGGTCACCTGACGGGACAAAGATTGCTTTTTTAAGCAACAGTGATGGATCTGAGAACATTTTCACAATAAATCCGGACGGTACAGATAGACGTCAAATAACTCAAGATGACCTTTCCAAAACTGAACCTGCCTGGTCGCCTGACGGAAAATACATCGCATTTACAAAATCAGATGGAACAAATAGTTTGGGTAGAAGCCAAAGCGAGATTTTTTTGGTTACAACAGATGGCACAGAAACATTTGGACCTATCACTGTAGGGGAACAGGCGAATTGGAAGCCTGTAACTTCAACTACTGCTACTAAAACATCAGTTAGGAATAAGCAAATTGTTGACTCGGATATTTCAAAAACGACCCCCTTTATAGTTGGTGCAGAGGAAGAAAAATCTGGCGACATGTCTTTTCAAGTCGGAATAATGGACGGAGATAATCCTCTACAGGACCAATACTGTGGTGGAACTTTGATAAAAGCTGAATGGGTTCTAACCGCCGCCCACTGTCTCGTTGATGAAGGCACCGGATATCTGCAAGCATCTGAAATCAAAGTTTTAGCCGGAAGACGTAAACTTTCAACTTTTGGCAACGAAGACATTTTTGAAGTTAAAGCTATTTACCCACACCCCTCTTACGACAGAAACGTAAATAACGACATAGCACTAATGCGCCTAACGAAACCTGTACCTTCACAGATGGCCACACCAATACCTTGGCTTGAAGAGCCGACACTGCCGACTGACGGAACCCCGGTTCTTAAGACAGGATGGGGTAGTGAGGATGTGGTTAACAAAGGGCCATATCCAGACGACCTTAAATCAACCGTCGCAAACGTAATTGGAAGCCATGATTATCAGTTCTGCGGTTCAGACACTGACTTCATAGCTGCAAGCAGAATTTGTTCTAATTCCCCTGCTCGAAAAGGAGCTTGTTCAGGAGACAGCGGGGGACCAAATGTAATAGAAGTTGACGGATCCTGGTTCTTAGCAGGAATTACTTCATATGGAATGACTGATGACACAGATGAGTGTGCAGCAGATGTGGAAATAATGACGAGGGTCAGCTTTTACACAGAATGGATAACTTCGTATGTTGGTTGGCAGTGGACGTGGATATCCGGAATAGAAGGAAATGAACACGAAATAGAAAATCTTGAAAGCGGTTTAAGCTACATTTTTCAAATACTCGCCCAAAATGGATCAACTAAAACACCATATTCCGAACCAATTATTACTGAAATCGATACCCCAAGAACGACTCTTTCAGATGCGCCGCTACCACCTTTCAATGTTAAGGCTGAAACCGATTCCGGAGAAGCTCTTATCAGTTGGGACTATGCAGAAAAATTAAACGGAGTCACTTTCTCAATAGAGCATTACGACCCAGAAGGATCAACAAGCACTCCTCTAAATATCCGATCCGAAACGATCCCTCGAGTTGCTGTTAGAAGCGGAGAATACACTCCTGAAAAAATGATCATAGGCGGAGAAAAAGCCCAAATTTCAGACAATTCACATATTGTCGCCCTTCTGACTCCAGGAGTGACAGATGCAACAGAGGCAAGGTTTTGCGCTGGAAGTTTAATTACTCCGACATGGGTGATAACAGCGGCTCACTGTGTGGACGGCGGAAAAACGTCATCCAATATAGAAGTGGCAACTGGAATAGCAGACCTGTCAACAGTAAAACAAGAAGATCGCCTGCAGGTCAAGAAAATACACATACACGGCGGATACTTGTCGGACCCTCTGACACATGACTTGGCTCTCCTTGAACTCTTAACACCTGTTAGTTCAACTGAAGCAAATTGGCTCCCCTGGGAAACAAACATCCAACTGCCTTTAGACGGCACAGAAATAAAAACAGCAGGTTGGGGCTCAACGGTCGCAGGAGAAGCTGAAAAAGAAACAATCCTTCGAGAGGCACAAGGTTCAATTCTTTTTAATCCAACTGTTAATCGTTGTGGGCAGTGGTCCACATTCGACTCATCACAGTGGCTTTGTGTCGGGGGAGAAGAAAAAATAGGTTCATGCCTCGGAGATGGAGGAGGCCCTGTAACCACAGGGTCAGTATTGCCAGTACTGCTTGGGGTCATAGCCTGGGGACCAGCAGGTGATTGTGCCAGCACGCGACTTCCAAACGTGGCGGTAAGGCTAAGCACTTACGACGACTGGATATCCCAAAAGGTGGGAAATCCATGGAAAAAAGCTGAAGGAATAACCTGGTTCAACCATGCTGTAAAAAATTTACAGGCGGGTCAGAATTACATTTTTTTCGTTACTGCGAATGATCAATTTGGGAGGCGCTCTCAGTCTGTTTCTGTGAATATTACGGTCAAGGATTGAGAAAAATTCAGGTCTGACTCGTTATTGGCTCGCATCTCTGGAATACTGTCTGAATGAATAATTCTCTAATTCCAACTGCCATACTCATAAGCCTCTCTGTTGTCGCTACTGGATGCGGCCTTTTTGAAAGTAATGATGATGAAATTCAAACTCTTAGAGCTGAACTCGTGCAACTCAGAGAAGATGTACTTGATTTAGAGACTGAAATTGAGCTTCTAGCTGTTGCTCCACCACAGCCAGAACCGTTGATTGTTACCACAACCACGATGTCTGAAGTAGAAGACGTGCAAGTTACGACAACCACGGCACAGCTTCCAACGCTGCCGTCAATCATCGATACTGTCGTTGGTGACAGTGAAGTGGAAGCAATATTAACTGCTTCTTATCAATGGGGTCCTAGTTCTGTGGCTGAAGCACTTCAAACGGTTCTCGGGATAGAGGCAGATGGGTGGTATGGAAATGGTACGCGAGCAGCGCATGTCGCCGCTCTTGAAGAAAGAGGTCTAGCGACTGATGGGGTTCCAAGCGTTCCAACTACAACCACCACCACAGAGGCACCACAAGAAGGCGGTGAAGCAGAAGCCTCCACTGAAACTGAAACTTCCAGCGAAACGGTTGTTGAAACCACAACGACAGTTGCTGAATCGACAACTGCTGAAACCACCACGACAGTTGCCGCAGGTTAACAACTGATCAAACAACCCGAACTGAAATTTGATCTAATCCTTCCGCCCCATTAGGTGCAGGATTTACAACTTTTGAAGACTGGATAACGCCGTTACTGTCGATAGCTCTGACTTTGATTTCATATTTTCCTGGTGCCGCATCCCATTTGTATGCCCACTGGGTCCATGATTCACCACTTAATGAGACGCCTAAATTGCATTCCCGCCAAGGTTCGGAATTAAAAGAAATCTCCACAGTTTTAACTCCGGAAAGTGGCGCCCAAGCCACTCCTGCAACTGCGATAATCCCAGCGCTGATTCTTCTCTCCCTGGGTACATCAATCCTCGAGGCGATTTTTATAGGAGCCTTTTTGGACCACCCACGAGGTATCCAATACCCGTTATTTCCTTCCCACTTGCAAATCTCAATTCGCTTGATCCATTTAACAGCGGAAACATAGCCGTATAAGCCAGCTACCACTAAACGGGCAGGAAAGCCATGAATAACCGGCAAGGGTACGCCATTCATCCCGACTGCCAAAAGAGCTGTTCGTCCGTCGAAAATATTTTCAATCGGAAAACCGGCAGTAAAACCGTCAACGGAGTGACACATAACTTGTTCCGCACTTGATGTAGGTTCAGATCTGGAAATGATTTCACTCAATGGAACACCAGTCCAAACAGCATTTCCCACTAATGATCCCCCTATCTCATTAGAGACACAGGCTAATGTCACGTCTTTTTTAACAAATTCCATCTCAAGTATTTCTTCATAAGAAAGTTCATACGGATTAGTTACGAGACCATCAACTGTGAGATTCCAATCGGCTGGTTCGATCGTTGGAACCCTCAATGCAGTATCTATTCGATAAAAATCGTTATTCGAAGTTATATATGGTGAAATGCCTTCGATCTCGTTCATCTCAGAAAACGATAGAAGATCTGTTTCTTCTGGGGGTGTCGCATTCAGAGAAGAGGATTCGGAAGTTGTATTGTTGCTACCAAGCTGGTCATTTTTTTCTTCAGTGTCAGGCAAAACAATACTCTCACGAATATTTTGAACTGTGTCATCCTTGAGTAGAAGTCTCCCAACGCCAGTCATAGTTCCCGCAGCTACAGAGATTCCAGTAGCCCAGTTCAGAAATTGACGCCGATCTGCATATCTGTGTGTCGGATCTTCGAAATCTACGTTCACAGGTCGATCTAAAACAGTGTTCAAAAGGAAAAACGTCGAGACCCCAATCAGGGTGGCTAGAGCAGAAACGGAAAGAGCGGCGACTGTGGAGGTGAGAGGGTCACGATTCAAAGTCCAACCCCCAAAAACTCCAAAAAGAATGAAAAGTGAATAACTCATTTCGGGCTGTTTAAGTAAAAGCAAACCCAATAACCCTCCAAAAAGAAGTGCAAGGATGGTTATAACAGTCAGAAGTACAATTTTTTGAGAGTTTCCTAATGTTTCGATACTGGTACGAACCACATCCCCAGGAGTTATGTCAACAATGAATTCGCCGACAGCCAAAATTAAAGAAGTTGTTTTGTTGGTGATGGACGCGACTAACTCCCCGAAAGCGATTGCTAAGGCAGCACTGGCTATTCCCGATAGAGATTTTTGAAAACGTAAAGCCCCTTGAGGACCTAAATTGTTGATCATCTTAAGTCAGGCCTTTAACGATTCTTTCTATCATTTCATCAAGAAGACTTGCTGAAGTGCCAAAAGTCAAACGAACGTGTTTTTCGCCACCAGAACCAAAATCAGGACCGTTACCAGAAGCTATTCCGGTTTTTTCACGCAACCATTTGGCAGGTTTGTCCCCAGGATTGAACTCTGAAAGGTCTATCCACGCTAGGAAAGTCGAATCAGGGAGAAACATTTTCACTTCAGGAATTTCCTCGTCAAGCCGAGATTTAAGATGCAACCGTCGATCATCGAGTGTTCGAATAAGCTCATCCATCCAGTCATAACCTGTTTCCCACGCCGCTATTGTTGCCACACAACCCATTCGATTGGCACCTCCCAGAAGAAATTTTGGTACTTCTAAAAGTTTTTCTTTAAGACTGTCATCCCCGGGGACTGCGACAGCACATCGCATACCTGCAAGAGCAAAACTTTTAGCCCCAGAAGTGAGTGAAATCGCCACTGAATCCGCACCATCGACCGTCAAAGTTGGGATGTGGGTTGATTCTTTGTAAACAAAATCAGAGTGAATTTCATCTGAAATTAACGTGAGATTGTACTTATGGCACAGGTTAACGATCTGAGAGAGTTCACTTTCTTTTAGCACAACACCTGTCGGGTTGTGTGGGTTGCATAGAAGTAAAATCCGTATGTCTCGGTCGGCTTTCAAAATTTCTTCGAGCGAGTCTATGTCATAATGCCAGCCTGTCTCAGATTTAATTAGAGGCCATTCAACGGAACGCCTTTTTGCATGTGAAGGCAAATCAAGAAAAGGTGGGTAAGAGGGGGTGTTGTATAAAATTCCGTCTCCGACTGAACTGAAAGCCTCCACACATGCAGCGACTCCTTGAAGCACTGTTACGGTCGGTATTACTCGCTCTGGGTTAAGCTGCCAAGAATTTCTACAGTCGGCCCAAAAGGCGAACGACTCTCCGAGTTTCCGATCTTCGTCGTGATAACCAAATGCACCCAGTGACAACACATGAGAGAGTTTTTCGTGAACGGCAGGTGGGGATCCAAAATCATGTTCTGCCACCCAAGCGGGTATAAAACCGGGCCCATACTTGTCCCACTTCCTTAGACCTGCTTTGTGTCGGTCTTCTAAATCGAAATTTAAATCCATCTGAATGATCGTAGGCTTTCTGGAGAATTAATACTGAGTAGTGAAAGTAGAAATTAAAATTTCCACAAATGGTCGACAGGGAAAACTATTTACCTGACAAATGAAGTGGTTCACCTGCAAGCCCAAGAGCGGCTTCATAAATAGTTTCACCCATCGTGGGGTGAGCGTGGATAGTGCCGACGAGGTCGTCAATACTTGTAGCAGTCTCAATAGCTAAAGAGGCCTCACCAGCTAATTCAGCAACGTGTTTTCCTATAGCTTGAAAGCCAACAACAGTTCCTTCTTCATCGGCCACGATATTTACAAATCCTGATTCATCGCCGAGCGTTTTCGCTCTTGAGGAGGCTGAAAAGGGAAAACGAAAAGATTTAAAGCTTGTTCTGGAATGCTCGTGAATGTCTGGGTCTATTCCAACAGTTACTATCTGGGGATCGCTGAATACAACCATAGGTATGCAATTCGGTTCAAAATCATTTGAGACTCCGCAAGCCACATCAGCCGCAACCTTAGCTTCAGCAGTAGCTTTATGTGCTAAAGCAGGACCCAGTGTTAAATCACCGATAGCGAAAACATGTTCAGTAGCGCGTCGCTGTGGGTCAACTTCTACATGGCCCGTGGGGAGCAGAGAGGCCCCGCTTTCTACGATATTAACAGTGTCACTGTTTGGTTTTCTTCCAGCCACAACTCCCACTAGGTCGGTGGGCATAGAAGAAGTTTCTTTGCCATTTTCAATAATTAGCTCATTTTCACCAAATGAAACAGCTCGGTGTCCAAGACAGATCCCAATCCCTAATGAGCGAAGACCATTTTCCAGTTTTTTACTTAATTGCTTATTGAATCCTGGTAGTAGCTGTTCTTCAGATTCGACAATAACCACTCGTGATCCCAATTTTGCATAAACAGTGGCTAGTTCAACTCCTATATAACCTCCTCCGACGAGAGTCAGGTGGCCGGGGATTGAATCCTGAAAGAGCAATGCTTCTGAATCGACAACCGTTTTGCCGTCTAAAGGCAAATTCGGAAGAATTATTGGGGAAGACCCAGTCGCCACAATTGCATCGCGAAATTCCAGATGCTCTAAATGGCCCCCTTCGCTTTCCACCGCAACTCTGTTTGGTCTAGTAAACCTCGCTGTCCCATTAATGACGTTAACTCCCGCCTTGTCCAGTAGAAATGCAACACCATTACTCAAATCAGTTACGAGTTTTTTCACAGTCTCATTAACTTTAGACATGTCAACGCTTGTGGAAATCGTTACTCCTGAATCTTCGGTGTTGCTTCCAAGGTGAGCTAGATCTGCGATCTCGATTAAAGCCTTGGATGGGATACAACCAACATTAAGACAAGTCCCCCCCACGAATCGATTCTCAACTAGTGAAACTGTTCTACCTAATCGACTTGCGTTCAGTGCAGCCGCATAGCCGCCGGGACCTCCTCCTATGACGAGCAAGTCAACTGATGATGAAACCTCACCTACTACCAAGGAGACCTCACTCTGCAACCAGTAGGTTCAGTGGTTCCAGAAGGTCGCTCATTATCGAATTTTTAAAAGCTTCGGAAACATCACCATCAATTAGGCGATGATCCGCTCCTAGAACTATCGGCAAGGTGGGTCTTGCCTCTACTTTTCCGTCTATGACAACGGGACGTTCTTCGATTTTACCAATACCAAGGATCCCTGCCTGACCCAAGGAAATTACTGGAAGAGCCCAACGTCCCCCCAGTGCGCCATAGTTGGTGATAGTAAAAGTCGCCCCCTGCATTTGATGAGCGGAGATTTTATTATCACGTGCTACTTCTACCAGTTCAGAAATTTTTTCAGCGAGCTCAAAAATGTCAAGGTTATTTGCATCATTGATTACTGGAACTAATAGTCCTGAATCTGAAGCTACGGCTATTCCCAAGTTCACCGAAGGGGGGATTATTATCTTCTCAGCTGGACTGCCTATAACATGACCGTTCATCATCGGGTACTTTTTCAGCGCTCTCACGGTTGCCGCTGCGATAATTGAGAGGGGAGTGATCTTTGCAGCACCCTGATGGTTGAGCTTTTTCAAGCGATTTCTAAAATCTACAAGTAAAGAAGCGTCGACTTCATCCAACGAGTGGATGTGAGGTATTTCTGACCACGCAGCTGACATGTTTTTCGCTACCACTCCGCGCACACCTTTAATGCTGTGTTCCCCGTGTTCCATGTAACCAAGGCCAGCCTGATCCTGTAGAGGTGCAGAACTTTCAATATCAGCGACTGGGGATGGGGACTGGCTTGCCATCTCATCAGATCTAGCAGCTAAGCGCACATCATCGTTGGTTATCCGACCAGACGATCCTGTTCCGGAAATCAATGAAATATCAACTGCTAGTTCGCGAGCTAGTTTTCTTGTAGCAGGGGAGGCTTTAACTTTCGGTGCGACTGAAATAAAACTCTCTTGCTTCCCGATATTCGAAACAGTTTTTTCTTGTTCAGCCGCTTCGACTTCAATATTTTCTTCTAAAGAGTTTTCTTGAGGGGGAGCGGAATCCAGTTCCTCAATCTCAATTAGAACATCTCCAACTTTTATCCTGTCACCTTCTTCTCCGCTTAGTTTCAAGACTTTTCCCGCTACCGGAGAAGGTAATTCTGAACTGGCCTTGTCAGTCAATACTTCCAAAAGAGACTGATCGCGTTCCACCACATCGCCTGGTGATACATACCATGCGACTATTTCAGCGTCTTCCAGGCCTTCGCCGATATCAGGTAAACGAAATGCAAAAGCCATGTTTTAGTCGTTCTCCATTGTTTTCAAAACAGCTGATCTTATTCGTGATTCATCTGGAACATAGAAATTTTCTAACATCCCTACTGGATAAGGCACATCGAAACCGGAAACTCTTACGACGGGTGCTTCCAATGACCAGAAGCATTCATCGTTAATAGTGGCGATTATTTCAGATGCGAAACCACCAGTTTCTGGTGCTTCCTGAACTACTACTGCTCTTCCACAGTGGGAAACGATTTGCGTTAAAGCTTCTATATCCAGTGGAACGATACTGCGAAGATCCAATACGGCAGCGGAAATCCCATCCCCTTCGAGCGATTCAGCAACTCGCCGTGAAAGTTCAACTTGATAGCTCCATGAAATTATGACTACGTCATCACCCTTCTTTATCAGATTTGCCTTACCTAAGGGAACAATGTGTTCTTCGTCTGGAACCAAATCACGAATACCTCTATATCCGCGTAGAGGTTCAAGAAAAAGTACAGGATCGGGGTCGCGTATTGCAGAAGTAAGTAACCCTTTTGCATCAGATGCTGTAGAAGGTAAAACGATTTTCAGGCCTGGGATGTTTGCGAATTGGGCTTCCAGAGAGTCTGAATGCAGTTCAGGAGTTCTCACACCACCTCCAAAAGGAGCTCGAATTGTTATCTGCGATTCGAAACGGCTTTGAGTCCTGTAACGCAACCGTGCTATTTGTCCTGCGATTTGGTGCATTGCTTGATATGAAAAACCTAGAAATTGTATTTCGGCGACGGGAATCAGTCCGGCCATTGCCAAGCCAACAGCTGAACCTGCAATGGCGGCTTCAGAGATCGGCGTGTCAACTACTCTGCTCTCACCGAACTTTTCAATCAACCCTTCGGTTGCTCTAAACACTCCACCGTTTCTGCCAATATCTTCCCCTAAAAGAACAATCCGTTCATCTCGTGCCATTTCGCTATGTAAGGTTTCATTAATAGCCTCCAGCATGGAAAGCTCAGAGGCTTTAATGCTCATTTGACTTACCCGTTGAATCCATAAGAAAGGATCTCTGTCGAAGTTGTCTCGGAGTATCCGAAACAAAACAATGGTCCATTAGAGAATTTGCAGAAAGGGGAGTATTTTTTGCCTTTTCGAAAGCTTCATCTATTCTTTCGAGTGCAGCAGTCTCTATTTCATCTTGCTTAGTGTCACTCCAGAGGCCTCTGGCTGTTAAATCTTTTATGAATGTGTGAACGGGATCTTTTTTCTGCGCAGCTGACAACTCATCGGAGGGGACATATCTAGTTGGATCATCTGCTGTTGTATGAGCGCCTAATCGATAGACATTGGCTTCTATCAAAGTTGGGCCTTTTCCACTTGTTGCCCTTTTACGAGCGTTAAAGACAGCTTCGTAAACGGCTATTGGGTCATTGCCATCAACAGTTACACCTGGGATCCCAAAAGCTTCAGCTTTTGAAGCGAAGCTATCAGCTGCAGTTTGGAGATGTGTGGGCGTGGATATAGCCCACTGGTTATTTACGCAAAAAAGAATTACAGGCGCTTTTAAAACTCCAGCAAGATTGCCAGCCTCGTAAAAATCTCCTTCTGAGCTTGCTCCGTCTCCGAAGAAAACTAGAACTACACCTGGTTCATCTTTCAGTGACATTCCCCATGCAAGTCCAACAGCATGAGGTATTGACGCGCCGAGAGAAATTTGTGAAGGAGCAACTTTTACCGGATCAGGAATATGACCTCCAGCGGGATGACCAAGGTTGTAAAGCATAAAAGTATCTAATACTTCTGGACCATATCTCCTAAGCCCCAGCGGTTCGCGATACTGCGGAAGAACCCAATCACTTTCAGTTTCAAGTGCATGAACTGCGCCAACGACTGCTGCTTCATGTCCGTCGATTGGGGCAATCGTTCCCACCTGCCCTTGACGTTGTAGATTCCAAAGTCTACTCGCTTGAGTTCGCGCGATAACCATGTCCTCAAGGATCATTTGCAATTGCTTGTCATTGGGTTTTGCCATGATTCTCCAAAATGCTTACAACTGAACATTACCCGCAAGCACCGTTTTTGTCATTGCCGGTCTTGGTCGAATTGGCAGGTTTAGAAGTTAAGAAAATAGAAGATAGAAAAATGCAAATCACGAATCCCAAACAGTGACACAAAAGAACAGAATTTAATGCTCGTTTAGCTTCGATCTGCCATTACTGTGCCCAGAGGGCACACGCTCCACTTGGTCAGGCGTACACTACATTTAAGTCAATTTTTATCATATTAAGATTGTTTAACGAGTAAGAGCGAGGGCAGATGAGTAGTAATCGGCGAGATTTGATTCGTATGACAGATGAGGAGATGAAACTTTTCATCGAGGAACAGAAGAGTCTTCAAGTGTCTTGCATGGGGCATGATGGTTGGCCGCACCTGACTACTCTCTGGTTTGCAGTTGTTGATCAAAAGATCGTTTTCGAAACCTACACCCGCTCACAGAAGATTTTGAATTTACAGAGAAATCCACAAATAACCGTTCTTTTAGAAGATGGCATTGTCTATGAGAAGTTACGTGGCGTGATGATCAAGGGGAAGGCTGTACTTGAGAGTAAACCGGAAAATGTCGAAAAATATGCCAAAGCTGTAATGGTTAGGAACCAACCGGAAATCGGAGAGGAGATTCTTGCAGAAGCTGCGAAACAGATGTCACTCAAGAGAACAGCGGTAATTGTTGAACCGCACGAAATTATTTCCTGGGATCACACTAAACTCGGTGGCACTTACTGAAATTTACGTACTCCAAAACTTGCCCTAACATGGCCTCGTGGAAAATCTTATTGTGCCCGGCGACGCTGTAGAGCAACTATTTGGTCTTCAAGGCGAAGATGCACTTTTAGCTCAACTCGAGCACCAAATTAATACTTTGCCAGAGCGGGAGAAACTAAGTTCAGTGTTGGAAACGAAAAGCGTGACTGAAGATCTAATTTTCGTAAAGCAAGCTGAAAGCGTGGAGATCCGAAAAAATGAAAAAAGGCTTGAACTGGAACTTTCTTCTATTGAAACAAGATTGAAAGAAGTGGACGAGAAGTTGTACAGCGGAGTTATAACAACCGAAAAAGAGGCAAAAAGCCTTCAGGACGAAATCGGCCACTTGAAAGATAGGCAAGATACGTTGGAATCTGAATTGCTCGAAATCTTAAGCCAAATTGAAGATTCAACTACCACTATCAATGAGTTAAGTTCAGAGCTTGAAGTTATAAATAAAGATATTCAAGTCCTTGAAGGTGCCATCAAACGTAATGAAAATGAATTAAGACAGAAGATATTGGAAGCAAAAGATAGACGTGGGGAAACCGTAAAAGTTTTAACCGATGAAATTTTGAAAAGTTATGAAGCCCACCGTGAACATTTCCCCTCAGATGCCGTCGTTCGCTTTAATGGACCCACTTGCAACGGTTGCCATTTAACAATGTCAGCGATGGAAACGGACCGTATTAAAGGACTTGAGGTTGGTGCTCTAACTGAATGCTCAGAATGTGGGCGACTAGTAGTTCGTTAAATGTTTTTATGGTTTTGCGTCACTTCGGTATTGGGCATAGCTGTGATTTTCAGGAGCCCCTTTCTTGACTACAGGTTGCTGGCACTTGGAGCATTACTACCTCTGGTGGAAACGATGCTTGGTTTTCAATGGTTGTTCCATACATTATTTTTTGGTGTCCTTGTATTGTCGTCAATAATGCTCTTAGGAAGAGGCAATCGAAAAATCCAACAGAAATTACTACCGCTTCCTATCGGTCTTTTAACGCATTTGGTGCTTGATGGGACTTGGACTGAAACAGAGATTTTTTGGTGGCCTGTTACTGGACGAGATTTATTGGGAACTGAAGTGAGTCGTCTGGAATTTTCTTTCTTGCCCACTGGAATGATTTTAGAGATATTAGGAGTCATTATCACTTTATGGGCCTGGAGAAAATTTGAACTTAATAAACAAGTAAATTTAAAAGCTTTCCTGAAGAATGGTCATTTGCTTGCTTTGGAGGGGAATTGATGTTGCATGTAGTGCGCCACGGAAGAACAGAGGTTAATGCGGCGGGGAAATTGTTGGGAAGAGATGATCCCGAGCTTGACCAAACTGGTAGGGAACAAGCGGAAGAGTTGGCAAACCGTTTAGGTGAGGTTGATTTGGTTATTTCCAGTCCGCTAAAACGGACTATGGAAACTGCAAGTTACATAAGTAATACGGTTAAATCAGATCCAAGATGGCTGGAACTCGACTATGGCGAACTAGAGGGAAGATCAATAGAAAGTATCGATAAGTCAATTTGGGAAAACTGGCGCTCTGATGTCAACTGGGCGCCAGATGGAGGGGAGTCATTATCTGATTTAGGGATCAGAGTGGCTGAGGCATGTGATGAAATTGCAGAAATTTCAAAAAATAAGGAAATCGTAGTAGTTACTCACGTTTCTCCTATAAAGGCAACTTTAGCGTGGGTATTGGGGCTAGATGCTGGAGTTTCTTGGAAGTGTCATGTTTCTCCAGGCTCTTCAATGAGCATAAAAATAGGCCAGTACGGACCTGTTCTTCATAATTTTAATCTTGTTGCTTGAACATCTGGTGACAATTATCACCTGAATTTATCAACTAGAAATAGTCTCAATTCAAAGATTGAGTTAACATATATCTATGAAAAGATACGCTGCAGTGATTTTCTCGATGACTTTAGCCTTGGCAGCTACTGGTTTAGTATCAGGTGTTGATTCAGTCACAACTGCAATCGAAACTGATTCTTCACCAAATGGTCAGAGTTGGTCGCCTTCAGTTGAAAATGTAGTAACAAGACTTGTCCAGAATGGAATGTCTAACTCAGGTGTCTGCCCGACTTCGGCCTGAAGCTTAAATTCTCACTATTAGCAGTGAAATGACTAATTTTCTTCTTTCCAACATGTGCAACCGCAATTGACTTCTTCTGTGCATTCGCAGTTTGTGCCACATGTGCAATCTGTACTTAAAGTTTCCATACTCAATTCTTTCACATTTTACTGGTGGTGGCAATCAAATTTAGATGGTGAGCCGACCTATAGGCGGGGTTCTGTCCACTGAATCTTTCCAGATCCAGTTGTGTGATCATCCATCTATGCGGTCCACCTGGGAGTGTCATCGGACGAGCCGTCCTCTCCCTTCTTGACCTTGCTCCGAATGGGGTTTACCTAGCCGAACGAGTCACCTTGTTCGCTGGTGCGCTCTTACCGCACCGTTTCACCCTTGCCTGTTTTCGAAATCGAATCATCGGCGGTCTATTCTCTGTGGCACTTTCCTTCAGGTCGCCCTGACTGGCTGTTAGCCAGCATTCTGCCCTGTGGAGCCCCGACCTTCCTCGATACTAAAAGCACCGCGATCACCCAGTCGGCTCACCAATACATAGTTTGTCTCAATAAAGAGGTAATAAACAACAAAAATTTACTCTTCTTTTTACTTATCCTAATTTTTATTAGTTGTGCCTAAAGCTTGGAATAGAATTTAACAAGATGTGAATTGAGAAAATTCGGGAATTTCCAATGGGGGAACGATGCTTGAAAAACATGGAGGCTGGCCGGGACTTCTTTCTGACTTGTGCGAGGGGAAAAACTTAACAGCAGAAAAAACAGAATCAGTATTAAGTGAAATTCTTTCTGGCGAGGCCGACCCTTCACAAATTTCTGCTTTTCTCGTTGCCTTAAAAATTAAAGGTGAGACAACTGAAGAAATAACCGGACTTGTTCGTGCCATGCTTAATGCCTCGGAATCTCTGCCATTGCCCGAGGATGCGGTAGACATAGTAGGAACCGGTGGCTCGCCACAAAGACGTGAAGCAGCTTTAAACGTCTCGACAATGGCCTCATTTGTAGCGGCTGCATCAGGAGCAATAGTTTGTAAGCACGGGAACAGAAAAGCCTCGTCTACTTCTGGGGCTTTCGATCTTTTAGATGCTTTAGGTTTACCTGTCGAACAAACTCCGATTGAAGTGGCAGAGCAGGTAAAGAAAAATCGCTTAGGCTTTGCATTTGCTAAAACTTTTCATCCCGCAATGCGATTTGCAGGTCCTGTTCGAGCTGGTATAGGTGTCCCGACAGTTTTTAATATACTTGGCCCACTTTCTCACCCCGGTAGAATAAGAAGGCATTTAATCGGAACTGTCAGTTCAAAACTCGCGACACAGATGGCAGAAGTTCTACTTGTCAATGGATCTAAACATGCTTGGATTGTCACCGGTGATGGTGGAGTTGACGAAATTTCTGTAACCGGCACCACCCAGATAGTTGAATTAAAAGACAATAAAATTTCAGAATGGACTTTGGATCCCTCGGATTTCGGAATCCCTTTTTACCCCAGAGAAGATCTTAAAGGTGGCACACCCGCGAGGAACGCTGAGATAGCCAGAGAAATTTTCAATGGACGTGAAACAGGCGCAAGGCGTGAAATGGTCTTATTGAATGCTTCTGCTGGATTAGTAGTTGGGGGTGTTGTTCAAGACATAGGTGAAGGACTAAAAAGGTCAAATGAAGCCATTGAAAACGGAGCTGTTGCTGAACTTTTGGAGTCTCTAAAGTAATAGCCCATAAATGAAAGTAGCTCCAAGTAGCCTTCCGATAAATCGGTTAACTCCTTGGAGCCACTCCTATTTTAGAGTTTGACTTCATAAAGAAATCTGTTGGCTTTACGGCCATCTCTAAAATCTCAATTTACGGTTCAATTTTCAGGGTCTCAATATTTTGATTCAAAGCGGTGACTTCATTTCAAAGTATTGGGTACATCCGAAATTATTCTCGTGAACTGATAAAAGACACAATACTCAGAGGTGGAAAATAATCAAGCCCCACCTAAGAAATCCACATAAAAATAAAATGTTTCCACAAGAAAAATGTTTCTATACACAGATAAATCCACAGGCCAAGTTGTGGACTCTATTCTCACCATTCGCCACGGTCTAGTAGGACATTTTTCAGAATGGCC
>JASMLT010000026.1 GCA_030748555.1 Acidimicrobiales bacterium
ATTTGCACAACTAGTGGAAATTTCCAAACAGTAATCACCGATGGCACTTTATGGATTTCCTTTGACCAAGAGGATCTGAGAAGAGTACTTAATTACTAAGATGTCGTTCAACAGTCAACGTATTCGGAGAATGCGGCGTTTAGCGAGAGATGCGGAAGTCCGAGAATTGGAAGGACTCTTTGTGGTCGAAGGCCCAAGACTCGTTGAAGAAGCAATAGGTGCAGGCCTCGAAATTGATGAGGTTATTTTGCCTGAAGATGAATTAGACCATGACCTGTTAGGGGTTTTAAGTCAGGAAAAAATTCAATTTCATTTGGTTGCTAGAAAGATCTTTGACGGTTTAACCACCTTACGTAATCCTCAACCCGCCATAGCTTCTGTTAACCAACATGGGATCAATTTAGGAAGTCTTGTTGAGAAAAAAGGCTTACTGCTTATTTTGTCCGGTGTTGCTGATCCTGGCAATTGTGGCAATTTGATCAGAACAGCAGAAGCATTTGGCGCTTCAGGGGTTCTTTTTCATGGAGGTGTTGATCCGTACAACCCAAAAGTGGTTAGATCATCTGCAGGTTCATTTTTTAGAACGAGATTTACTGTGATAGATGAAGAATTCCCTTACGAAAAACTATTTGGAGAATTGAAAAAGTCTGATTACAGATTTGTAGCTACTTCACCTTCTGGTGGGATAGCCCCAGAAAATGTTGCTGATAACACTCAAATAGCGGTGATTTTAGGAAATGAACCTAGGGGTTTACCAAAGGACGTAGAGGCCTTATGTGACGAGATTGTTACTGTGCCAATTGAAAATACTGTTGAATCTCTGAATGTAGCGACTGCGGGTGCGGTTGTTCTGTATGGAATTAAAAGATCGCGTATTTAGTGTTTCAGTAAAATAACCCTTCTAAGCCTATTCATATGGCGTAACCTTCGATAAACGGATTCGAAAAACTTACAACTGGTATTTGAGAATGAATCAAGATTATGACCTGCATTTAGAAGAGGCAAAAGGAAAGATTGAAGAGTCTTCCGATTTAGAAGCCTTGAAGAAAGTAGAAGTTGAACTGTTGGGTAAACAGTCGTTAACTGCTCAAGCAAAGGGATCCTTAGGTGAATTAGAGCCTGAAGAGCGTCGAGAATTGGGACTTGTTTTGAATGAGACTCGCACGAAACTCGAGGAAATGCTTGAAGCAAGAAAAAACAAGCTTGACTCAGAGATAAGGGGAGAGCAGTTAGAAAATGAGAGACTAGATCTGACCGAGTTTGACCAAGGTCATCGACTTGGCCACCGGCATGTGGTTACTCAAACATGGGAAAGACTGGAAGACCTCTTTATCGGTATGGGCTATACGGTTTCTGAGGGACCAGAAATAGAAGACGAATGGCATAATTTCGGGGCTCTTAATTTCCCTCTTGGTCACCCTGCACGTGACATGTACGACACTCTTTATGTCGAATATGGAGACCCCATGAGCACTCTTTTGAGAACACATACTTCGCCAGTTCAAATAAGAGTAATGGAGGAGGAAGACCCGCCAATTTATTCAATCATGCCAGGAAGAGTTTTTAGAAGCGATACAGCAGATTCAACTCATATGCCTGTTTTCCATCAAATCGAAGCATTGGTAGTCGACAAAGGTATTACCTTCGGGGATTTAGCTGGAACAATAGAGACTTTCACCAGTGCATATTTTGGAAAAGATTTTGAATCGAGACTTCGACCATCTTATTTTCCTTTCACGGAACCCTCAGCCGAATTTGATATACGACACTCAGGTGGCAAATGGTTGGAACTGGGTGGTTGCGGGATGGTGCACCCAGAGGTTTTAAAAGCCGGAGGTTTAGATCCTGAAGAATGGCAAGGATTCGCATTCGGATTCGGTCTAGACCGCTTGGCTCTGATGCGTCATGAAATTGATGATTTGCGTGAGTTGTTTCGTAACGACTATCGATTCTTGGCACAGTTCTGATGCAGGTTTTACAGGTTCGTTTAGAACTCGAAAAGGTTCAGGAGTCATGAAAGTTCTGCTCTCTTGGTTGAAAGAGTTTGCCCCTATCGAGGGAGAGCCAGATTTAATAGGCGAACAGTTGAGTGAATTGGGTTTGGCTGTTGAGGATATGACTCGAACCGGAGAACATCTCGAGGGTATCGTGGTGGCAAAGGTTTTAGGTCTGAGACCCCATCCTGACGCAGATCGCATCCAAATAGTCGAAGTTGACAGTGGTGATGGTCAATCATTACAGATTTGTTGTGGAGCATTTAATATGTCTCCCGGTGATTTTGTTCCACTCGCGACCATAGGAACAATAATGCCCAATGGAATGGAAATAAGCCGTCGAAAGTTACGCGGCGAGTGGTCTAATGGGATGCTTTGTTCAGGAGCTGAAATAGACCTTGGCGACGACCATGACGGAATCCTTATTCTAGGAAATGAAAGCGAACAGGGAACTTCTCTAGCTGATTCATTGGGAATTGAATCCGATGTCCTCTATGACCTTGAAGTAAACCCGAACCGACCGGATGCTATGTCTGTAGCTGGTGTCGCACGTGATTTAGCCGCATATCAAAAAATACCTTTTAGCATCCCAGCCCCGAAAGTTTCTGAAAAAGGGAAAGATATTTCTGAAATTTTGAAAACTGAGATAGTTTCCCCGGATCTTTGTGGCCGCTTTGTGGCCAGAGTAATTGATGGAATTTCAATTCAGGATTCTCCTCAGTGGTTGAAAAATAGAATTACGTCATTAGGTATGAGGCCAGTTAACAACATTGTGGATATATCTAACTATGTAATGCTGGAATTGGGTCAACCCAGCCACACTTTCGATTTGGCTTGTGTAACAAATTCAGAATTTAGAGTCAGATGGGCTGCAGATGGGGAAGAAATTGTAACCCTCGATGGAGTTGCAAGAAATCTGACAGCACAGGACGGTGTGGTGACCGATGGCTCAGATTCGCCGATTGGGATTGCGGGTGTAATGGGCGGTGTTTCGACAGAAATAAGTGAAGATACTTCAACCGTGGCTTTGGAAATGGCATGGTGGGATCCTTCAGCAATAGCAAAAACGTCAAGAAGACTCGGATTGAGAAGCGAAGCTTCAGCTCGTTTCGAAAGAGGAACCGACCCAGAAGTAATTGAAACCGCCATGTTGAGATTCTGTGAATTGTTGGGACCTGAAGCGCTCATGTCTCCAGGGATAATTGATGAGAAAGGTGATCTGCCTGCAAGGGAGAAAATTAAAGTTCGTATTCCTAGGGTTAACAGCATTCTTGGAACGGATCTTAACCAGAACGACATTCTCCAGATACTTGACCGTATAGGTTTTGAAACTGAATCTGCTGATGAGGATATTGATGTCATGGTTCCAAGCTTTCGACCGGATACTTCATTAGAGATTGATGTGATTGAAGAGATTGCGAGAATTTACGGGTACGAAAGGATTACAAAGACAGTTCCAAAGTCTAAAACCTTTGGTTCGCTCACAGCGAAACAGAATGACCGTCGTTTGATTAGAACAACAATGATGGGTCTAGGTTTAGATGAAGCAATGCCAGTTCCCTTTCTTGCTCCCGGCGAACTGGAAAATGCGGGACTCAAATCTGATGGAATAAAAGTTGCGAATCCTCTAGTTGCGGAGGAGTCGGTAATGCGCTCTTCCTTACGACCTGGCTTATTAAAAACTTTGGCTTATAACGAGTCACACAGACTCACCGGGCTAAGACTTTTTGAACTTGGTCACATCTATAGACAGCCTGAAAAACCTCAACCGTTACCAGATGAGAGAGAGCAACTTGTATCTGTTCTTGCTGGGAATGAAGCTGGAGAAATTGTCAAGATCTGGTCAGCTTTGGCTGATGCGTTGGCTTTTGATGAGTACGAACTAATCACTGACTCGCCACCAGGTTTTCATGCCACTAGAACATCCCGAATTGAGATTCAAGGTAAAACGGTTGGTTTCTTAGGGGAAATTGACCCGTCGGTTCTTTCTTTATTCGAAGTCAGCGAAAGGGTTGCATGTCTTGAGGTTGATATAGATGACCTTTTATCAATACCTCATGGGCACCGTTCATATGCGCCTTTTAGTCGCTATCCGTCGTCTGATATTGACTTAGCATTCGAGGTTGATGAAGGCATCTCATCGAATGAAGTGAAAAGATGTTTACAAGAACAAGCCGGAGTGTTACTTGTGGATATATACCTGTTTGATATTTTCAGAGGGGAGCCCGTTTCAGAAGGTCGAAGAAGTCTTGCGTTTAAGTTGCGACTCCAAGCTGAAGACAGGACTCTTACGGACGCGGAGGTAGCAAAAGTCCACGGAGAATGCATCGAATCGGTTGAGAAAAAGTTTTCTGCAAAACTTCGGAGTTGAACTGGTTCTAGGAGAGAAAAATGTTTGAAAGGATCCAACAATGAAAGCATGGCAAATACACGAACTCGGAGAACCAAAGGAATCTTTGAAGCTTCAAGAAATGGAAACTCCAGAACCCATGGCTGGCCAATTGCTGGTAGAAGTAGACGCGGTGGGGCTGGCTTTCCCAGATGTGCTCCAATGTCGAGGAGAGTACCAAGTCAAACCACCTCTGCCCTTCACACCAGGAGGTGAAACAGCAGGCAGAGTAATAGCTTTAGGTGAAGGAGTGGAAGATTTCAGTGTAGGTCAAAAGATCATTTCGCTAGGAGGGGGTTTGTCTGAGCAGGCTTTAGTGCATGCACATATGTCTTTTGGCGTGCCCGACTCGGTGGATCAAGTTAAGGCCGCTGCTTTGCCAATGAATTATGGAACAACCTGGTTCGCTTTACACGACCGAGCCCTCATACAGAGTGGAGAAACGCTATTGGTGACTGGAGCATCAGGTGGGACTGGTTCCGCAGCAATACAGTTGGGATTGGCAGCGGGAGCAAGAGTCATAGCGGTGGCAGGTGGGCAGGAGAAGGTGGATGCATGTAGAGAACTTGGTGCAGACGTAGTGATCGACCACAAGGAAGAAGAAGATCTTGTAGAGAAGGTAAGGGAAGTTACAGACAACCAAGGTGTCGATGTCGCCTATGACCCAGTTGGTGGAGACATGTTTCAAAAAGTAAGAAGATGCATGGCATGGAATGGACGATTATTGGTCATTGGTTTTGTAGCTGGGATACCAGAGATAGCAACGAATCATGTATTGCTTAAAAATTACTCAGTGGTGGGAGTGCATTGGGGGGCTTCGTTGGGAAGAGATCCGAGTTCCTTTAAAAGGCAAATGTCGTCGGTAGTAGATTTAAGTGGGGAAGGAAAAGTGGACCCTTTGCTGCATCCAACTTACGATTTTGACTCTTCAAATCAGGCTTTGCAGGATATTGCTGACCGTAAAGTAGTAGGGAAAGTGGTAGTGGATCTAAATAAAACCTAGAAATATTGAATTTTTATACATAAAACTGTATGATGATACTATGTTTTCAGTAGGTATTATTGGCGCTTCGGGTTATACCGGCGCCGAATTATTAAGAATTTGCTCAATACACCCCAATTTTGAGGTTAAAACGGCTGTTGCCTCGACTCATGCAGGAACAGCTATATCTGACGTTCATGCACATCTTTCACCCGAATTTCCAGAAATGTTGTTCGAAGGCAAAGACTCAGCACCATTAAGTGAATGTGAAGTTATTTTTACTGGGTTGCCTCATGGAGCCTCTCAAAAAGTAATTCCAGAATTCCTCGAGACTGCAAAACTGATTGTTGACTTAGGAGCTGATTTTAGACTCAAAGACGCCGAAACCTACCGGCAATGGTATGAAGAAGATCACACGGTTCCAGAACTTCTTGATTCTGCATCCTATGGTCTTCCCGAACTTTTTAGAGATGGACTAGAAAACAGTTCTTTAGTAGCTGCGCCTGGCTGTTACCCCACAGCCGCATCTCTGGCTTTGGCACCTTTTATAAGGGCAGGAGTCATTGAATCCGATGAAATTATTGTTGACGCAGCGAGCGGCGCATCGGGTGCAGGGAAAAATCTCCAACCAAATAGTCTATTTTGTGCTGTTGATGAGAATTTTGCTGCTTATGGTTTACTTTCACACCGTCACACCCCCGAAATTGAACAGGCGCTTAGCACTGGGTCAAATGGGAGTTCCATAGGTGATGCATCAGTTCTGTTCACACCGCATTTAGCTCCAATGAACCGAGGAATTCTTGCTACTTGCTACGGGAGAGTCAAAGGTGAACTTGATACAGATGCCGCTCTTCAAATTTTGACCGAAGCCTACTCTGGTATGCCTTTTATTGTGGTTAACGAAAAATCACCTACCACAAAATCAACTTTTGGATCAAATGCCGCCCACTTAACTGCAAGAGTCGATCCAAGAACAGGGCTGTTAGTTTCATTTTGCGCAATAGACAATCTGGGTAAGGGCGCTTCCGGTCAGGCAGTTCAATGCGCGAATATAGTTCTAGGTCTAGACGAGTCAGATGGGCTAAGTGCAATTGGAATAAGCCCATGACGATTACAGATGTTGAAGGTTTTTTGGCTAGTGGCGTGGCAAGTGGAATCAAAAATAACAACGAACTGGATCTAGCGTTGGTTGCAACCGAGGACAAAAAACCGGTACCTGCAGCGGCTGTCTTTACATCAAATAAAATGACAGCAGCACCAGTCTTAGTATCTCGTAAACATTTGGAATCAACGGGAGGTGCTGCTTCTACTGTCGTTCTCAACAGTGGAAATGCAAATGCAGCTACAGGCGAGCAAGGTCTGCTGGATGCTGAACGGATGTGTGAGTTGACAGCACAGGGTCTCGGATGCGAATCGAGTGAAGTCCTAGTTTGTTCAACAGGGTGGATTGGGTATCCACTTCCGATGGAAGAGATCACCTATGGAATAAAAAGTGCAATTGACTCTCTTAAGGACGACCAAGGGACAACAGCAGCAAAAGCAATCATGACCACAGACACGGTTCCCAAAAATACGCTTGTTGAAGCGAAAGGTTTTTCGGTTGGAGGCATTTCCAAAGGAGCGGCAATGCTTCAACCGAATATGGCAACCATGCTTTCCGTGCTTACGACTGACGCTGCAATAAACCCGCAGGAGGCCACAAGACTCCTACAAAAAGCAGTTTCAGTTTCCTTTAATTGCCTGACAGTAGACGGGGCAGAATCTACCAATGACACGGTTATTCTCTTAGCAAATGGCAAGTCAGGAGTAGAAGATCCTACGCTCCTTGGAGAGGCCTTGACCGAAGCGTGTAAAGATTTAGCTGTACAAATGGCAGATGATGCTGAAGGTTCAACCAAAACGGTTTTTCTCCATGTGAGTGGAGCAAAAGACGACACAGAGGCTGAATTAGCAGCTAGGAGTACAGCTAATAGCCAGTTGATCAAATGCTCATGGTATGGGGAGGATCCTTACTGGGGCCGGATAGCGGCACAGATAGGTGCATCTGGAATTCAGTTTGATCCTGAAAGAATCTCAGTTTCCTATGGAGGTCAAATCGTTTACGCACAAGGAAAAGCCCAAGAAGTCGACTCTGTGGCCTTGGAAAAACACATGTCTCAAAGACGCTTAGAATTAAGTGTCGATCTGGGACAAGGTAGGGGCGAATCTGACGTGGTTACAACAGATCTAACGCACGCCTATATTGATGAAAATATGAGGACCTCGTGATGAAAAACAAGAATATTAATGTCAAAGAAGAGCCGGTTTTTTCACCTGAAAGAAGAGCAGGAGTACTGGTGGAAACCCTTCCCTATATAACAAGATTTGCTGGGAGAGTTGTAGTCGTAAAATTTGGTGGCAATGCAATGGAAAGCGACGAGTTAGCTGACCAATTCGCCCAGGACATTGTTTTGATGCATTCAGTAGGCATCAAACCTGTAGTAGTCCACGGAGGTGGACCTCAAATTGGTGACCTGGTAGAGAGGTTAGGTTTGAGTACAGAATTTAAGGATGGACAGAGGGTAACTGATAAGGAGACTCTAGAAATAGCCCAGATGGTCCTCGTTGGAAAAGTTAATACAGACATTGTCTCGAGTATCAACGTTCATTCTCCAATAGCTGTAGGTCTCTCAGGAGGTGATTCAAATTTAATTGAAGCAACCCAAAGAGACTCATCGCTTGGTTACGTTGGTGATGTAGTAAAAATAAATCCTTCCATAGTGGAATGCCTTATGGAAGAAAACCTCATTCCCGTGATATCCACCATTGGAACAGATTTAAACGGACAGGCATACAACATAAATTCAGACACTGTGGCAGCTGCCTTAGCTGGTTCTTTGAAAGCTGAAAGGTTGCTCTACCTGACTGACATAGAGGGTCTGTTAGAAGATGTTACGGATCCCGCAAGCAAGATTTCAAAGATCGGTATTTCAAGTTTGAATGATTTGATCGACAAAGGGATTATCAAGTCTGGAATGATCCCCAAAGCACAAGCATGCATTGATGCAATAAAAGAGGGTGTGGCTTCAGCCCATATGGTTGATGGTCGGATACCCCACGTTTTACTTCTCGAATTATTCACAGACGCTGGAATAGGAACGATGGTTCTACCAGAAGACATGTTGGATTCATTCAAACCTGAAACTCAAGCACAGGATCAATCATGAACTGGTCTGAGTTGTTAATGCCTAATTACGGCACACCATCGGTGACATTTGTTAAAGGTTCCGGCACAGAACTCTTCGATAAAGATGGGAAAAGGTATTTAGATTTCTTATGCGGAATAGCGGTAACTGGTTTAGGGCACAGCCACCCAAGAATAGCTAACGCCATATCAGAACAAGCAAACACGCTTTTGCATGTTTCAAACCTTTTCATTACAGAACCACAACTTGAAGTCGCAGCGACTTTAGACAGACTTATAAACATAGGGAGCGATCAATCAGGAAAAATCCTATTTCAAAATTCCGGAGCCGAAGCGAACGAAGCTGCCATGAAGCTAGCCCGAAAATATCAAGGTGTGGGGAAACATGGAGTGCTTTCCGCTTATAAGTCTTTCCACGGTAGGACTATGGCTACTTTGGCTGCGACTGGTCAACCTGAGAAACATAAGCCGTTCATGCCTTTACCAGAGGGATTTAAATACGCCGAATGGAACAATCTAGCTTCCTTTGAAGGGGCCATCGACCAAACGACTGGAGCAGTATTAGTTGAACCTATCCAAGGTGAAGGTGGTGTTAATAACGCAAGCAGTGATTTCTTACAGGGGCTCCGAAAGCTTTGTGATGAGAAGGGTTTGCTTCTGATAATGGACGAGATCCAAACCGGTCTTGGGAGGACGGGAGAGTGGTTTGGGTTCCACCATGCAGATATCAAACCCGACATTGTAACAATGGCTAAAGGGATGGCTAATGGTGTTCCTATCGGAGCTGTTTGGGCAAAATCAGAAGTAGCAGACGCTTTTGAACCTGGCGATCATGGGTCCACTTTCGCTGGACAACCGCTAGCAACCTCTGCTGCAAGAGAAACTCTGAGGGTTCTTGAGGAAATTCAAGCACCTAAATTAGCTAAAGAAAAAGGCGAAGAGATGGCTGCAGCAATCACGAATATTGATGGAGTCGATTCAGTCAGAGGTTTAGGGCTTCTACTGGGAGTGGAAATTGAAAAAGAAGGACTGGTAAAGGGCGACGCTCGTGACTTGGCACAGGATTGTTTGAAAGAGGGTCTAGTTCTAAATGGTGTTACGCCTACTGCTCTGCGATTAGCTCCACCTCTGACAATTTCTTCGGAAGAAATAATTGAAGGAGCGGAGATTCTCGAAAAGGTCTTAAAAACACGGAAGGAAAATGCATCATGAGAAGTTTTTTAGAAGTTGACGACCTTAATGCAGAAGAACTACACAGAGTTCTTGATCTCTCTGTTGACCCTAATCCGTCGAAGGTTTTAGCAGGTGAAGGTGTCGCTTTGGTATTTGAAAAACCTTCGAACCGCACACGTAATTCGATGGAAATGGCGGTTTTCCAATTGGGGGGACACCCAGTCTACATCCGGGGAGAAGAACTGGATTTTGACAAAAGAGAGTCTGTTGAAGATGCAGTTTCAACCCTTTCTGGTTATTACAAATGCATAGCAGCGAGAGTTTTCGATCACAAAATACTCGAGAGAATGGCCCAAGTGGAACTTTGTCCAATTGTGAATCTTCTCTCTGACACAGGGCATCCTATGCAGGCACTAGCTGATGTCATGACACTAGTTAATGAGTTCGGGGATATTGACGGCAAGAGCCTAGCTTTTATAGGTGATGGCAATAACGTGTTTCGTTCTTTAGCAATGGCAGCTGGCATGTTAGGTGCTGAAATTCGTTTCGCTGGTCCAAGTGATTACAGCTTGAGTGAAATAGATAAGGACAGATTGGCTGCAGTTGATGTAAAAGTTAGTGAATTTGATTTTGCACGAGATGCGGTTGATGGTGCGAATATTGTTTATACAGATGTATGGACTTCAATGGGTCAAGAATCTGAGATGGAAGAAAGAAAAAAAGCCTTCGAAGCATTTACGGTGGACAGCAATTTAATGGAATCTGCTTCCCCAGATGCTGTTTTCCTTCATTGTCTACCTGCTCACAGAGGTGAAGAGGTAACAGCGGAAGTGATAGACGGACCGAAGAGCCGTGTATGGAGTCAATCGGAAAACAGGATGCATGCAGCCCGCGGGCTACTTTCATGGCTTCTAACTGAAGGTCAAGAAAATGAGTAAATCGCAAAGACAGCATTTACTTGCACAGATACTTGAAGAACAGGCTGTCTCAAGTCAAGCAAAACTTGTTGAACTACTCAAGGCTGAAGGTATAGACGTTACTCAAGCAACGCTCTCACGTGATCTCGAAGAACTCGGAGCTGTCAAGGTGCGAGTTCCTGTTGGTGACAGCGTCTATGCAGTACCAGACAATCCGACAGAAAGAGTTTTACCAGTTGATCACCTCAGGCGTGTATTGGGAGAGTGGCTAGTAGAAGTATCAGTTTCAAACAACATCGTTGTTTTAAGGACGCCACCAGGTTCTGCACACGTTGTAGCTTCGGCAGTTGACAGGGCGGGTCTTCCGGAAATCATAGGGACGGTTGCAGGAGATGACACTGTCATATTGGTCGCTGCTTCCGATACCACAGGTGAAGAAGTATCTGAGAGATTAAAAGATCTAGCAGGTATCAGAACCGCTGATTAGTGAATGAGAGAGATATGAAAGATATTAAAAAGGTTGTACTTGCTTATTCAGGAGGACTCGATACCTCCATAATCTTGAAATGGCTACAGGAAACTTATGACTGTGAAGTTGTGACATTTACTGCAGATCTAGGTCAGGGAGAAGAACTTGAACCAGCGCGCAGTAAAGCCCAAAGCATGGATGTAAAAGAGATCTATATCGAAGACTTGAGAGACGAGTTTGTTTCTGAGTATGTGTTCCCAATGTTTAGAGCGAATGCTATTTATGAAGGAGAGTACCTCCTAGGGACTTCTATAGCGAGACCTCTCATAGCAAAAAGATTAGTTGAGATAGCAGAAGAGACAGGAGCGGATGCCATTAGTCATGGGGCGACAGGCAAAGGAAACGATCAAGTTCGTTTTGAGCTTGGAGCTTACGCTCTAAATCCGAGCATTAACATAATTGCACCATGGAGAGAATGGGATCTCGGTTCAAGAAAAAGCCTCTTAGATTATGCCGAAAAACATGGGATACCAGTTGAAATGAAAAGAGGCAACGAGTCGCCTTATTCAATGGATGCGAACCTCCTCCACATTTCTTACGAAGGCGGTCCTTTAGAAGATCCATGGAAGGAACCTTCTACGGAGATGTGGCGTTGGACAGTGAATCCAGAGCTTGCACCCAATGAAGCCACCTATTTAGATTTGGAGTTCGAAAATGGAGACCCAATTGGAATCGATGGTGTAAAAATGTCCCCCGCGGAGCTTTTAACTGAACTAAATAGGTTAGGTGGGACTAACGGCGTGGGAAGAACTGACATAGTGGAAAACCGTTATGTGGGCATGAAATCAAGAGGAGCTTACGAAACTCCGGGTGGATCAATCCTGCTGAAAGCACACAGAGCGATTGAGTCAATAACTTTAGACAGAGGTGTAGCTCACTTAAAAGATGAATTGATGCCCAAATATGCAGAGCTAATTTATAACGGTTATTGGTTCAGCCCGGAGAGGGAGATGCTTCAAACCGCTATAGACCACTCACAAAGATGGGTAAATGGAAAAGTCAGACTCAAACTCTATAAAGGCAACATAGAAATTACCGGAAGAGAATCAGAAGACACTTTGTTTGATGAGGCCATAGCTACTTTTGAAGATGATTCTGGCGCATACAACCAAGCAGATGCAGAGGGATTCATACGACTTAATGCTTTAAGACTGCGCACTGAATCGTTAAGAGATTCAATACGTGGTGGAAAACAAGGAGGAGCATAATGGCAACCTTGTGGGAAGGAAGACTAAGCGGAGCAACGACAGACGCTTTAAAAGCCTTAAATGACAGTCTTCAAATAGATAAAAGGCTGTACAGGGAGGACATCTCAGGTTCAGCAGCTCACGTTAAAATGCTCGTTTCTGTAGGTCTGATTGAAAAGTCTGATGGAGAGTTGATTCTTGATGCGCTTAAGACGACTGAAGAAGAGATGACATCAGGATCTTTTGTTTTTCAGCCTGAAGATGAGGATATACACACAGCTGTTGAAAGAAGAGTCATAGAAATCGCCGGTGAGGCTGGAGCTCGGATGCACACGGGCAGGAGCAGAAATGATCAAGTGGTAACGGATCTCAGGCTATGGACATTAAAAGGCCTAGATGAACTAGCAGCACTCGTCGTTTCTTTACAGAAGTCATTGATTGAACAAGCTGAAAAAGCAGGAGCGGCACGGCTGCCGGGATACACACATTTACAACAAGCTCAACCGGTACTTCTGTCACATCACCTGTTAGCTCATGCTTGGGCTCTTTCAAGAGATTTTGACAGAATCATAGAAACTCGTGCCAGGACAGACGTATCTCCTTTAGGAGCAGGAGCACTAGCTGGTTCTTCTTTACCGATAGATCCCATAATGACTTCAGAAACCCTAGGTTTCTCAGAAACTTTCAAAAATTCACTTGATGCCGTTTCTGACAGAGATTTTGTAGCCGAGGCAGTATTCGTTAACGCATTATTAGCGGTTCATCTTTCCAGAATCGGAGAAGAACTTGTGCTTTGGTCCAGTGAAGAGTTCGGATTCGTAGAAATAGATGATGCGTACACCACGGGTTCCTCCATGCTCCCTCAGAAAAAGAATCCAGATATAGCTGAGTTGGCAAGAGCTAAAACCGGAAGAATAGTTGGGCATTTATCAGGACTATTAACAGTTTTGAAAGGGCTGCCTTTGGCTTACAACAAAGATCTGCAAGAAGACAAGGAACCCTTATTCGATTCTTTCGACACAAACACTTTGGTTCTAACGGCATTAACGGGAATTTTTGATTCTGTTACTTTCAACAGGGAAAAAATGGCTCAAGCAGCTGATAAACCTTTCTCGGTGGCAATAGACCTTGCAGAACACCTAGTTCATAAAGGCATGCCTTTCAGGGAGGCTCACACGTTGATTGGTGGACTAGTCAAAGCTTCAATAGAAGATCAAAAGGATTTCAAGAAGGTGGTATTAGAAAATGAGAATTTCGGACCTGAGATAGAAGATTTTTTCAAACCAGAGGCGGCAATTGATAGACGGATCACACCGGGGGGTACAGGTCTAGATGCTGTGGAGGTTCAAAAAGAACAAATGAAAAAACGTTTAGAAATACAAATTTCCATGATGTCAAGATGACGTATTCAATGGACATAAAGATCCGTTATGGGGAAGTTGATCGACAAGGAGTCGTCTTCAACGCCCACTACCTTGCCTACCTAGATGATGTGGTTGATAGTTGGCTACGTGAATTCGAAGGGGATTTTGAATCTTTAGGATGGGATTTAATGCTTAAGAATGTCAACTTGGAATGGCATGGACCAGCAGGGATAGGAGAGGTGTTGAATGTCGAAGCACACATCAGCAGATGGGGGAATACCTCTTTTGACGTTTCCTTTGAGGTGAAAGTCGAAAAGAGGCTTGTTCTGACCGCGACAATTGTTTATGTCGGGGTAAAGACAGGTACAACTGAAACATTAAAAGCACCAGCACAAATCCGCGAACATCTTTCAAATGAAAAAGTTTCTTGAGAAAAACGATCTAGACAATTCGACAGACATCTCTGTTGCTCAAATAATAACTTCTTGCAGCAACCCAAAATTCCGAAACGATTTTCTAGATTTCGTTGAAAAGTTTCCAAACCATTTGGATCGAACGTGCCAGACCGGACATTTGACTGGGTCTTCACTAGTAGTAAGAGAGGAAGACCATAAAATTTTACTCTTATTCCACACAAAACTCCAAAAATGGTTACAGCCAGGAGGGCACGCGGATGGTGACCCTAATTTAGCCCGAGTAGCACTCAGAGAAGCCGAAGAAGAGACCGGGATCAATAACTTAAAGATCTACCAAATTCCAATAGATCTCGACGTACATATTGTGCGCCCGCCCGGTGAAAAAGAACATAAGCATTTCGACGTCAGATATCTAACGCTCGCTCCTAAAAATTCCGAACCTGTAGGAAATCACGAATCACAAGATTTGCGCTGGTTCAATAAGGACGAGATCAATTCGATGAGCTTAGACGACGGTTTGACAAGAATGATTGAAACAGGATTTGAATTAATCTCAAAGATGTAAAGGATTAGAAGTCCCCAGGGTCTATACAAGACTCCAGATCATTGACACGAGCAAATCCATTCATCCTCTCCAGAACACTCTTGCCGCTGTCTGTTGCTGTTAGAAGAGGCTCGATATCGCCTAGGTCGGTTAAACGTTTTGCATGGTTTCTTCTATCTCCCAAATAAGTATCCCAGTCCGACAACCAACTGTCTGTATTGAATTTGTCCTTCTCGGAATTCAACGACAAGTCAGCCAAGCTAGCTTTCATTTTTTCAAGCACTTGCGTTCCCTGTGCGATTACTTCGGCACGGTCAGTGGGAGTTTTCGATTCTTTTGCCAAAGGCAACAAAGCTATCTCGCCCAGAGCTTGCGAGCAGATAGTTTCTGCTTCTTCAAGCCATACTTCACTTTCTACACGATCAGGGTTTCCTGAAGGAGCGAAGAAGAAAGCGTAAGCCCAAAGGCCTATTATTCCAGCAACTGCAGCAACCTTGAGAAGCAAAGAAGCAGTAGGGCCAAAGTTTGATTTTTCGGAAAAATTTTCTTTCAAGTCATGGGGCCATTCGAAGAGAAATCACAGAACCAGAATCGACCATAGTGCCAGGATTAGGATTTTGCGCCCAAATAATTTCCGGTAACTCATTTTCGTTTTCAGGGTTGGGGATAAGAGCAATTTCATACCCGAGACCCAAAGAAGCCAATAACGGTGACACATCAACCAAGACCTCTCCGATCAGGTCGGGGACTTTCGTTTTACTTGTCTCCGTAGGCTGAATCGCCACTTCAACAAGGATCTTTGAAGAGTTAAGCAACGATGTTCCGGCCTCAGGAGACTGACCGAGGATCAATCCTGGCTCACTGTCAGCATCTGTTACTTCGATCACAGTAAGTGTTTGATTCCCCAATCCATCGTTTTCTAGATTCAATTCCGCATTTTCTAAAGTCAACCCGATTAGCTCAGGCATGACTAGACCTCCCTTATCAGGGATTGTGGTAGTGGAAGAAGCAGGGGGAGTTGCAAAATCCTTAACTGGCAAGTCAGCATGTGCAGCCAGCATTACATCTTTCCAAATTAGAGCTGGGAAGGTCCCCCCATATACTTTACGTTCTGTTAAAGGAGGAACCATAGGGATCTGTCCTTTTGGATAGCCAACCCAGACTGCCGTGGCGATCTGTGGTGTGTATCCAACAAAAAGAGCGTCAGCATAATTTTGTGTCGTACCAGTTTTACCGGCTGCAGGTCTACCTATTTTCGCCCTATGACCGGTGCCTTCAGTAATTGTTCCCTCCAGAACCCAAGTCAGTTGATCAACTAACTTCGAATCAAGAGCGCGTTCAAGTTCCCGGTTCCATTTCCATAGAGGCGTCCCATCCATCCGGGTGACACGAGTCACCATTGCCGGAGGTGTATAGACGCCACGATTTGCAAATGTGCCATAGGCGCTGGCCATATCCAGCAAAGTAACGTTAGAGGTACCCAAAACATTAGAATTCACAGGTTGAACCGGAGACTTTACGCCAAGTCTTCTAGCTAAGTTCACAACCCTTTCAGCTCCCATTTGCATACTCAACTGAGCAAAAACTGTGTTATAAGAACTTCTTGTCGCACGAGTCAAGTCGACCACAGGGGGTTCATCCATTGGTATCAGTTCAGTACCTTCGATGGGTTCCCAACTCCACCCTGGAACATCTTCAAGCATTTTGATTCGATAGTCGAATAAAGAGTTCATCGAATGCTCCCATTTTCGATTATTTATCCATTCATTCAGTCTCACATCTACAAACTCAGGGTCGTCTTCAGGGTCGTCTCTGTATTCAATAGTTTCCGTGTGATCTTCTGGGATTTCTATATGACCTTCCCGAACCAGAAATTGGAATAGCGCCATGAGCCCTTTTTCGAATTTCGGTTCATCAGCGTCATGCCCGTTTAAGCCGCCGCTAACCCACCAAACCCTGTTGTCATTATCGGCTCCAGGTATAAAAAATTCGAGAACGTTAGGTGCTGGATAAGTAGCAGTCACTTCCCAACCGGATTCAAGAGCAGCTGCAAGCCCAATAGGTTTAAAAGAAGACCCAGCTTGTCTGCCATTACCCATAGCGAGATTTACTTTCGCATCGTCTTCTTCAGCAAAAAAATCTCTTCCGCCCACCATCGCAATTATCTGGCCAGTTTGTGGATCTATCACAACCACGGAAGCATCTGGAAGATTCCGATTAGAGGGAAGATGGTTTTCCACGGCTTTTTCAGCAGCTGCCTGGAGACTGAGGTCTATGGTGGTTTCGATGCGGACACCACCTTCGTACAGGAGCATTTCTCGAATTGACCTATTAGCTCCAAAAGCAGGATTTTCTAAGAACCATTTTCTGACTTCTTCAACAAAATGACCCGCGGGGTATTCGGTTTCTAATCTGGGTTTATATTCTTCTAGCTTGGGCGGCGATGCAGTTGCTTCGTCGCGTTGCTCTGGTGTTATGAATCCATTGGCCACCATCCGATCTAAAACAAGGTGACTTCTACGAAGGCTTTGCGAGTAGTTTCGAAAAGGGTCGTAACGGCTAGGAGCCTTCAATAATCCAGCAAGAAGCGCAGCTTCATTGATAGAGATTTCACTTATATCTTTGTTGAAATATGTTTGGGCAGCTGCTTTTATTCCATAGGCGCCATGACCGAAATAGACGGTGTTCAGGTACTGCAAAAGAATGAAATCTTTGCCATATTCATCCTCTAATCTGGTCGCGTACCAAAGTTCTTCGAGTTTACGACTAGCTGTTTGTTCGACATTTTCTATTATCGCCAACTTGACATACTGCTGGGTGATCGTGGAGCCACCCTGACTTATACCACCAGCTTCAAGATTTGAACGAGCAGCTCGCAGAATGCCCTTAAGATCAAAACCATCATGTTGGTAAAAGCGTTCATCTTCAATA
The DNA here is from genome assembly GCA_030748555.1 of Acidimicrobiales bacterium. Classification (GTDB taxonomy): domain Bacteria; phylum Actinomycetota; class Acidimicrobiia; order Acidimicrobiales; family MedAcidi-G1; genus MedAcidi-G1. Next base: position 17,611 of record JASMLT010000026.1, read on the forward strand.
GCTATTACTGCATTTCGGGCTATTTCAGGAATTTCTTCTAGACGTCTAGCACTAGTCCGATTCTCAGGAGCCACCAAAGTTGTGATCAACGTTCCATCTGAAGCTAGAACGATCGAAGATTCAGCTTGTTCTGGAATGTTTATGTCGAACTCAAGAGTTTCGTATGTATAACAACTCGTGGAAATCAGAGAAATGACAAAAATGCTCAAGAGAAAAAATGCACATCTCGGATTTCTGCTTGCCATATATCTAGTTTGACCTGCCTTGAAGGCAAACTGGTGGCAGGTGCAAGGAACTTTTCTTGATACTTAAATTTTAAATTGCCGACTTTCGGTCTGTTAATGTTCCATACTGGTCTAGTGGGCAATACTGAAAGAAAAGGAATCCTAGAAGATTTAACCCTAAGAGGGCTTCTTCAAGACAGCACAGATCAAACTGCACTCCAAGAGAGGTTAGAACAAGGACCCATTACCCTCTATTGTGGTTTTGATCCGACAGCAGACAGTCTTCATCTCGGACACTTGGTGCCGCTACTGACTTTGAGACGTTTTCAAGATGCGGGACACCGTCCCATAGCACTAGCTGGAGGGGCTACCGGGATGGTGGGTGATCCAAGTGGTAGATCTGAAGAAAGAAATCTGTTGGACCAAAATGAGCTGAGTTCTAATGTCGCAGCTGTAGCTGCACAACTAGAATCATTTCTTAGTTTCGATGCTGAGTCAAAGAAAAAAGGAATAGCAGCTTTACTTGTAGATAATCGGGAATGGACAGCTGAAGTAAACGTTCTTGACTTCCTAAGAGATGTCGGAAAGCACGTCACAGTAGGGACAATGCTTTCAAAAGAATCAGTTAAAACACGACTATCAAGCGAACAAGGGCTTTCATTTACAGAGTTCAGCTACATGCTTCTTCAGGCAAACGACTTTTTTGAGTTGCATAAGAACTATGAATGCGAGATGCAGATCGGAGGTTCAGATCAGTGGGGAAATATAACCGCTGGAATCGACATGATCAGAAGACGGAGTTCTGCAATTGCTTATGGCCTTACAGTTCCTTTAGTCACTAGATCAGACGGAGCAAAATTCGGTAAAACATCAGAAGGCACCCTGTGGCTTGACTCGAAACGAACTCTACCTTATGAGTTGCACCAATATTTGATAAATGTTGATGACAGGGATGTTGAAAAACTACTTCTGCAACTAACCCTTATTCCCGTGTCGGAGATTTCTGAGTTAATGGTGGATCACCGCAAGTCTCCAGAAGACCGAAGGGCACAACAGCGTTTGGCAACCGAAGTCTGTCGCTTAGTTCACGGTGATGAAGAAGCAGAACAAGCACTACTAGCCACTCAGGGTCTTTTCGGAAGTGAACCAACTTCAGAGGACTCATTAGAAGCGCTTAGAGGAATAGTCCCTGAAACAGAAGTAAGAGCATCTGAGCTTAAACAAGGAGAAGAATCCCTGATAGACGTTCTGGTTTTGAGCGGTTTATGTAGTTCCAGAGGCGACGCACGCCGGACAATTGCAGCTGGAGGAATCTCGGTGAATGGAGATCGGCAAGCCGAGGATGCTGTTTCCTTACCAAATGACTTGCTGTTAAATGGCGATTACGTCTTAATCCAAAAAGGCAAAAAAAATCGCCATTTACTCGTAATTGTTTAATTAAACAATTATTTAAAGTAATCCTCTGAATAAGGTGGATCATCCCTCTGCAGCGGATAGCGTTTTTCTGCCCGCAAGTTCTTGATCTTTGCATCTAGCGCGCTTAACGTGGGTGGGTTGCTCTCGATTTAAGCGAAAGCCATTCAAGAGCGACTTAGGGCATTAAACAGCTATGAAATTTTGTTTCTGGTTGTCTGCCAGATGACTAATGGTCATCAGGTGCTCCTTGAAAACGGGATAGAGGACGAATTAAAGCCAGTGCGGGTCGTCCACACAAGCGATCGCGAGTCGCCGTGGATGAACCTAAACAATTCAATGAAATAAATAAAGCACTGACGGACAACGGTGTTTGACTAAGTCAGACACCTTGTACCTGTGCCTGGTCGATTGGGATTGGTGTCCCTTTTGACTACAAACTCGCAGGTGTCGCTTCGGCGGCATCGCACCATGATTTCAAAGTCTCATCCTCTTTGAGAATGAGACTGAGATTTTGACGGAGAGTTTGATCCTGGCTCAGGACGAACGCTGGCGGCGGGCCTAACACATGCAAGTCGAACGAACTCGACCTTCGGGTCATATAGTGAGTGGCGAACGGGTGAGTAACACGTGAGAAACCTGCCCCGAAGACTGGAACAACCCGAGGAAACTCGGGCTAATACCGGATACCCCCATCGGATCGCATGATCTGATGAGGAAATGCTCCGGCGCGTCGGGAGGGTCTCGCGGCCTATCAGCTAGTTGGTGAGGTAATGGCTCACCAAGGCAACGACGGGTAGCTGGTCTGAGAGGACGATCAGCCACACTGGGACTGAGACACGGCCCAGACTCCTACGGGAGGCAGCAGTGGGGAATATTGCGCAATGGGCGAAAGCCTGACGCAGCCACGCCGCGTGCGGGATGAAGGCTCTAGGGTTGTAAACCGCTTTAGGCAGGGAAGAAAATGACGGTACCTGCAGAATAAGGTCCGGCCAACTACGTGCCAGCAGCCGCGGTAACACGTAGGGACCGAGCGTTGTCCGGATTTATTGGGCGTAAAGAGCTCGTAGGCGGTTCGGTAAGTCAGGTGTGAAAGCTCGAGGCTCAACCTCGAGATGCCACCTGATACTGCTGTGACTTGAGTCCGGTAGAGGAGTGTGGAATTCCTGGTGTAGCGGTGAAATGCGCAGATATCAGGAGGAACACCAATTGCGAAGGCAGCACTCTGGGCCGGTACTGACGCTGAGGAGCGAAAGCGTGGGGAGCGAACAGGATTAGATACCCTGGTAGTCCACGCCGTAAACGTTGGGCACTAGGTGTGGGGTCTAGCTAACAGATTCCGCGCCGCAGTTAACGCATTAAGTGCCCCGCCTGGGGAGTACGGCCGCAAGGCTAAAACTCAAAGGAATTGACGGGGGCCCGCACAAGCGGCGGAGCATGTTGCTTAATTCGAGGCAACGCGAAGAACCTTACCTGGGTTTGACATGTAGGGAAAAGCCATAGAGATATGGTGTCCTTAGGGGCCCTACACAGGTGGTGCATGGCTGTCGTCAGCTCGTGTCGTGAGATGTTGGGTTAAGTCCCGCAACG
>JASMLT010000027.1 GCA_030748555.1 Acidimicrobiales bacterium
GGGGTTTGTTGTGATCAAACATGCTTAGCGGCACCAAATATTGTGGCAGCTGGAGATGTGGCTCGTTGGGATCACCGAGGTTATGGGAAGAGCATAAGACTGGAGCACTGGGACAATGCAGCAGAACAAGGAAAACATGCAGCGCTAAGACTTTTACAGACCGAAGCCGAAGCATTGCCGTACTCTCCCATTCCATGGTTTTGGAGCGACCAGTTTGATAGAAAAATTCAACTTGCTGGTATCAGTAGCCCAGGAGATGATTTTGAGGTAATAGTGGATTCCCCGGAAGAAGGCCGCTATACGGCAATATACGGAAACGAAGGAAAGCTAAGAGCAGTTTTAGGAATTAACCGTCCAAGGCATGTAATGCAGTTCAAGTCCTTGATGGAAAACAAAGCCTCATGGAAAGAAGCCCTAGACTTCGCCAGAGAAATCAGGTAGCGGTTTCTGTGACTCGGTCATCGAAAATTCTTGCGACCCTCATACTCTTATCAAGTTGCGCTTCAAGTTCTAATAATATGGAATTTAAAATTATCGAAGAAGCTATTCCAGAAGTTTTGCTTCCGGATTACCCTCATTTGGTAACTGAAGTCAGTTGTCCCAAATATGTGAATAAAGATCTAGACACCGTTTTCTGCACACTGCAAGTTGCCGGAAAAGAGATCTCAGTTTCGGTAACAGGGCCTGACGTGACAAATTCGTTTAATGTCAATCCAAGAATAAAAATTATCAAAGCCGATCAGTTGGCTCAAGAAGTAAAGAAGAGACTAGATGACGATTTGGGCGTAGTAAATAAAATTGAATGTACGCCTGAAATTAGAGTGGCTCAACCAGGGGAACTTTTTGAATGTGAAATAATTGACGAGAACGGTGGCGTTCACCATTTGCAGACCAAGATTATTGACTTCTATGGTTCATTTGAAGTAGTAAGTTAGACAAAATGAATCTTTAAACTTTATAACTTCTACACTTATCATCTGCCTTCTCTAGAAAGTTGAAATGACTCAAAATAAAGAAAATGAACAACTTTTTGATGTTGTGGGCGTGGGCAATGCAATAGTCGATGTGATAGCTGAAGTCGAAGAGACATTCATTAAAAACCAAAATTTGATCAAAGGGTCGATGAGTCTGGTAACTGCAGAACGCTCCGCTGAACTGTATTCAGCAATGCCAGCGGGCACAGAAATGCCAGGAGGTTCGGCGGCAAACACGATGGTAGGTGTCGCTCAATTGGGCGGATCGGCGGCCTACATTGGCAAAATTTCAGAAGATCACCTCGGCCAGGTTTTCAGAGAGGGGATGTCGAAAGCTGAAGTTAGTTTCTCTTGTGGCATTGATGAGGCTTTACCCACAGCGCGTTGTTTAATTCAAGTAACCCCTGATGCTCAGAGAACAATGAATACTTTTCTGGGTATATCCGCGTACCTTTCCTCAGAAGATGTGAGCCAAGAATTAGTAGCCTCTTCTGGGCTTCTTTATTGTGAGGGGTACTTATGGGATACGGACGACTCCAAAGAAGCCATACGTAAAGCTATGAAAATTTCCAAATCTTCAAATCGTAAAGTTGCTCTTGCATTATCTGACACTTTTTGTGTAGAGAGACACCGTGAGGATTGGCTTGGGCTTCTAGAAGAATTTGTCGATTATATTTTCTGCAACGAGAAAGAAATCTGCGCTCTTTACATGACCGAAGATTTAGATGAAGCAATTCAAAAAGTTTCAAAAAATGTAGATGCTGCATTCATAACACTCGGTTCCAGAGGGTCATTAGTGGTAGAAGATTCTAAAAAAAATGCAATTGAAGCAGTTCCGGTCAAAGGTGTGGTTGATAGTACAGGTGCGGGTGACATATTCGCTAGCGGAGTAATTTTTGGCATGAGCCGAAAGTTGCCTTTCAAAAAGTGTGCAGAGATGGGTTCCCTCATGGCTTCAGAGGTGATCACTAGTCTCGGTCCAAGAATTCAAAAGGATCCAAAAAAAATATTAGAACGCCTCTTATAGCCACCCAATTGTCGTTATGTTCGCGACTCTCAGCTAGCTTGGTCTCATGAATGAATACAAGTGTTTCGATGTCTTGATAGAAAAAGGTGTTGCAACTGTTACTTTAAACAGAGGCGAAAAGCTAAACACCATGATTCCAGCCTTTTGGTCTGAGTTGCCAAAAGTCATCGGTGAAATTAATTCCAGTGGAGAAGCCAGAGTGATCGTTTTAGCTTCAACGGGAAAACATTTTTCAGCTGGTATGGATTTAGCGGTTTTTTCAATGGGATCAGGGGAGTCGCAGGCAGAGGTAGGTCGAGTCAGGGCTAACCTTCGCGAGAATGCTCTTCATTTACAGGATTCTTTCAATTGTTTAGAGAAAGCGCGAATTCCTGTATTAGCTGCCATACAAGGTGGTTGCATAGGAGGTGCAGTTGACATGGTTACAGCATGCGACATGAGATACGCATCCGAGGACGCTTTCTTTTGCATACAAGAAATAAATATAGGTATGACAGCTGATGTAGGGACTCTTCAAAGGCTTCCGAAACTCATACCTGAGGGGGTTTGCAGGGAACTCGCATACACCGGAAGAAGAATGAAAGCAGATGAAGCAAAATCGGTTGGTTTGGTAAATGAAGTTTTTCCCGACCAAGACTCCCTTTTGGACGGCGTAATGGAGATCGCAGAAGAAATTGCTTCAAAATCACCACTGGCTATTTGGGGATCAAAGGAAATGATTACTTATTCAAGAGACCATTCAACTTCTGATTCTTTGAATTACATTGCAACTTGGCAGTCGGGCATGTTTCAACCTGCTGATATGAAAGAAGCTTTTCAAGCTAAAGCAGAAAACCGGCCTTCAGAGTTTGACGACTTGCTGCCTCTTAACAAGGGCTTAGATGAGGGCATCTAAAGAAATTTTTTCCGATAGCAACTTAATCACTTTGATTTCGCCAACTTGAATATCGGACAAGGTGATTGAGTGCTGATACAGCTCTATTGGCTGACGCGTAACACAAACGGTTTGAGTCACGGATGTTTCTTACCATAGGGTTATCTGGTTGAGTGGTCGCTAATTCTGAGGCGACTAAAATCGGTTTACCAGAAGCTAAAGAGGATTCAACCGAAGCCTCCGCGTATCTCTTTTCTTGTCGTTCATGAAAGTCGACAATTCTTTCAAGACCGTGCTCGGGATAGAATTTTCCAGTTCGCACAAGATCCGCGGTATTTCCTTGTATGCCAAGTCCGAGTTGAATTATTGAATCAATCTCCGGATGCTTGGAGGCTACTGAGAGGAGTTCTGGGATTGTGTCTCTGGTCTCACCTCCTGCCAAATCGATCGGGTTATTTTTACTCCAACGCGGAGGAAGTAATTTATTGATTGTTTCTTTCAGATCATTTGGCAGAGGGGTTAAAACTAATTCAGAACTTTGACTAATTGCATCTGCAGTCACTACACCCCATCCCCCTGCTGTTGTAAGGACAAGTACGCGAGGCCCGTTAGGTAAAGGTTGAGTCGCAAATGTAGCGGCAATTTCGAAAGCTGACTCGATATCGGGAGCACGTGTTATACCAGCTTGTCTTGCCATTCCTTCAAAAATTTTAGAGTCACTGGCGAGTGAACCGGTATGAGATGCAGCCGCTCTTTGACCGCCTGCAGTAGTCCCACCCTTTACAAGCACAACAGGCATTTCCTTTGTTATTTCTTTTACTCTTTCGAAAAAATCCCTACCTTTTTCTAAGCCTTCTAGGTAGCAAAGAGCAACGTCGGTGGCTGGATCGACAGCAAACCACTCAAGAAAATCAACTATTTCTGTTGCTGCAGCATTTCCAGCTGAGATAGATCTACTGATCCCGATGCCGGTCTGATTCGCATAGTTGAGAAAACTAGAAACAAAATTCCCTGACTGCGACACCACAGCTATGCGTCCTTTTGGGGCATAAGGTGCAACAATTTGTGCACAAAGATTTGCGTGAGGAGAAACAATTCCCTGCCCGTTGGGGCCGGCAAGAACAAGATCCAATTCCGCCGCCAAAGCAACGAGTCGTTTTTCGGCTATTAAGCCCGCTTCATCTGTTTCTGAGTATCCTCCAGCAGCACAAAAGATTGCTTTTACACCTTTTTCTGAAGCTCTCCTAACCAACTCCTCATTCACCTCGACAGGAGTGCACAAAATCATCAGATCAGCTTCATTTGAAGGTACTGAGTCAAAAGAGGTGATTACCTTCTGTCCCAGAATCGTCGCTTCTTCACGCCCGAAAGCAAAAACTCTACCCTCGTACCCGCATGAAAGAATATTATGCAGAGCTATGGAACCGAATTTTCCTGGATGGCTTGAAACTCCTGTAACTATTACACCCTTAGGGTCAAACAAGTGTTTAAGATCCGCATTCATACCGTTTCCTCTTTTAACTCAACAAGGGCATCAGCTGCTATGGGTGATCCGTCAACAATAATCAATGGATTTAAATCAATCGACAAAATTTGTTCATCTTCAGCTAGTTCACCGAGTTTTAGGAGTAAATCAATTGTCGCATCAATATCAAGAGCTTTTTCTCCGCGAAATTCTTTTAACAGTCCAGTCGTTCTCAGCGAAGAAATAAGATCTCTTGCATCATAAGAAGTAATTGGAGCGAGTCTGAACTCAACGTCTGCAATTGCTTCAGTCAAAATTCCACCAAATCCAAACATCACACAAGGACCAAATTGGGGATCCCTCACCATACCTGCAATGACTTCACGTGAACCGGAGAGCATTTCTGTGACTAACAGATTGCTGTCGTCGATCTCATTCTCCAAGAGCTCTTTAGCAGCATTTAAAAAATCAGGTTCTGTCTTCAAGTTAAGTTTCACAAAGCCCTGCTCAGTTTTGTGAGCTATAGAGGAGCCATTTAGTTTTAATGCACTAGGAAAGCCAATTTCCCGTGCTGCATTTAGAGCTTCATCAGGAGTACTGGCAATCCTCCATCTGGAAACAGGAATTCCTGCGTTTTCAACTATTCGGCGTGACTCTGATTCTGAAGTAGTTGTCATAATAAGTTCTCAGTTCTTTATAACTGCAAGAGGTGTTCAGGAGAGGTTTCTCCAACCAGGTTTAATAATATTTTCGATTAAATTAATGCGCTCATCAAAGGGAAGGAAGGCACTTTTCATAGCGTTAACTGTAAGCCAAGAAAAGTCATCTAAATCCCAGCCAAAAGCTTTATTTAACGAAAGCAATTCCGAAGTCATCGAAACGTCGCTCATCAGTCTGTTATCAGTATTCACGGTGACTCTAAAGCCAAGGTCTTTCAGCAGTTCAATAGGGTGTTCTTCCAATGATTGAACTGCGCCTGTATGAACATTCGATGTTGGGCATAACTCCAAAGGTATTCTTCTGTCCCTAATGAAAGAAGCGAGACTTCCAAGATGGTGGTTGCCTGAAGAATCCACATCTATATCGTCAATGATTCTGACCCCGTGTCCTAAACGTTCTGCGCCACAGTATTGAACGGCTTCCCAAATGGAAGCCAACCCAAAAGCTTCGCCAGCATGGATCGTGAAGTGAAAATTTTCACGTTGGAGAAATTGAAAGGCCTCTAAATGATTTGTTGGAGGGTAACCAACTTCGCGGCCAGCGATATCAAAACCAACCACCCCTTTATCACGGAAATCAACAGCAGCTTCAGCAATCATTTTTGAGTCGCTGCTGGTTCTCATAGCAGTGATGATTGTTTTGATAGTTAGATTGGTTCCAGATGAACCATCAGAAAAACCGGACAAAATTGCTTCGATCACTTCATGGATTGACATCCCCTGAGCGGTGAAAAGGGAAGGTGCAAATCTTATCTCAGCGTAAACGCAACCATCTTTAGCAAGATCTTCCGCACATTCTTTGGCAACGCGGTGACAAGAGTATTCATCCTGCATAACACCAACAGTATGGGTGAAAGTTTCCAGATATAGGTTCAGGTCTCTGCGGTTAGCACCTTCATGAAACCATTGTGACAACTCCTCAACGTTGTTTGATGGAAGGTTTTCGTATCCAGAGATGTTCGCTAGGTCAATGACTGTGGAGGGGCGTAAACCTCCGTCAAGATGGTCATGTAGAAGAACTTTTGGACCTCTGGTTACAAGTTCAGAAAAACCAGATTCACCAAAGTCTGAATCTTTACCAGTCATACCTCAGTCTATCTAAAGAGTCTGAAACAAAAGAAAAGAAGTCAATAAAGGATTTTGTCAAAGAAGTTCTTAGTTCTTTGTTCATTAGGATTCTCGAAAACTTGACTTGGTGGACCTATTTCAACCACCATGCCTTCGTCCATAAAAACCAATCGATCGCCAGCCGCTTTAGCGAAACCCATTTCATGTGTAACCACTGCCATTGTCATCCCTTCAGAAGCAAGCTCAAGCATCACGTCTAGAACTTCTTTAACCATTTCAGGATCCAGTGCTGAAGTAGGTTCGTCAAAAAGCATAATTTTTGGCTCCATAGCTAATGACCTGGCAATAGCAACTCTTTGTTGTTGCCCTCCTGATAGTTGACGCGGGTAGGAATCGGCTTTATCGGGAATTCCTACTCGCGTGAGTTGCTTCATGGCCATTTCGTTTGCCTCGCTTTTACTGCGTCCTCTTACTTTTCTTTGAGCCAGACAAATATTTTCCATAACTGTTAAATGGGGGAATAAGTTGAATTGCTGGAAAACCATTCCCACTTCAGCCCTAATTGAGTCAATATCACATTCCGGATCTGTCAGTTCAACTCCATCAATAGCTATTGATCCTTCAGTTGGAACCTCAAGCCTGTTTATGCACCTAAGAACTGTGGATTTGCCTGAACCGCTAGGTCCAACAATCACCACGACTTCTCCTTCAGCTATTTCTAGATCAACATTTTTAACAGCATGAATGTTTTTGTTGAAGGTTTTCGAAAGGTTCTTAATAGAGATCATCAGTCAATACCTCTATTGCTTCGAACATCTCTGTCATCACGTGTCATTCTTCTTTCGAGAACTCCCAGAAGTAAGCTAAGACCAAGTGTGAGAATCAGATAAATGAAAGCTAAAACAAAGTATCCTTCTCGGAATTTGAAGGTGCTAGCGGAAAACTGTCTAGCTCGTTGTGTGATTTCAAGAACCCCTAGAACAGAAAGCAGAGATGTGTCTTTTAGTATTGCAATGAAATCGTTTCCTAAGGGTGGGATAATTGCTCTCATTGCTTGAGGTAGGACGATTGAATTCATTGTCTGACGCCTGCTTAATCCAAGCGACCTTCCTGCTTCCACCTGACCGATAGCGATTGATTGGATTCCTCCTCTGAAAATTTCTGCCATGTATGCCCCGTAAATAAATGCGAGAGTCACAGTAGCCCTCATCTGAAATGAAAGTTTGAAACCCAGTGCATTTTGAAGTTGAGGAATTAAGACAAGAGCAACGGTAAATATAAGAGGAAGTATTGGGATGCCGCGAATAAATTCAACGTATGTTCTAGCTAAATTCCGTAAGATTACATTTTTAGAAAGTTGACCCATTCCAGCTAATAACCCCAAAGCTAAAGCAATAGCGAATGCTTGAAGGGTTGCTGTGACAGTAATACTTATACCCGGTATAACTCTGTCCCAAGCCAGTTCATAGCTATTATTAGTTACTATCTGGTATCCCATCCAGGAAAGAATGGCGACTATAGCTATACCCCACCAAGGGAATGTATCCCACCACTTCGGCTTGTCGCTAAGACTCCTTTTATTACCTTCTTCGTGAGCTGACATTTTTTCCTTATTCAATAGGTCTTCGAAGAATAGTACTTAAATGGTAAAAAGACGAATGCTGGCGAAATTTGCAAAGAAATCAGTTTTCTCAACTAGCCTTTTTTTATGCAACTTCAACGCTATATCGCTGACACGATTGTGACCTGCGATGCTGATAACAATGTTTATTCTCCCGGTGCAATAGATATTGAAGACGGGAAAATTGCTTCTGTGGGCCCCGTATCGACCGGAATGTCAACAGACATACAGACCCTCCATATAGGCGGTCTTCTGATGCCAGGCCTAGTTAACGCCCACTGTCACACGCCAATGACTCTAGTTCGGGGAGCGGGAGACGGACTGCCACTAGGGAGATGGCTCACAGAGGCGATGTGGCCGCGCGAAGGAAAGATGAATGAAGAAGATGCTTATTGGGGTATGACCTTAGGCTCTGCCGAAATGTTTCGAGCAGGCGTTACGAGCAGTTGTGAAATGTATCTTTTTGAGGAAGCTCTAGTAGAAGCTGCAAAAATCTCAGAAGCAAGACTGGTTATGACACCAGGAGTGTTTAAATCTTCGTATTCAGAGTCAAGACTCCAAAAATTCACAGATTTTTATGATCTCCACCACGATCCAGAAGGAAAAATAACTGTAGGCATAGGCCCGCACTCAGCTTACGACTTGGGTATACCGGCATGCGTTGAGTTGGCTGAGTTCGCAAGGTCACGTGACCTACTCTTTCATATTCACATTGCAGAAACACGGGAGGAAAGCTCTCAACTTGAGTCTGAGCATGGTAAAAGCATCGTTGAAATTCTTAGTGATAATGGAATATTAGAAGGAAACGTTCTAGCTGCTCATTGTGTTTGGGTTAACGACAATGACATTTCACTTTTAGCTGATTCAAATGTATCTGTGGCTCATTGCCCCATCAGTAATATGAAACTCGGCTCCGGAATAGCACCTATAGAAAAAATGCTTGAGAAAGGTCTAACAATAGGATTAGGAACCGACGGACCGGCTTCTAATGACACGCTCGATTTGTGGGAAGAAGTGAAAACTGCAGCGCTCTTAGCAAGAGTCAATAACCTCGACGCAACTTTGATAACACCGTCAGAAGCATTGGGAATGGCTACCCGAGAATCTGCGAAAGCGATTGGTCTAGATCGAGTTGGAAGCCTGGAAGCCGGTTGGGAAGCGGACATGATAAGAATTGATACCAACTACAGCACTTTCATACCATCGACTGACCTGAATGAAACATTGGCCCATCTAGTTTGGTCTGGATCCAATCGAGAAGTAACAGATGTATGGGTAGCTGGCTCTAAAGTTCTCTCTGAAGGCGATTTGGTAACAATTGACGAGGAAAGAGCTTTGAGAGAGGTCAAGGAAAGAGCTTTCAGACTGGCAGAGGTGTAGAAGATGCTAGATGAAAAAAAGACCGCAGAGGAGATATCGGACATTCTTGGTCTTGAACCTTTAGCCTTGGAAGGCGGCATGTGGACACAAACTTTCAAAGACAAAAATTCCACAGCCATTTATTACCTATTGAGTGAAAATAATTTTTCTGCAATGCACAAACTGCAAGCAACTGAGATTTACCACTACTACGCAGGAGCGCCTGCACAGATGCTTTTGTTGGATCCTGTCGGAAAGATTGAGGAACCAATTCTCGGTTCGAATCTTGAATCCGGACATCGACCCCAGATAATTGTTGAACCGGGAGTTTGGCAAGGATCCAGAACAACAGGAGAGTGGACGTTGCTAGGAACTACGATGGCGCCTCCTTATTCACAAGAAATGTTCCAGCTAGCAGACAGAGAAGAGCTGCTTAAAGATTGGCCGGATAGTAGACAAAAAATTTGTGAATTAACACGAAGTGATTCTCATCACTGATTCACCATGTTGCATTAGTCGAGATGCCACCATCTACTACTAAATCTGATCCAGTTACCCAACTTGCCATAGGAGATGATAGGAAAATAACAGCATCAGCTACATCTTTAGGAGACCCTGCCCTTCCAAGTGGCACAGAATCCAACCACCTGTTGAGTCCTTCAGGCCAACGTTCTTCCAGATTTCCATCATCAATCAGTCCGGGAGAAACAGAATTTACCCGAATTCCAAAATCCGCGTACTCAAGAGCAGCTGATTTAGTCAACATTAACAAACCAGCCTTGCTGGTCGAATAATGAGAATGGCCTCTGGCAGGCTGGTGACCTTCAATTGAAGCTATGTTCACAACTGAAGCAGTGTTGCTTTTTTCTAAAGCTGGTATTGCAGCACGCATAAGAAGGTGAACACTTCTGAGATTTGTCTCCAAGATAGCGTCCCAACTATCTGAATCTGTCTCAACTAGTTTTTCAACATTTTGAAGTGCTGCATTATTGACAATGATGTCCAACTGGTTGCCTACCTTCAAAGTTTCAGAAATTAGTTCTTCAACCTCATGTGGATTCCGAAGATCTGCACTCAAAATTGTTGCTGGAATGGAACTAGTCAACATCTTTACATTGTTGTCGTTATTGTGGGTAACGAGAATTAGTTCTGCCCCTGCCTCTTTTAGGCCAGAAGCAATGGCTAAACCTATTGGACTGTTAGCACCGGTTACTAATGCGACATTTCCACTTAGATCTATTTCAACGCTCATATTTTCAATTTGAATCTGAACCAGTTGTCATAATTCTGCCGATTCTATTTCGATCAAGATCTGTAGCGTTTGCAGTAACGATCAATTGGCCGCGATATATGACACCAATACGGTCTGAGAGGCTAAGAATCTCATCTAATTCCGCAGATACTAAAAGTACAGCCAACCCCTGATCTCTTTGGTTAATTAACTGTTGATGAACGAACTCGATACTTCCCACATCGATACCGCGAGTGGGTTGGGAAGCGACTAAAAGTTGTGCATTGTGAGAGAACTCTCTCGCCGCAATAGCTTTTTGCTTGTTTCCACCTGACAAAGAACTCGAAGGTGTCTCTATGCTAGGTGTCCGTATATCGAACTTTTCAACCATCTCTTTCGCGTAGTGGGCAATTGCTTTCTGTTGACGAATGCCACGATTTGAAAAAGGAGACTCGTAGTATCTGTTCAGAATTAAATTGTCTGCTACTGAGTGCGCCCCGATCAGTCCGTGCTTCTCTCTATCTTCAGGTATATGTGCAACACCCAATTCACTGATTTGACGTGGAGAAAATTCTGTTATTGAAGTACCTCCTATAAGAATTTCCCCCGTATCTGCAGTTCTTAATCCGGTAATGGTTTCGACAAGTTCTCTTTGTCCATTTCCTTCAACACCAGCTATGCCGAAAATTTCACCTGATCTCACTTTTAGAGAGAGGTCATTCACCGCCATAAGTTCTCTATCGTCCTGGACGCAAAGATTTATAACTTCAAGTATTGTCGCATCAGGTGATGCAGTTTCTTTGGACACACGAAGGACCACACTACGGCCAACCATCATTTCGGCAAGACCCGACTCATCTGTTTCAGCGGGTGTGGTAGAACCAACCACTTGCCCATTGCGCATTACTGTGACTTCATCGGCCACCTCGAGGACTTCTCTTAATTTGTGGGTGATGAAGATTATTGCAACACCTTGAGATGCAAGTTTTTTTAAGACTTGCAGAAGATGATCAGTTTCTTGAGGTGTCAAAACGGCAGTGGGTTCGTCCAGAATTAAAATGTCCGCCTCTCTGTACAGAGAACGAAGAATTTCAACTCGCTGCTGGGTGCCGACTGGCAAGTCTTCTACTATCGCCTCAGTATCTACGTCGAGTTGATACTTCTCGGCCAATTCTCTGACTTTTTCCTTGGCATTCTCGATGTCAATCACATTTGCCTTATTGGAAGGTTCATTCCCCAAGACGATATTTTCTGCCACGGTAAGAACAGGCACTAGTTGGAAATGTTGATGCACCATGCCGATACCACGGTCAATTGCATCTTTAGGGCGTCCGAGATCTACAGGTTCTCCGTCCACTTTGACTATTCCTGAATCCGCCTTATAAAGACCGAAAAGAATATTAACCAATGTGCTTTTACCAGCTCCATTTTCCCCAAGGAGAGCGTGAATTCTTCCTTTTTTAACTTCAAGATTTACCTGATCGTTAGCTTTGACACTTCCGAAAGTCTTAGAAATGCCAGTTGCTTCAAGTGCGAGAGTGTTTAATGACATTCTGTTATTCCCTTGAATAAGGTTGACCGATAGAAGCAGGTGGTCTAGCTCTTCCTACAAATCCTGCTAGAACAACGATTGTCACCACAAAAGGAATTATTCCAATAAATTGAGGGTCGTCCGTCAGCCAGTCTCTGAATTGGAACTGGGTTTGAATGGCACTTGCATAACCAAATAGAAGAGCAGCCCCCCATGCACCTACAGGATTCCATCGGCCAAAAATCATCACGGCCAAAGCAACAAAGCCTTTTCCATTTGTCATGACGCGTTCGAAGGATCCAACGGCTTCCAAGCTTAAGTAAGCTCCTGCCAAACCCGCAATACCACCACCCATAATGACATTCAAATAGCGCATTCCTATTACAGAGATACCAACAGTTTCCGCCGCGCTGGGATGCTCACCTACAGCCCTGGTGCGTAGTCCCCATTTAGTCCGGAAAAGAAGAAACCAAAGAGTTGGAATCATCAAGAGTGTTAAAAAAGTGATCGGTTTATTTGAAAATAAAACTCTTCCGGCGACCGGTATATCTGCCAGAGGTCCAAGTTTAATAACTTGAGCTTTTCCGGAGGGAAGTGTCCTCCCTAAAGAGAAAAAGAAGCTAGTTATTCCAAGTGCGGCGATATTTATTACAGTCCCAGCAATTATTTGATCACCGCGCAAACCGACTGAAATGCCTGCTAAAACAGCCCCCATCATCATCCCGATTCCTATTCCTGCAAAGACACCAAGTAGCAGACTGCCGGATGTAGAAGCAACCATGAAACCACCCCAAGCAGACATCAACATTTGCCCCTCAATTCCGATATTGATGACACCGGATCGTTCACATAAAAGTCCGCACATGGCACCAAGAACTAGGGGAGTTGAGTGTCTAAGAGTACTAACTAGAACAGAGGTCGTATTTGCCTGCTGAAATTCTGATGTCCAAAGAGTAAAAAACACAAGAAGTACAGTAGTTAGGATCCACCACCTCTTACTAAAAAAGAATTGTTTAATGTTTTTCGATGGATTAGCGCTCATGATGAACCCCATGTGGTTGAAACGGAAAGTTCATTCGTTTCTTTTTGGCTCAAAAACCATCGAACTAATATTGGTGTGGCAACGAATATCAAAATTAAAGCTTGGATAATGTCAGTAATTTCTGGAGAGACATCAGCTTTAAATTGCATCATTGAACCTCCCGCCTCCATTGCTCCTATAAGAACTGCTGCCGGTATTACCGCTAAGGGGTGAGTTCTAGCCAGAAGGGCGATAGTAATACCCTCAAACCCGAGTCCGGCATTAAATCCAGGTTCATATCTTCCGACAACTCCCTGAGTTTCAATCGCCCCACCGAGAGCTGCAAGTAAACCACTAATTGCCATAGTCATGATGACAATCTTTTTAACGGAGATGCCCGCGTAACTAGCGGCATTCGGATTCAGTCCCACTGATTTTATTTCAAAACCAAAAGTCGTGCTACGCAACAAATACCAACATAAGAAAGCAACAACTACAGCCAAGAAGAACCCAGCAGGCAGTTCACCCCATCTGGGTATCTCGGCACTGCTTTCGATGTGAGGAGTTCTAACTATGACACCTTCTTCTCTCCAGACCTTTGATGCAAGCCAGTCAGTCATGTTCAGTGCAACGAAATTCAACATAATGGTCGTGATCACCTCATGGGCGCCTCGGCTTGCTTTAAGAATTCCGGGTATAGCTCCCCACATGGCTCCAGCCACTGCACCAGCTAAAAGAGCAAGTGGTGTATGTATTATCCACGGGAGGCCGGTAATTCCATATCCAACGGCACCAGCAATCAAAGCTCCGAAAACCAATTGACCTTGACCACCAATGTTGAAAAGTCCAGCCTTGAAAGCAAAAGCTACAGCAAGACCTCCCATAACTAAAGGTGTAGCTTTTTCTAGAGTTCTTCCAATACTTTTTGAATCACTCAATGATCCGTCTATTAGAGCTTTATAAGCATCCACCGGAGAAGAACCTGAAAGAGCAATTATTACTGCACCTGTTGCAATAGCAAGTGCTACTGCCAGGACTGGAATAAGAAATAAGCGAAAGTTGTTCATCATATAAAGAATTTATTGACTGAGAAATTTTTCAATTAGCTATTTCTACCCATATTTGGTTTGCGCCCATGGTTGGCTTTTTTGCGTCTTGCATTGGTTTTCTTTTTACTTGTACGTTTCGACATAACGGCAGGTTACCTCATTAGGGCGCAGAGACCTTATCCTTGTCGTAGTCTAATTATCTGATTTTGTATTTTTTAAGGGTTTCAAATGGAAAGATTTGGATTTGTTGGTTTACCTAATGCCGGTAAGTCTTCGCTTTACAACGCCTTAGCAGGAGGCGGTGCTTTGGCGGCACCTTACGCATTTGCTACCACGGATCCGAACGAAGGCGTGGCGCGTGTCCCCGATGACAGGCTAAGTCTCTTAGGTGAAATGAGTGATTCAAAAAAAATAGTACCGGCAACTATTCAATTCACTGATATTGGTGGACTCGTAGAAGGTGCAGCTAAAGGTGAAGGATTGGGGAATCGTTTCCTCGCAGGTATAAGGGAAGTCGATGCAATTGTTTTTGTGCTCAGAGCATTTTCAGATGCGGATGTGCCAGGACCAACAGATCCAGTAGAGCATTTGAGAATTGTAGAGGTGGAACTAGCGTTAGCAGATTTAGAAACTACGCAAAAACAGTTATTAAAAATGGAAAAGGCGGCGAAAGCAGACCAATCGATTAGCCAAGTTCTTGATTCTTTGAAACATGCTTCAGAACAACTTGATCAAGGGATCCCGATTTATAAAAGCGATTTAACATTTGAAGAAAGGGAGTTGTTGTCTGAATTTTTCTTATTAACAGACAAACCGGTACTAGCTGTTGTGAATCTGGGTGAAGACCAAGTAGATGAAACAAACCAAATACTGGAACCGGTCATCGCAGAATTGCATGGTCAAGAGGTTATAGGAATGTGTGTTCAGCTTGAGTCCGAAGCTGCTTTACTGACTCCAGAAGAGCAGACAGAAATGTTAGAAGCTCTCGGATTAGGAGAGGGCGCTCTAGCAAGGTTCGTTCGTTCGGCTTATCACCTCTTAGGTTTGAGAACATTTTTTACAACTGGAGAAAAGGAAAGCAAAGCATGGACTTTCAGGGAAGGTTCAAATGCTCCTGAATGTGCAGGCAGGATCCATACCGATTTCCAGAAAGGGTTTATTCGAGCTGAGACAATTGGGTGGCAGTTATTGCTTGAACAAGGTTCGTGGCTAAAAGCAAGAGAGTCAGGCCTTGTAAGAAGTGAAGGTAAAGAATACAAACCGAAGGACGGCGACGTAATGGAATTCCGTTTTAATGTCTGACACTAAAGAAGGGGCACTTCTTTTGGTATCTACGCCCATAGGGAATCTCTCTGACTTGTCAAAACGCGCAATAGAAACCCTTGGAGCAGCAGATTTGATTGCTTGTGAAGATACGAGAAGAACGGGCCAACTTTTGAATCTCATAGGGATCGACAACAAAAAATTGATCAGAGTTGACGAGCATACGGAATTCAAAAACAAATCTAAGATTGTTGAAAAAATTGAAGCTGGCCTCATTGTGGCCTTGGTTAGCGATGCGGGAACTCCAGGCATTTCAGACCCAGGTGAAGAACTGGTAAGGACGGTCATAGAGAGTGGTTGCAAAGTGTCTGTGATTCCCGGCGCATCATCGGTGTTGGCCGCTTTAGTTGTCAGCGGCATGTCAATGAAGCGATGGGTGATGGAAGGTTTCATCCCACGTAAAGGGAAAGAGAGAGAAGAAATTCTCAAAGAGTTAGCGGTTGAAGAAAGAACTGTCATTTTATTTGAATCTCCGAAACGCCTTCCGGAAACACTTAAAGATTTACGAAAGTATTTAGGAGAAGATCGCCTAGTCGCTGTTGTGAGAGAGTTGACAAAACTTCACGAAGAGGTATGGCGAGGCTCGTTAAAGAACGCAACACAGTTTTTTGAGTCATCACCGAAGGGTGAAGTAGTAATAGTGATTGAAGGTTCCATTCATGAAACCACCATCACTGATGAACACATCGTCAAGACTCTTCGTGAGGCTAAAGATTTAGGGTTATCTGCAAGAGATGCTTCAAATCAAGCCTCGAAACAATTAGGTGTTTCCCGAGGAAGAGCCTATAAGTTGTACATAGATTTGGATTAGCCAAGGGCTACCCCAAAGATTGAGATAGTCTCGGCACTGATGACAAACAAAAACGATTCAGTCCCAGTTCTTGTCGCGGTTGCTTGGCCGTATGCTTCGGGTTCTCGACATTTAGGGCATCTGGCAGGCGCATATCTTCCAGCTGATGTGTTTGCACGCTTCCAAAGACTTGCAGGTAACGAAGTGTTGATGGTCAGCGGGTCTGATGTTCATGGCACCCCAATCACTGTTAGAGCTGACTCAGAGGGAACCACACCATCTGACATCGTCGACAGGTATCACAAGGAGTTTTTAGACAACTGGGAAAAACTAGCTATTAGTTGGGATTTGTACACTTCCACTGGAACTGACAATCACTCAGAGGTCACGCACGATGTCTTTATGAAACTTTTCGAAAAAGGTCATATAGATAAACGTTCTTCAGAACAGTTTTATGACGAAGACGCGGGGAGGTTTTTGCCGGATAGGTACATAGAAGGAGTATGTCCACATTGTGAATATCCTGAGGCTAGAGGCGACCAGTGCGAGAACTGTGGAAGAACTCTAGATCCTGAAGAGTTGATCAAACCGATTTCAAAGATAAGCCGAAGTGAACCAACTCTTAAAGAAACTGAGCATTTTTATTTAAGATTGTCAGACTTTCAAGAACCACTTTCTAAATGGCTCTCAGGGAGAGAAGGCTGGCGTAACCATGTTTTAAATTTCTCAAAAGGCTGGATTGAGGAAGGTCTGCACGACCGCGCTATTACGCGCGATTTAGACTGGGGAATTGAAGTCCCTGTTGAAGGAATAGGTGCAGGTAAGAAAATTTACGTCTGGTTTGAAGCAGTCATCGGATATCTTTCAGCAGCTAAAGAATGGTCAAAAAATAACGGCTCAGAAGATGATTGGAAAAAATGGTGGACCAATCCCGCTAGTCGTTCGGTTTACTTTATTGGCAAAGACAACATTCCTTTCCACACCATTATTTGGCCTGCAATGCTTATTGGCTATGGGGGTTTAAATTTGCCGAGCAATGTTCCAGCAAACCAGTACGTAACTTTTAAAGGAGGTAAAGCTTCCGCTAGTCGGGGAGTTGGCTTAACAATTACCGAGAGTCTTGAAGTTTTTGAAGCAGATTCTCTTAGATACGCATTGGCAGCGTCCTTTCCTGAGCAAAGCGATACTGAACTGACAGTTGAAGAGATTTGTCGGCGGATTAACGAAGAGCTAGTAGCCACATGGGGAAATCTGGTCAACAGAGTTTTATCGATGATTTACAACTCTTGTGATGCACAGATTCCGTCGCCTGAACTTAGAAATGATGAAGACCTGGCGTTGCTTAAGGGGATTGATCAAATCATAGAACTAGTAGCGGAAGAGATTGACAAGGTGGAGCTGAGAGCTGCCTTGCAAAAAGGAATGTCAGGAGCAGCCGAGGTGAATGCTTACCTAAACTCGATGGAACCATGGAAGCTTTCAAAGACAGACCCCGAAAGAGCAGCCACCGTATTAGGCACAGCTTTGTCTGCAATTGCCGGTGTACGTGTTTGTTTAGCACCCTACCTGCCATTTTCGACCGGGTTGCTTAATGACGTTTTAGGCCCCGTTAATTCTTGGCGAAGAGAGGAACCCGAGCATGGAAAGAAGATCGAAAAACCAAAACCGCTTTTTAAAAAAGTGGACAAAAGTTTGCTGGGGTTAGATGATTGAATGGTTTGACAATCATTGTCACCTTTCTGAAAATGCGGAAGAAGAAATTCTTAAAGCACGCAAAGCATTGGTTGCCGGTTTTATAAACGTGGGTACAGACTTTGAAACCAGCAGCGAAGCCATCGAAAAGGCGAAAATGCTTCCAGACGTGTGGGCAACAGCAGGAGTGCATCCACATGAAGCGCGAAAAGGTATCGAAGGTATTGAAGATCTATTAGAAGATTCGAATGTAGTTGCCGTTGGAGAGGCGGGACTTGACTACCACTACGATCATTCACCTCGAGAGGATCAAAAGAAAGTTTTTGCAGAACAAATCGAAATGGCAAACAAGTCCGAACTCCCTCTAGTCATACACACTAGAGAAGCGTGGGAAGACACCTTCAAGATCCTTGATTCTGAAGGAGTTCCCAAATCTATAGTTTTTCATTGTTTCACAGGAGGAACGACAGAAGCCAAAGAATGTTTAGAGCGTGGCGCCTACTTGTCTTTCAGTGGAATAATCACTTTTAAAAAATCTGAGTCCCTGAGAGAGGCAGCATCAGAATGCCCACTAGACCGTGCAATGATTGAAACCGACTCGCCATACCTAACACCAGCTCCTTTCAGAGGTAAAAAAAATGAACCTGCAAATGTAGTTTTAGTTGGCCAAGAACTTGCATATTTACAAGGCAAATCACCCGAAGAAATAGCCTCAGCTACGACACAAAATGCTTTAGATTTTTACGGATTACGTTAAAACTAAGATAAGTTTACTTCTTCAAATGCCCGATTTGCAGGCACTAAACGATGCTTCTACCGTGTATTTGTCCTGTCTGTTACAGCAGTCAATAGGAGGAAGGGTGCTGGAAACAAATCCCATTATTGAGAGGTGGAGATTGATTGTGGTGCTTCTTGCCACAATTGCAGCGTTGCCACTTTTCTTGTTCGAAAATCCAAATTCCACAGGTTCCCTTACAGGTACTGCAGGTGCGGGTACTACAGCCGCGCCAACCACAAGTGCACTGACACAGCAGAACGATCAGACAGGTGATCAAAGAGTTATTGAAGGGGAGATATTTTTATTGAATAGAGCCGAAAATTGGCATTCGGCACGCACTACGTGGAAGATGGTTGAGCGCCTTCATTCTGCTGCCGTGAAATATGAAGAGGAAGCTATGGAGATGGCACGTGAAATATCGGAAGCAGAATTTGCTGAAAAAGAGAAACAGCTGGACCTCCAGAAAGAACAAGAACTGAGAAGGAAACTATTTGCCGAAGAAGATGCAAGGCGTGAAAGAGTCATGGCCACTCCCGGACCGACAACTACGATAGTAGCTACTGAGCCTGATCCTAATGGCCCTAGCAATGTGCAGTGGGAAGCGCTTCGCTACTGCGAATCAACTGAGAATTACCAAGCTATTAGTCCAACAGGGATGTATAGAGGTGCCTATCAATTTAGTGTCGAGACTTGGGACTGGATTGCAGGTCTCTATTATGAGCATCTAGTGGGCATAGACCCTGCAGAAGCTAGACCAAGCGATCAGGATCGGATGGCTCAGTCTTTGTATTTATTGAGAGGAAGAGGACAGTGGCCAGTATGCGGGCGTTATTTACCATAGATAAAAAGTGTCTTTGACTCGCACAGAAGTAAAAAATTTGCTTCTTGAACACAAGATTCACCCGAAAAAGTCACTGGGGCAAAATTTTGTTGTTGAACCAAACACAATTCGCCAAATAATCAAACTTGCTGATCTGGACCCTGAGGATTTTGTTCTTGAGGTGGGATCCGGTCTTGGATCGCTAACTCTTGCTTTATTGGAATCCTGTGAGCATGTAACAGCCATAGAGGTAGATGATGTACTTGTCAAAATCTTGAAAGAGGCAACAGGAGATCAAACAGAAAAGAAACTTCGGGTTATTCATGCAGATGTTATGCAGTTGGACCTAAATCAAGTCCTAGAAGAGCGCAACGATCGTTGGAATTTAGTAGCAAACCTGCCCTACAACATAGCTGTTCCAATGATTTGCGATTTCCTTGAGAAGGCTCCATTGATTTCAAAAATGACCGTAATGGTGCAACGTGAGGTCGCAGAAAGAATGGTTGCAAAAGCAGGGGAGAAAGCCTATGGGTTACCTTCGGTGAAAATTGAGTATTTCGCTGAAGCAAAAATAATCGCAGATATCCCTCCGACAGTTTTTATACCAAAACCGAGAGTTGAATCATCTATAGTTCAGATCGTCAGACATAAGAACCCCATTAGTTCTGAA
>JASMLT010000028.1 GCA_030748555.1 Acidimicrobiales bacterium
AATCTCAGCCCCAATCTCCTCTAAAAGAGCTTTTATGGAATGACGGTTAGAATCGCGAATCTGGCCCGGTTTCAGCTGTGAGGAACCTTGGACTAATTCATCGCCCGTTGACATTACTCCTACTACCGGCCTTTTAAATACAGTTACTTTTTCAAGGCCTATTGTTGCGAATACACCAATGTGTGCGGCTCCGATTAAAGTCCCTGAAGTAAATAGTTCCGAACCCTTAACGAAATCTTCTCCGGGTTGTCGAATAAAATTTCCGTTTTTAATGCTTTCTTCCACGATGACTGAATCGCCGTTTTCAATTTCTTTGGTTTTTTCGACCATTACTACTGAATCTGCTCCTTCAGGGATTACAGCACCTGTCATAATTCTGACCGCTTCATCAGTTCCAACTTCAAGATCAGGCACTTTTCCTGCTGGTAAAGTGCCTATGACTTTTAATTTGACTGGCGCATGCTCTGTGTCAACAGCTCTAACTGCATAGCCGTCCATTGCTGTATTCGGAAACGGGGGGACATCGTCTTTCGAAATAACAGTTTCCGCTAGGACTAGGCCACGTGATTTAGAGATCTCAACCTCGTCAGTGGAAAGTTTCAAACACCGGCTAAATATAAATTCTCGCGCTTCTTCTAATTCGATCACATAGCGAGAATAGCGACTAAAAGCATTTATTCACCAATCCCGAGTGAATGTTCAGATCCACTTAATAATCTCTGAAAATTGGTTCTGTGCCTTATAAGAATCAGAACAGATAAAGAAATCGCCACTATCAGTTCTTTCGTTTCAGCTCCTAATAAACCAACAGATAAAGGCATTAATATTGCGATCGAAATCGATGCTATAGAGGCTTTTTTTGAAATTTTGGCGATTAACGAAAATCCCACTGTGCATATTGCTCCCACCAAAGGGAACAGAACCCAGCATCCTCCTGCACCTGTTGCAACTCCCTTACCGCCTTTAAATTTTCTTGTTATAGGGAAAACATGCCCGAGAACTGATGCAAGCCAACAAGCTAAGCCCAATGAAGTGTCATCAATCAGCAAACCGGCTGCAGCGGATATAGAGCCTTTACTGAAATCGGCGATTAGAACCAAAATGCCTGCGCGGCGACCAGCTACACGTAAAACGTTTGTCGCTCCTGGATTTCCAGAGCCAGATTGTGTTGGATCAAAACCTTTTCTGTGGGAAACAAGATGTGCAGAAGGAAGGTTGCCTAAAAAGTAAGAAAGGGAAATCGCCATCACCCAAAGGAAAGCCATCCCTATAGCATGACCGATAATTAAGAAAAAATCATGTCATTGTTTAATAGCTGTATCTTTTATAGTTCAGTTCTTAAAGAATTTAAATGGGTGCCGATTATGCCAACATACATTTACAGGTGTCAAACCTGTGAAAAAGAGTTCGAGGTAGTCCAATCTTTCAAAGATGACCCTTTAGAAGATTGCCCTTCTGATTGCTCAGGTGCCGTCAAGAAGGTGTTTTCTGGGGTTGGAATTTCTTTCAAAGGTTCCGGTTTCTACAAAAACGATCATGGAGCAAATTCAAAGAAGAAACCCTCAACTAGCACTTCAACAGAAACTTCAACAGAAACTTCAAAAGAAAGTGAAAAAAAGAAAACAGATTCCTCTGCAGAAAAAACAACTCCTGATTCTAGTAAAAAGGAGACCAAATCTTCAAAAGAATCAAGTTCTTCTTCAACTTGATAAAAGGAATCTAAGAACCAGAAACTGTTAGTTCATTTATTACAACCGTCGAGCCTGCGGAACTCATTGGAAGCCACTCCAAATCATTTCCTATTTCACTAACGTCTTTCAACATTTTTTGGATTGTTGAACCTATTGTGAACTCGCGAAGAGGTTCAGACAACTCTCCATTGCTGATTCTTAAACCTTCGGCACCCGTTGAGAAATCTCCACTGATCGGATTAACGCCTGAATGCAAGCCTGTGACACTCTGAATCAATATTCCATTATCTATACCTGCAATTAAATCGACAGGGTTTCTATCTCCAGGCTTAAGCGATATCGCTTGGATCCCGACTCCAGGCGTTGAGGCGTAACTTCGTATTGCCGAACCTGTAGAAGCCGATGCTGCTTTTCTAGCTGTCCAAACATTATGTAAAAACATTTTCAATTCACCATTTTCTATAAGAACATTACGACGAGTAGCTAGACCTTCACCATCAGTTTCAGTAGCAGTAAATGCTTGAGGGTTTGTTGGGTCATCTATAAGAGAAATGATGGGACTTGCTACTTTCTCGCCTAGACGATCGGCGAACAAGGATCTTCCTTTCAAAACCATCTCAGCACTCAACGTACTTCCCACTATTTGTAAAAACTGAGCAGAGACCCAAGGATCTAATACAACGGTCAGTCTCTCCGATTTGGGTTTAGTCGAGCCGAGCATTCTCGTAGCTCTGTCCGACGCGTCAGATGCTGCTTTTGCGACATCCAACTCCTCCGGGTTTCTGCCGATAGAGAAACCGAAACCAGTTTGGGTTTCTCCTTTCTCTTCAGCAAGAGCATAAACCATAAGGCAACAACCACTTTCTTTCGAATAAGAACGTATACCGGTGCTGGTGGCTATAGCCGACTCGCTCACTACATCTGTATATTCCGATGATTCAATTCCACTGATTCTCTTATCAGTCGCCATGGTTAGTTTTTCCAGCTCAATCGCGTAGTCTATTTTTTTGCTTGTAGCTAGTGAATTGACTCCATCGCTATAAACATCCAGAGAGACACTCTCCACCCCATCAGGTACGGCTAATCCTGAAAATTCATCAGGACTGGCAAAACTAGCGTTGTCTCGAGCTTCACTTAAAACTTCTAACAACTCGTTTTCTTCCAAGGTGCCAGCGTAAGCAAAACCTTGACGCCCGTCTTTTATTACTCTCACGCCAATACCTTGTGACTCAGCAACCGTCAGCGATTCAATTTCACCCTCATAAGCACGAACTTCTGTTTCTCTGTCGCTCGTCACGACAGCTTCCACCTGTTCGTCTGAATCACTCCAGCTGGTTACAAGTTCTGCTATTTCAATTAATTCAGCCGACATTACGTTGCTGTGCCTCCCACAGTTAAACGTTTCACGCGTAAAGTTGGTGTTCCATCTCCCACTGGGACACCTTGACCATCTTTTCCACATGTTCCAGGTGAACCCATTGCAAAATCTCCGGCTATAGCATCAATGTCTAGAAGAACTTGTGGCCCGTTACCTATAAGATTGCCATCTCGAATAGGAGCCGCTAGTTTCCCATTCTCAATCAAATACGCCTCGGTCATTCCGAAAACAAAGTCACCAGTTGCTGTGTTGACTTGACCACCACCCAATTGAGCGACATAAATCCCGTATTCAGTGTCTTCAATAATTTCCTGCGGGTCTGCATCCCCTGAAGCCAGAAAAGTGTTGGTCATCCTCACCATCGGTAAATGTCTGTAACTCTGTCTCCGTCCATTTCCTGAACTCAAGCGTCCATGCTTTCGCGCTCGTTGCCAGTCCCACATGTAGTCCGTTAGAACTCCATCTTCAATTAAAACATTTTGATTGGCAGGGTTCCCTTCGTCGTCTATTGCAAATCTCCCCCACTCCCCGACCATCGTTCCGTCATCAATCAAGGTCACATTTGGTGCGGCTACAAGTTCTCCCTGTTTACCTGCGAACACTGAAGCTGACTTTTCAATCAAATCCGCTTCAAGTCCATGACCACAAGCTTCGTGAAATAGAACACCTCCACCTCCTGGACCAACCACGACTGGCATCTCCCCACTGGGGGCTGGAACAGAATCCAGTTTGGTAACAGCTCTTGTGGCAGCTTTAAGCGCCACCTCGTCTGCATTTACCTCTTCAAATAACTCAAACCCAACAGTCCTTCCAACAGATTCTCTTCCTGTCTGCATCCCTGTATCACCTGCTGCTACACAAGAAACTGAAAAAAAGCTTCTTATTTGCCTATCACCAGTTAAAAGACCTTCACTATTTGCTATCTGCAGGACTCGATGACTGTCCCCATATCTAGCTGCTACTTGTGTCACAGGGAGTCCGGCATCACGCACAGATTCATCTGCAGATTTCAATAAAGCGACTTTCTTACTTTTTGAAACATCTCTAGGGAGGGTTTCTATTTCAGACATATTAGGGATGCTTTCATTACTCAAATCAACTTCTACAACTGACTCTGAATTACTCCGGGCTGCGGATGAAGCAGCCTCTGCCGCTTTATGCAAGCCAGAAGCTGAAAGGTCAGCAGTGTGGGCAAACCCTGTAGTTTCCCCTGAGACAACTCGAATCCCAGCTCCCCTGTCTCTACCATTGTTCAACTCTTCAACCAAACCGTCGTCTAGAACTGCTGAAGTTGACCTCCTGTCTTCGAGAAATATCTCTGCGAATGAACCGCCTGACTCCATTGCTGAAGAAAGGACTTCCTCCAGAAGGTCTGATGAAACTATTTGTATCTCAGTCAAGAATTTACCTTTTCAAGTTGTCTACTAGAACTCTAATTAAATAATTCGTCTTTAAAATATTTTCCCTGATTATAAAGTCAGGTCTATAAATGCGTATCGTACCGAGGTGGAGCTTAAGACAGGACTTCGTGGAACGGCCTTTTTGAAAGTCGAGGAGAATGATCTTTCAGTTGCCTTTAATTCAGGTGAAGTCCCCGTTCTTGCTACCCCAAGGGTCGTCGCCCTTATTGAAGAAGCAACACTTGATGCCATTTCAGGAAGTCTAGAAAAAAATAAAACAACCGTCGGCATGAGAGTGCGGATAGACCACTTAACACCAATTTCTTTAGGTGGAAGTATCACAGCTCATGCAATCCTTGAACAAGTAGATGGTAGAAGGCTGACTTTTTCAGCAACAGTGGAAACTGAAAAAGGCAAACTGCTGGTAGCTAACGCCACGATCACGAGAGTAATAGTTGACACCGAAGAATTTCTTAGCAGTGTTAAACCCTAAAGTTTTCGGATTCGATGATTAGAAAACTTCTACTTCAAAACAAGCAACAGACGGCTAGCTTTCCGGTACTTTCAAAAACTCCCAAGACAGGTATGAAATGGTGGTTAGAAGCAGCACTCATATTTTTCTTTTATTTAATCTACTCTTTCGCCCGTAATCAATTCGGTTCAGCAAGTGTGTCTCCTGATAAAGCTTTTGAAAATGCTGAGAGGATCATCGATTTAGAAAAATCTATAGGAACTTTTAAAGAACTGCAGATACAGGATTTTTTCATCGATTGGAAGTGGTTTATCCAATTCTGGAATGTTTTTTATGGAACCTTTCATTTTGGGGTAACAATTTTTGCACTGGTGTGGCTGTATATAAAGTTTCCGTCGAAATACTCACGTCAACGATTCTTTCTTTTAAGTTCAACTGGTTCTGCACTAATTGGATTTAGCCTTTTCCCATTGATGCCGCCTCGTCTTCTCTCAAATTGTGGTGATTTCGGGGCATGTTTAAATAATGCCTACCCTTTTATTGACACTCTTTCAGAAATCGGTGGACTTTGGTCTTTTGATTCTGGGACTATGCAAAAAGTAAGCAATCAATTTGCGGCAATGCCTAGCCTTCATTTCGCTTGGTCTTTCTGGTGCGCCTTAGCTTTATATCCGATTTTAAAAAGTCGAAAGACAAAGGTCCTAATTTCCATTTATCCGGTAGCTACAACTTTTTCCGTGATAGTTACTGCTAATCACTATTGGATCGATATTGTCGGCGGCTTTGTGTGCCTGTGGCTCGGATTTTATGCAACAAAAATCCTAATGTCATTAAAACTCCATCTATTACCTTCATCCTTTCAAAGAAATGCTTAAATAAAAGAAGTTCAGATATGAAAAACTTGACACTGTCTTCTAAAGTTAAACTGACCTGTATTTGCCTGTAAGTGTAGAAAGAAACAGTTTTGGTTTTAGATTCAATTAACTTTCCAGAAGATCTGAATAATCTCAACTCGCACGAGTTGAAGACTCTCTCTTCGGAAATCCGAACGCTCCTTGTTGAAACCGTAGAGAACAACGGTGGCCATCTTGGTTCGAACCTTGGAATCGTAGAATTGACAATAGCCCTGCACCGTGTATTTGATTCCCCTAATGACACGATCCTTTGGGATACAGGTCATCAAACTTACGTTCATAAAATCCTTACTGGACGAAGGAAAGAATTCACAAACCTCCGTCTACCGGGAGGGATCTCGGGGTATCCGTCAAGAGAGGAGTCCCCTCATGATTGGATAGAGAATTCTCATGCATCAACTGTCCTTTCTTATGCACATGGTCTCGCATCTGCTTATTCCTTGTCAGACGATAAACGTCGTGTCGTAGCTGTAATCGGAGATGGCTCCCTTACAGGAGGCATGGCTTTTGAAGGTCTTAACAATCTGGGTCATAGCGGGAAAAAGGTAACAATAATTCTTAATGACAACGGTCGTTCGTACGCACCAACCGTTAGTCAACTATCGGAAAGCCTTATAAGAATCCGATCCAATCCCACCTATATGAGAAGGCAGCATCGTTTGGAGAAACTGGCTGAAAGCATGCCTTGGGTGGGAGAAATACTAGAAAGAGGGATCAACGCCACTAAAGCCGCTATAAGAGAAATGTTCGAACCACCTGCGTTCTTTGAAGCTTTGGGAATTACCTATTTAGGCCCCTTTGATGGACATGACATAAAAGAAATCGAACAAGCATTAAGCAACGCGGTTGAGTTTGAAGGTCCGGTCGTGGTTCATGTACTCACACAAAAAGGAAGAGGGCATGCGCCTGCCGAACAGGACTCTATAAAGCATATGCATGACACCTCAGGTATGAAAGCAGGCAGCTACACAGAAGCTTTTTCCGAAGCACTTGTAAAGGCAGGTGAATCAAATTCAAAAGTGGTTGCTATTACGGCCGCCATGCCTGATTCAACAGGTCTTCTTTCGTTTAGAGAAAGGTTTCCTGAGCGCTGTTTTGATGTGGGAATTGCTGAGCAACATGCTGTTACTGCCGCTGCCGGCATGGCTATGGGTGGTTTAAGACCAGTGGTGGCTGTGTATTCCACTTTTCTGACTAGAGCAATTGACCAAATAAATCTTGATGTTGGACTCCATGAACTTCCGGTAATTTTTTGTATTGACAGAGCCGGAGTCACCGGTGATGATGGGGCATCTCATCATGGTCTTCTTGACATTTCACTTCTTTCAAAGGTTCCAAAAATGAAAATTTTTGCACCGTCCTCATACCAGGAATTGCAGCAGATGCTTGAAGATGCACTTGACATCACAGAAGGCCCTGTTGCAATTCGTTGGCCAAAAACTCCTGCCACTCAGGTTGAATGGAGCGAAGTAGGGACTGGCACGGCATCACGGAAAGTATCTGAAAATACTGAGAAAACGAAAGAGGTCTGCATCTTAGCTGCAGGGAAAATGCTCTCAGAAGCTATTGCCGCTTCAGAGGAACTCAAAGATATAGGAGTCACTGTTTGGGATCCTCGAATTCTTAATCCATTAGATCCGGAGATGCTTGAGGACGCAAAGAAGCACAAACTGGTTGTGACTGTCGAAGACGGGTACATAGAAGGAGGTTTCGGATCTTCAGTCTTGGACCACTTGAATCGAGAAAACTCAGATTGTCGAGTCGTTAATCTAGGTGTTCCTCTTTCTTTCCACACTCATAACAAGCCAGACCATTTACTCTCTTCATTTGGCCTTGACTCGACAGGAATAGTAAAGAAGATAAGAGAAACTATTTATGAGTTTGAATAAAACTCAAGAATAAAAAGGTTGTTCTCCTGAGCTGTGATCTGTTACATCAATAACATCTTTTATTTCAGGTACTGCTTCGAGTATTGAAGCCCTAATACCTTCAGTTAATGTGGCCTGGCTCATGGCACACCCTTGGCAACCACCTCCCATGGACACATGGGCTGTTGAACCCTCCACCCCGACAAGTGTCGCAAAACCACCATGCGAAGCAAGTGCCGGATTGACTTTTTGATCCAAGAGTTGATTAATCCTGTCGGGCACATCACCTGTTAACTCGAGTTCCCCTAAATCACCAAGTGGATTTGGCCTATTAGGGTTTCGTATAACCAAGCCGCCCTGGTCAGCGTTTTGTGGGATGTCAAGGGTAGCTCCAGCCAGTTTCTCCTTGCTTGTTGAAGGAATAATGACCGTCAATTCACCAACTTCATATGAAATGTCATCGTCACCTGCTTCTTCGACAGGAACAAATGCCAAATCGTATGAATACTCAACGCCAGACACTCCACTGACGGCAACTCTTAGACCTAATTTTTCAGCATCTGACTCCTCAGAACGTACCGCTAGGACTTTCATCGAAGCCTCTTCACTTATCTCAAGAATTGACACAATTTCCCCCTGTGTGAATTTTTACTGTTAAATCATACAATCCGAAAACGCTTAGTTTCAATTCTATGTCAATAAACCGATAGATTCCGAATATGGAATCTACAAATGTGAAAGTCAGCTACGAAAACGAAATCGCGATTTTGGAATTAGATGATGGTAAGGCAAATGCCTTGGGTCATGACGTCATAGGTTCTCTTGTTGAAAAATTAGAAGAAGTTGAAGATGCTGGTGCAGTTGTAATATCAGGCCGACCTGGAAAGTTTTCCGCGGGTTTCGATCTTGCAGTTATGAAATCCGGTGAAGATGCCGCACGAGAAATGTTAAGAAATGGTGTAGAACTATTCCTCAAGTGCTATTCGTTCCCAAGGCCTATAGTCGCAGCTTGCACTGGACACGCTCTAGCCGCAGGAGCCATTTTGCTGATGTCTTGTGATTTAAGAGTTGGGGCTAAAGGAGAATTTAAAATAGGTCTACCAGAACTTGCTATTGGCATGTCACTACCTCTTTTCGCAACTGAACTTGCAAAAGACCGTATTTCAAAACGACATTTCACTAAAGCAACTGCCCTCGGACAAACATACGATCCGCAAGGTGCCTGTGATGCAGGATTTCTGGACGAAATCGTCGAGACAGATGAAGTCCTTTCTACTTCAATAATGAGAGCAGAATCCCTGAAATCGATCGGAAAAACTCAACTTGCTCTCACGCGTTCCACAACTAGGGGTGAAACCATAAAAAAGATTAACGACAGCCTTGAAGCAGATCTCAGCCGTTTTGTGGTTAGTCAATAAATAACTTTTTATGGACAAGACCTATGACGCTCTTCTTTTAGTCTCTTTTGGTGGCCCTGAAAGTCTCGGTGAAATCAAACCTTTCCTGGAAAGGATTACAGAAGGTAAAAATATTCCTTCCGACCGCCTCGAAGAAATAGTTAAGCGTTATGAAACAGTAGGTGGCGTTTCGCCCCTAAATGCCAACATTCGTGATATTAAGAAAAAACTTGAAATTGAAATTAAGAGCCGAGATATAGATATCCCCATTTTCATCGGACATAGAAATGTCGAACCTCTTATTGCAGACACAGTAAATGAAATGAGGGCATCTGGTGTTACTAGGTGTTTAGCATGGTTTTCGTCTCCTTACAGTTCTTACAGTTCATGCAGGCAGTACACAGAAAATATAGAAAATGCCTGCTCCCAAATAGGTAGCGGTGCTCCACAAATAGAACAAATACGACGTCATCATGATCATCCCGGGTTAATAGAACCAGCAGCCGACTGTCTTCGATCAGCAGTCGAAAATATTCCCAGCGAAACAAGAAGTGAAGTTGTGTTGCTTTTTTCGGCTCACAGCCTTCCAGTGAGTATGGCTGAAACATGTCGATACGAAGCTGAAATAAATGAAGCTGCACTGCTCATAGCTAATAAAATCGATCCGGATAAGCGTTTACGTAGGGAGATTGTTTGGCAGTCGCGAAGCGGATCTCCTTCTACTCCTTGGTTGGAACCTGACATAAATGACAAGTTGGAGCAACTCGCTTCGGAAGGGGTTAAGGCAGTTGCGGTCTCACCTATTGGATTTCCAATCGAAAACTTTGAAATCCTCTGGGATCTTGATTTCGAAGCTTCAAACAAGGCGTCCTCTCTGGGCATGTCTTTCAGTAGAGCTGACACTGTGAATAATGATTCGAGATTTATAAGCATGATCGCTGATCTTCTATGTGAAAGGATCAACGCTCCCACGCTCTCTGCCGCTAACTTGGGCGCTTTAAGCATTTCTCCCGGAAAGTGTGAGAGAGACTGTTGCCCCAACGAATAACTTAAAAGTGCACTTTGTGATATAAAACTTAAAAAATATGCTTTTTCCCCTTGTAGGATCCACTGTCCCGTTCAGTTGGCAAGGTAATTTTGAATTGCGATGAATCACGCTCAAATTGCTAAAGAAGCTTTAAATATGCGCCTAGCAACCCTTTCCCCAAATATTGCTAATGGGTTGCTTTTAGATACTAGAGAAGCAGGTGAACTTTTAGCCGCCTGTGGAGATCCCGGCGTTGATAAAGCAATAAGGAATCTGGGTGACGCTTGGCAAGAAGCTGGTCTTCCTCCTGAATCTATTGAAAAGCCTTGGACAGAAGAACAAATAAAAGATCTCAAATCGGTGGGCGGCAACGAACTCCTAGACATTTTGGATGAACTTGTAAATGGAATTACCCGCTGCAAGATCCATTAATTTTAAAACTTTGGAGCAGATATGAACAAACAACAGAAACTTTTACCCGATGAACTGAACTTTGCGAAAGAAGTAGTAAGCATACCTGTCGAAGAGGAGATGCAGGAATCATTCCTTGCTTATTCGCTTTCCGTTATTACGTCTCGAGCTATACCTGATGTCAAAGATGGGTTGAAGCCGGTTCAGCGAAGAATTCTCTACACAATGTTAAGAATGGGGCTTAGACCAGAAAATCCTCACCGTAAAAGTGCCAGAGTCGTAGGCGACACCATGGGGCGTTACCACCCTCATGGGGATGCAGCAATTTACGACGCCCTCGTAAGGATGGGGCAGGATTTCTCTCGTGGGATGACTTTGGTTGACAAACAGGGCAATTTCGGCTCTCTTGATGACCCACCTGCTGCACCTCGCTATACAGAATGTCGACTTGCAGAGACTGCGATGGAAATGCTCAGAGAGATTGATGAAGATACCGTCGATTTTCGACCTACTTACGATGGGGAGAGCGAGGAACCTACATGCCTGCCTGCTCTTTTACCAAATCTTTTAGTTAATGGCACTTCAGGCATCGCTGTCGGTATGGCTACAAATATGCCTACCCATAATCTTGCAGAAGTTGGCGCTGCTATTTC
This sequence comes from Acidimicrobiales bacterium, assembly GCA_030748555.1. Classification (GTDB taxonomy): domain Bacteria; phylum Actinomycetota; class Acidimicrobiia; order Acidimicrobiales; family MedAcidi-G1; genus MedAcidi-G1. The sequence continues at coordinate 11,212 of JASMLT010000028.1, forward strand.
TCTGATAATGAAAAAAAGGAGACCAAAACCAACGATAAACGAAATTATGAGTGTCATACCTGGACCAGATTTTCCTAGTGGAGGAATAATCATCAATGACAATCTTGCAGAAACCTACAAAACCGGAAAAGGAACAATCAGAATTCGCGCCAAGGCGCACGTTGAACCTTCTGGAAAAAACCGACAGGCGGTTGTAATAACAGAACTCCCCTACTTAGTGGGTCCCGAAAGAGTGATAAGCAAACTTAAGGAGCTTAACGAAGCTAGCAAGCTAAATGGGGTAATGGATTTCAAAAATTTGTCTGACCGCGAATCAGGTTTAAAAATACAAGTAACCATAAAGCCAGGCCACAATCCACAGGCCGTTCTTGCTGATCTCTATAAAATGACCCCTCTTGAAGAAACTTTTAGCATTAATAATGTCGTTTTAGTAGATGGAGAACCCCGCACTTTAGGTATATACGATCTGTGTAACTACTACATAAAACACCGTCTACAAGTGGTAGTTAGACGAACAAAATATCGACTTGCCCAAGCAAAAGCTCGACTGAACATTGTTAAAGGACTCCTAGTCGCACTTGACTCAATTGACGAAGTGGTGTCGATAATAAGAAAATCTGAAGATACCGCTGAAGCGCGAAGTGCTTTGATGAAAAAATTTAAATTAACTCAAGTGCAGACCGACCATATTCTTGACATGCCTTTGAAGCGTCTCACGGCATTAGAGAAAAGAAAACTAGAGGAAGAACAAGCTGAACTTAAAAAAGCTATAACAGGTTTCAACACCCTACTTAAATCAGATACCCGTCAAAAAACACTCGTCATCAAAGAATTGAACGAACTCGTTCAACAATTTGGAAGAGAACGTCGCACTGAAATAATTAGTTCAGATGATCTACCAGTATTTGAAACGACGGAAGTAGCTGAAGACATAGAGGATGAACCTTGCGTTGTGACCCTCTCATCTTCTGGTCAGATAGGAAGGCTAGGTGTGGATGGCGCTAAAAAAGCTAACCCGGGAAGACACGACATGATTCTTGCCTCCCTGCTGACAAGCACCACATCAACGATTACTGCTGTCACTTCTGAAGGAAGGGCTCTTCACGTCCTTGCTGCCGAACTGGTAGACGCCTCTGGGAGAACGCGTGGTGGGAGTGCCACTCAGCTTTTTGGCACCAACAAGGGTGAGACAATTGAAACAATATTGACCAACTCAAAAGAGCACCTTGTATTAGTAACTGCAGCTGGTGTGATCAAACGTCTGGACACTGAAGAAGTACAAAAAACTCAAAACGCAAAGCAAGTGATAAAACTCAAAGCAGGCGACCGCGTTGTGAGTGCGTTTTGCGCACCTGACAAAATTGATATTGGAATAACTGCTTCTGATGGGCAATTCCTGAGAATGCCGATCTCCACTGTGAGCATCCAGGGTAGAGGTGCTGCAGGTGTCGCAGGGATGAAATTAAAAGCTGGATCAGTCATAGTAGCTGCAGGAGCCATCCTTGGAGATGACTTCGTGACGACAGTGTTCAGCAACCAAACCGCAAAAGTAACTCCAGTTGCAGAATTTGAATCAAGAGGACGAAACGGAGTTGGTGTACGGATAACAAAAGTCCCTGAAGACTCAAAGGTGACGATCGCTAAAATCGGACCCCTAACAGACCTTCTTGCCGTAATGGCCACAGACGAAGATCCAAAAAAACCTGATCCAAATCCTGTTCAGTTTCTGATTGAATCGACTAAGAGAGACCTTGTCGGAACAACAACTGAGAGACAGATTCTTGCTCTTGGGATAAGCAGATGGTGAAAATTCTATGACTGCATCAAAGCCAAAAACAAAAACTGCTGCAACTAAAACATCATCAAAAAAACCGTCACCATCTAAAGCCAAAACTTCTAAAACTAAAAAAAATGACCTGAACGGTTACGACGCAGATGATATACAAACTTTAGAAGGCCTCGAAGCTGTCAGAAAAAGACCAGGCATGTACATAGGTGGAACGGGAAGCCAGGGACTCATGCATCTTGTGTGGGAATTAGTCGATAACGCTGTTGACGAAGCTGCCGCCGGCTTTGCAACGCGTTTGGACGTCGTTCTCAACCGCGATGGGTCTGTTGAAATATCTGACAACGGTCGTGGAATACCCGTAGATATTCATTCAGGTAAAAAAGTTTCAGCTTTGGAAGTGGTTCTAACTGAACTACATGCAGGTGGAAAATTTGGAGGAGGGGCATATGGGGCATCCGGAGGATTGCATGGTGTGGGAGCTTCAGTAGTAAATGCCTTGTCTTCAAAACTCATTGCTCAAGTTGACCGAGAAGGCAGTACCCATGAACTAGGTTTCAAAGCAAGAGTTCCAGGAACCTTCAGCGGTTCATCCTTCAAGCAAGGTCATCAGGTTCAGAAGATAAAGAAAATAGGGCCAACGAAATCTGGGACCCGTATACGCTTTTGGCCGGATCAAGATATTTTCGATAAGGAAGCTCAAATAGACTTCGATGAAATATGTGACCGCTTAACTCGCTCCTGCTTCCTTGTTCCAGGTCTAAAAGTAACTGCCATTGATAAAAGAAGCGGTAATAGCTCGAAACCTTTTGATTTCGTATCCAGGGGCGGACTTGCGGATCTAGTTAATCATCTTTCGGTGGGTGAAAATGTGACTGAAGTAATAACGCTTTCAGGGTTTGAGTCTTTTGTGGAAAAAGTTCCAGTTGACGGGAAAATGCAAGAGATTGATAGAGATTGCAAAGTTGAAATAGCGATCAGATGGGTAAATGGGTTCGATAACACAATCCAATCTTTCGTAAACACGATCCCTACCACTCAAGGCGGAACACATATAGCAGGCTTTGACAGAGCCCTGACACGGGCTGTAAATGACATTCTCCTAAAGGACACTCGTAAACTTGCAAAACTCGCAAAAGAAAATAAAAACCGCGCTACTAAGGAAGATGTCCAAGAGGGACTAGTGGCAACCATAAAAGTGATCTTTCCCGAGCCTCAATTCCGGGGGCAAACCAAACAAGAGCTCGGAACACCAGCAATCGAAAAAATAGTCTACGACATTGTCAAACAAGGATTAACGGATTGGTTTAACGACGCTGGCCCCAAACGCCATGTAAATCTACTCAGAGACAAAATGTCTAATGCGATAATTAATAGGGTCAGTTCTAAACAACTGCTTGAAACAAAGCGTCGAGCCGCGAGTATGGGTTCAACTGGAATGCCAGAAAAATTAGCCGACTGCCGAGTTCACGGACCTGATTCTGAACTAATTATTGTCGAGGGAGATTCTGCTGCAGGTCCGGCAAAAGCTGGGAGAAACTCAGAGAACATGGCTATTTTACCGCTAAGAGGAAAAGTTGTTAATGCAGAAAAGTCGTCTCTGAAACAGGTTCTAGACAACACTGAAGCTCAGGCTCTCTTCACAGCAGTAGGTGCAGGATCTGGTGAAGAATTCGAAATAGAAGCTGCAAGATACGGGAGGATAATCATTCTTTGTGACGCTGATGTCGATGGAAGTCACATACGCTGCCTCCTGTTAACACTCATGCATAAATATATGCGACCAATGCTCGAAGAAGGACGTGTCTTTGCTGCTCAACCCCCGCTGTTCTCAACCAGAATCGGGGATACGATCCACAGAGCTTTCTCAGAAAGTGAACGCGATGCCATTACAGCTAAATTAACAAAGGGCGGCCGAAAAGCCGAAAACATTACATGGAATCGATTTAAAGGGTTGGGGGAAATGAACGTGGATGAATTAGCTGAATGCGCCCTAAACCCGAAAACGCGAATACTGCGTCAAATGAAAATGAGTGATGTAGCTGCTGCTAAAAAAGCAGCAAAAGCATTTGACACTCTGATGGGTTCAGATGTAGGCAAACGTCGTGATTATTTGATTGCCAACAGCAACCTTCTAGACCAGTCAGTTCTAGATTTCTAATGTTTAAAACTCCCCGATCTTTTTCCTACTCATCAGCTTCCCTGTTTAAACAATGCCCAAGACGTTGGAAACACAAATATATAGACAAACTGCCTGACCCTACAGGAGAAGCGGCTCTTGTAGGCACGTTCGCTCATGACGTGCTAGAACAACTTTGCGAACAAGAACCCGCTTTACGCACAGAAGCGAAAGCCAAGGAGATCGCTGGTAAAAATTGGACGAAATTTGCTGAAAATACAGACTTCAAAAAACTTGAACTTGACGAAGAATCTCAACGAGCGTTCCGTTGGAAAACATGGGAAGCAGTTCAAGGATTATGGCACTTAGAAGACCCCACAAAAGTTGCAGTCGAGGCAACCGAGCAGAAACTGTCAACATCGCTTTCAGGGGTCCCTTTCTTTGGGATTGTTGACCGACTAGACAGGAATAAAGATGGTCTAACAGTAGTCGACTACAAAACTGGGAAAGTTCGTAACGATAATATTGATCAAGTGCTTTTATATTCTGCTGCCGTAACCAGTCAAACTGGTGAGCAACCTTCTAAGGCTCGACTTTTTTATCTTGGAAACAAGGAAATAACTCCACAAATTATTGAAACTGATGTATCTGAGGATCTAATTGACAAAGTAGTCGAGGATTTATCCGACACGTGGAAAAAGCTCAATGCTGACTTAGACAGTGAAGAATTTGAACCTATGCCTACACCTCTTTGTGGCTGGTGTTCTTTTATTGAGGAATGCACAGATGGAATTGAATTTATAAAAAAAAGAGCCTCTTCAGGAAAACTAAGATCTGACGCTCCGGCTAGATCAGCACTGGGGCTTTAAGGACTGGATTTTTTACGTTTCTTCCAAAAAATAGCCAAACAAAATAAAACCAAGGTAGCAATCAGTGCCCCTAGCCGGTTCGCTCTATCTGCACTCTCGTCAATACTCTCAACTGATGGCACTTCAAACGGTCGAAAATCTCCACTCTCTCCACTGTTTGCTGAAGGTTCCTTTCCCTGCTCCTCTTCTGAATCTACGTTTTCATCAATTTCGTCAAAAAGTTCCTCGGCAGCATCAAGAGTATTGTTATTTGTTTTACTCTCACCATCCAGCAAAGCATCTACAGGGCTATCTTTGGGTGCCGCTGGGCGCGAACGTGTAGCTTCAGGATCATAAGTAGCCATCGGAATCCTCCTTGTCAGAATTATTTTCAGAATAGTCATCTTCCAACAGGAGCGTCAAAAGATAATCAAACTCTGCTGAAGCTTCTAATGCACCCGACCGATTACCTAAACCGTGTATCGGTAAAGATTGAGCTGAAGCTTCGGCGACTGCTGTACGTAGGTGAATTTTGGGTAATTGGAATTCAGAATAAGCTTCTTCAAGTTTTGCGTTCCAGTAGCTATCATCTCGTGTTCTTCCAAGTCGGTTTACAGCAATTCCGGCAATACTTGGTTTGGAATCGATTCGACGCATTTGAATCTTTTCTATTGTCTGAATCATCCTCGCTACGCCATCAACAGACCATGCTCCAGGCTCTGTAACCACAAGGGCCATATCGGCTGCAAAAAGAGCGTTTACCGTAAGCAATCCAAGAGAAGGTGGACAGTCAACAATAACGAGAGGCCAATTTGAATTTTCGAGAGAAAGTGACAATCGATTCTGAGCCCCAAGGGGATCTGTGGCAAGTCGTGGTTCGCAAACCGAAAGATCTGGAGTTGAGGCGGCTACATGAGGAATTTGCCCACAATCGGATGGCCAGTTTGATCTTTCCGAAACCTTATCGATCCCTCCGAAAAACTCATCCTCCAGTACATTTACCACTCCCTTAGAAGGTTCGTAGATACCCAATCCTGTAGTTGCATTTCCCTGTGGATCCAAATCTATGATCAAGGTTTCTAAATCTTTTCTAGCAGCAGATGAAGCAAGCCCTAAAGTCACACTGGTTTTCCCCACGCCACCCTTTTGATTCACTATCGCTATTGAGACCACATAGAAAACCTAGACCAGTTCGCGACACAAAAGTTGTAAATAACTTAAACAGGTATCGTGTACTAATGCCGGAACTACCTGAAGTTGAATCAATCCGCTGCCAATTAGAGCCTTTAATTACTGGAAAAACAATAATTAAGGGACATTCCTTTCCTTCAAAAAAATTTTCACAAGCAAAATTAGCTTCAGGTTTTCATGTGCAAACTGTGAAACGGAGAGGTAAATATCTGTTACTAAACCTAGAAAAAGAATTGGTTGGGAAAACAGAACTTAAAGAACTTATCATTCACCTTGGAATGACTGGGAGTGTATCGATAGTGGAAGAAAAAACAGACGATCCTTATGTCAGAGCTCAATGGCAACTCGATGACGGCCAGATTTTACTTTTCAGAGATATTAGACGTTTTGGCAGAATTGCAGTTGTTAATCCAAATGATTACAAATCACTCCCAACTCTAAACAACATCGGTCCCGAGCCTTTTGACCCGAAATTAAATGCTGTCAGCTTCCACAAATCTCTGTCATCCTCAAAAAGCCACATAAAAACAAAACTTCTCTCTCAAAGGATCATCGCTGGGCTGGGAAACATTTACGCAGATGAATCACTTTGGAG
>JASMLT010000029.1 GCA_030748555.1 Acidimicrobiales bacterium
TGGTGGAAACCTGTTTCCATCATTCCGTAAAAGAAACTCATGAGACTTGCTGCACCGTCAACCATCGCTGCATCAACAACTTGGCCTTTCCCAGATTTTCTAGCTTCAATAAGTGCGCATACCATTCCAAAAGCGAGGTACATGCCCCCTCCTCCGAAATCTCCTACAAGATTTAATGGTGGAACTGGACCGCTTTCGCTTCTTCCTATATGGGCTAAGACGCCGGCTAATGAAATGTAATTTATGTCATGTCCAGCTGCATTTGCGTAAGGTCCTTCTTGCCCCCAACCTGTCATGCGTCCATAAACTAAAGCGGGGTTCCTTTCTAGGCAATCATCTGGGCCCACCCCTAACCTCTCGGCCACTCCTGGTCTGAAGCCTTCGAAAAAAATATCGGATGTCTCAACCAATCTGAGAACCGTTTCTCTACCTTGTGGGTTTTTAAGATCTATTCCTAAGCTTTTTCTTCCTCTGCTGATTATGTCGTTAGGTGGAGAGTTCTCATCGAACTCTTTCACTGAGCCTGCACGGTCAATGCGTATGACATCTGCACCCATATCAGCAAGCATCATTCCGCAAAAAGGACCGGGCCCTATTCCTGCTAGCTCTAAGACTTTTACTCCGTCTAAAGCACCCATTTTTTCTCCTGTTTTTTCAACTATTTGCCTTTTCAGCATTTTTTATGTGCTGAATTATCTCATTTGTAATATTTGGCCAAGAACCCGGTGGCAGGTCATGCCCCCAACCTTCAACCATGACGAATTTAGCCTCGGGTATAACCTCTGCCGTGCGTTGTCCCCCACTCGGATCGACAAGAGTGTCTGCACTTCCATGAAGTACGAGTGTAGGGGTATTGATTTTCATAAGTGTTTCTTCACGGTTTCCTGTTGAGTTCATAGCTCGCATTTGTCGTTCTTTGGCTTCATTGGATTTATTAGTGCGCTCGGCATACCTTTCAAAAATTTTTAAACAGTGTGCGTCGTCATGCCAGTCAGTGCTCGCCCATATGCGTCTGTCAGATAAGTCTTTTAAAGCTCGCTCCTTTGGATCAACCGGAGCCGGGGCCACTAAGGCGTCTAATGCTTTTCCTTTTGGAATACCAAAACCTCTCTTTCCCGTGTTAGATGCCATTGAAGTAAGACTGCTGATTTTATCCGGATATTCAGCAGCAAAAATTTGGGCGACCATACCACCTAAAGACATGCCTGCGATGTGAGCTTTTTCCACTGACAACTGCTCTAACAATTCTGCAGCGTCAGAAGCCATGTCTAACAACTCGTACTCTGTCTGCATCTCAGATGAAAGTCCGCTGTCTCTCTGATCGTATCGAATTACGTACAATCCTTCATCGGCCAGTATGTCACAGAAACCTTCTTCCCATAGCAATAACTGACTGCCCAAACCGTGGATTAGTAAAAGTGTTGGCTCTGTTGATGAACCGAAAGTCTCGTAACAAATTTCCACCCCTGATGGGAGAAGGGTATTGGGCATTAAATTTCCTTTTTTAAGTTTCAAATTTAAGACTATCTGCTGCCCTCATTACCAATTCGTTGAATTCAGCAGTAGTTTCGTTATGTGAGCAATATTTTTGATCAATCTTTTCATGAAATCGAATCTCTTACGTTCTACGAGATTTTACGTCTGAGGATCGATGTTTTTGTAGTGGAACAAGATTGTCCCTATCCGGAGTTAGACGGATTCGATGTCGATTCAAGCACTCGACATATTTGGATAGCTGATGAAAAGTCGCCAGTTTCTTATCTCCGTGTTCTACGTGAAAGTAAAGAAGTTCACAGGATCGGTCGAGTTGCAACCTCTATTGGCAATCGTCGTGAAGGTATGGCACAAACATTAATAGAACATGTGGTTAATACCACTTCTGGAGAGCTGGTGCTCGATGCTCAGGCATATCTCGAGAACTGGTATGAAGAAATGGGTTTTGTGGCGAACGGTGAGGCTTTCGAAGAAGGTTGCGGACGTGACGTGAATTCAGGAATTCTTCATGTGCCAATGGTTTACAAAAGGGAAATTGATTAGCTCTCCGCTCAGGCACTCAACTGCACTTCGTGGATAAAGTGCGCCTTATGGGGAAAATTGACACCGGAGGAAGTTCTGCTTTTTCAGAAGAACTCGACTTTGAAGAATCCGACAATTTACTCCTTGGTTTAGATGAGTCTCAACATCATGCTGTGACTGTAGAAACAGAACCCTTGGCTATTCTTGCCGGAGCCGGATCCGGAAAAACAAGGGTTCTAACCAGAAGGATCGCATGGAGAGCAGTGAAGGGAAAAGAGGATCCCAGACGCGTGTTGGCTCTTACTTTCACTCGCAAAGCTGCTGGAGAACTTCGCTCACGACTTTCAAGACTTGGGCTCAGGGACCAAATAGCTGCAGGAACGTTTCATTCTGTTGCCTACTCCCAACTCCGAATTTATTGGCAAGACCGAGGCATAAAGGAACCAACCCTTCTAACTAATAAAATTTCTTTTGTTACAAACCTCATGCCAAGAGATAAGCGGTCGACTGACACTCTTGACATAGTGGCTGAAATCGAGTGGGCAAAGGCCCGTCGTATTTCACCAGAAATTTATTTTGCAGAAGCTGAAAAGCACGGAAGAACCCCACCTTTAGGGCTACAAGAAGTTTCAAATATTTTCAAGAGTTATGAGGAGCTTAAAACTGAACGGAAGTTTTTAGACTTCGATGATCTTCTTAGCGACTGTGCCAAAATTATCCGTAGTGATAAGTCGTTTGGTGATGCACAAAAATGGAGATTTCGGAACTTCTATGTGGACGAATTCCAAGATGTGAACCCTCTGCAGTTCACTCTTCTTTCAGCCTGGCTCGATGGAAGATCAGGTCTTTGTGTGGTCGGTGACCCTAATCAAGCTATTTATGCCTGGAACGGCGCCGAGGCTGATCACCTCGTTAGATTCGAGGAACATTTTCGGGATTCGACTGTTGTAAGTCTGAGCAAAAATTATCGGAGTACTCCTCAGATAGTTGAGACAGCATCTTGCCTTTTAGAAAGTTCTGGGATTGAAGCCGTCAGAGGCGGAGGGTTGAAGCCTTCAATTACCAACTACTCGGACGAAGAGCGTGAAGCTGAAGGTATTGCCAAAAAGGTTAATGAAATTCATTTTTCTGGAGGGAAATGGTCTGATCAGGCAATTCTGGTGAGGACAAATGCGCAAACTGAAATTTTCACAAGTGCTCTGCGTGAAGAAGGAGTCCCTGTCAAAACGGTTTCAGGAAGTGGTCTACTGGATAGAAAAGACATAAAGACCGTGATTTCTGAGTTAGCCGATTCAAAGAGTCCATTGGTTCAAAAGATTAATGATCTAGACGAATCAAGTGGTGACGGTTCTTCGACAAACAACGAAGATGAAGTAACACCTGATACTGAGAGGGCTGTTGCTTTGGCTGAACTACGGCGTCTGGCTGAAGAGTATCTTGCTCTTGACCCTGCAGCGCAAAGTGGTTCGTTTGTTCTGTGGCTTAAGTCTCAATCGCAAAATTTGTACGAAATCAATGATGACGCTGTTGAAATTTCAACTTTTCACCGTTCTAAAGGTTTGGAATGGTCTGTGGTGCATGTTGCTGGTTTAGAGCAGGGGCTTGTTCCTATAGCCCATGCTAAAGACTCTAATGCAATCGCTGAAGAGCGAAGGCTTCTATATGTCGCCCTTACAAGAGCAAAGGATCGTATTCTCTGCTCTTGGGCTAGTAGCCGGCATTTCTCTGGCAACAAGAGGAAAAGAGACCCCTCACCATGGTTGTTCAACATTGAACGTGCGATACAAAATTTGGAAAAGCCTCTCACACAAGAGGAGCAAATAACCAAAGTTAAATCTGCTAGGCGAAAGAAAACAAAAACTGACCTGCCCGAAACTCAACAGGTGAAAGATCTCAAGGAGTGGAGGCTTTCGATGTCTCGAGCGTCGGATGTGCCGGCTTTTGTGATTTTCAATGATGAAACTCTTCTAGATCTTGTTGAAGTTCAGCCAGCCAGCTTGGATGAACTTCTCAAAATAAAAGGAATAGGCCCTGTGAAGGCTGAACGTTATGGCAAGGAAATAATTGAACTGGTTTCAAGGCGGTACTGACCGTTTAGTTGCTCCAATTAAAAGAAGCAACTAAGGGTGCGTGATCACTAGGTTTCACAAATTTGCCTTTTGCGTCTTTGTATTTCTCAATCAAATCTTTGTTTTCTATCATTTTTTCAGGAGTACGCTCACGCATATCCACTTCAATTGACTCTAAAGATTTCGCCACCACATCAGAAGCCAGCACCAGATCAATTCTGAGTCCCCTTTTATCTCTGAAGGCGTTCTTCTGATACTCCCAAAAGGTGTCTGCCTTCTCTTCTGGGAAACGTCCACAAAAAACGTCTTTCATACCCAAGTCATCTAGTTTTTTTATTGCTGCACGGGCATCAGAAGTTACATGTGTTTCCGGCAGGTCAAAAGTTTCAGTCAATGTCTTCTTTGTCTTCCAATCAAAGTTCGTGTACTCCTGTTTCGGATCCCATTCGTCGAGAACAGGTCGGGGGCAAACGTTGAAATCTCCAGCTGCAACTACAGGGTTCTTTGAAGGGTCTGAATTTTTTTTCAAATCATCATGCAGACGACCCAACCAATCGAGTTTGTACTTGTAATGGTCGTCTCCTAATGCTCTTCCGTTCGGTATGTAACAGGAAGCTATTCGAATATTTGAACAAGTTGCCCAAACTATTCTTGCATCCGGATCAGGGTCCTTTCTGCCGTCATCAAAACCTTTTTGCGGATCCTCAATACCGACTTTCGAGACAATCGCTACACCGTTCCATGACTTCTGCCCGTTATGAACAGACTCATAACCAAGTTCTTCAAAAACAGGTTGTGCTTTTTTTTGGAAAACTTCGTCCTCCATTTTTGTTTCTTGCAGGCAAAGCACGTCCGGTTGATTTTCTTCGATCCAAAGTTTGACTCTGTGTAATCGGGCATTTAATCCGGCAACGTTCCATGTGACTATGCGCATTGTGATGACATTAGCGCTTAATTAGATGTGAATCCCAGAATTTCATATAACTCTCTGATGGCGTCTTCCGGGTCAACAACTTTTATCGTTGACATCCCCATATCTCGCGCTGGCTTCAAGTTGATTCCTAAATCATCAAGGAAGACACAATTTTCAGGTTTTACATTAAGGCGTTCACAAGCAATTTCGTAAAACTTTTCTTCTGGTTTTCTGCACCCTTCGATACTTGATTCGACTAAGAGGTCGAAGATTTCTACTACCTTTTCTACTTCTTCGTCTAGATCTTGTTCCCCCATTGGGGTGATGTTGTTTGTCAGCATTGCAGTTTTGAATTTAGATGAGCATTTGCTCAAAGCTTCCACCATTGCTGGTCTCAGTGACCCGTGCAACCCTTCTAAAATTCTTTGAGCGTCCAATTCGTGACCAAGCGCTAAAGCTTCCTTTTCGAAAAGAAGGACAAATTCTTCTGGGTTGACTTCTCTCCGCTCAAACTGTGCCCAGGCATTAGTGTCAGGATTGGTTGCATTTATTTTTCTAATTGTGTCAGGCGGTAGACCAATCTCATTTTCATATTCTGCGAAAGCTTCAAAAGGGCTAGAGAGGATCACACCCCCGAAATCAAATAAAACTGCTTCAATCACGAAAGCATGTTAATCATTTAATTTGCATCTCGGTTACTTTTATAGCCGATATCCTCTTTTTTCGTGACTGCGCAGTTCATTTACACCATGCAAAAGGTAAGTCGTTTTTACCCTCCTGATAGAGAGGTTCTGAAAGACATCTCACTTTCTTTTTTTCCAGGAGCGAAAATCGGGGTTCTGGGAAATAACGGTTCCGGGAAATCTTCTTTATTGTCGATAATGGCTGGACAGGATCCGGATCACGATGGCGAAGCAAGGCTAACTGATGGTTTTACTGTCGGACTTCTTGAACAGGAGCCTGCTTTAAATCTTGAGAAGAATGTCTTGGGAAATGTAATGGAAGGAGTCGGAGAGGTGGCTTCTCTCTTGTCTCGCTATGACGACATTCTTTCCAGTTGGTCGGATCCAGAAGCAGACTTTGAGAAATTAGGTGAACAGCAAGCAGAAGTTGAACGTCTTATTGAATCTGCCGGTGCTTGGGATCTTCAAAGAAATATCGAAATAGCTATGGATGCACTTCGTCTTCCTGACGGTGAATCAGATGTGAACGTATTATCAGGAGGGGAACGTCGTCGTGTGGCTTTATGTAAACTGCTTCTTTCCAAACCGGACTTGCTCCTTTTAGATGAACCTACGAACCATTTGGATGCTGAATCGGTTTCCTGGCTTGAAAGGACTCTTCAGGACTATTCGGGGACTGTTGTAGCGGTAACACATGACAGGTACTTCCTTGACAATGTCGCTGGCTGGATATTGGAACTTGATCGCGGAAGAGGAATACCCTATGAAGGTAACTATTCGGGCTGGCTCGATCAAAAAAGTGCGAGGCTTGAAGCTGAAGAAAAGTCCGACTCTTCACGTAAGCATACTCTTGAAAGGGAATTGGAATGGATTCGTATGGCTCCAAAGGCACGCCAAGCGAAAGGGAAGGCACGACTGGCCTCTTACGACAAGCTCATAGCTGAGGCAAATGAAGCAGAGAAGCGCGATGCTGAACTTCAAATACAAATTCCTGCTAATTCACGTCTGGGAGATCAAGTGATTGAGGTTGAAAATCTTAATAAGGGTTTTGAAGATCGTTTGCTAATTGAAGATCTATCCTTCACTCTTCCCCCTGCTGGGATTGTGGGAATAGTCGGAGGTAATGGGGCTGGCAAGACGACTTTGTTCAAAATGCTGGTTGCAGCCTTTCAGAACTCGGAGTCTGGTGTTGATCTGCCGGATTCTGGTGTAATAAAAATCGGTTCAACAGTTGAACTTGGGTATGTAGACCAATCAAGAGACTCACTTGATCCGGATCGAACCGTTTACCAGGAGATAACCGACGATAGGGAATTTATTTCAGTGGGCAATCGTGAAGTTAACGGAAGAGCTTACGTAGCATCTTTCAATTTTCGAGGATCAGATCAGCAGAAAAAAGTTGGAGATCTTTCTGGAGGCGAAAGAAACCGTGTCCACTTGGCGAAAGTTTTAAAAACCGGGAGCAACGTTTTGCTCCTTGATGAACCAACAAACGATCTTGATGTGGATACTTTGAGAGCCCTTGAATCAGGTCTTGAAGCTTTCCCCGGATGTGCGGTCATAATTAGCCATGACCGCTGGTTTTTGGACAGGGTAGCCACTCATGTACTTGCATTTGAAGGAAACTCTTACGTGCGATGGTTTGAAGGAAATTTCAGCGAATATGAAGAGGCGAAAAGGAAAGAGTCGGGCGGGGAAAACGTACCCACACGGGTTCAGTACAAGCCTCTGTCACGTGATTAATAAGAAATTCCTAAAAGTTCCAACACGAGTCTGGCTCCATCTTCGGGTGATCCATTTTCAGGAGTCAGAATCAAATCTGGAGAGCTTGGCTTTTCGTAAGGGTCATCAATTCCTGTAAAGCCTTTAATTTCTCCTGATCTGGCTTTTTTGTACAAGCCCTTTGGGTCGCGCTCTTCACATACTTCGATTGGAGTGTCAACAAAAACTTCAAAAAATCTTAAGCCGAATCGATCATGTATTTCTCTGGCATTTTTACGGTCGTCGCGATATGGGCTTATCAACGGAACCAGTGCGACAAGACCTGCATCAGCGAACAGACGCGCCACCTCTGCAACTCGCCGCACATTTTCGTGTCGGTCTTCTGCGCTGAAATTAAGATCCTCGTTGAGACCTAATCGCAAATTGTCACCATCGAGCAGATAAGAAGGAAGCCCAGAAGCAACTATTAGCTTTTCAGTTGCGGAGGCAATGGAAGATTTTCCTGACCCTGAGAGACCAGTAAACCAAATTGTTGCACCTGTATACCCAAGAGATGCATGTCGCTCTTCTTTGCTCAAATTATTCGAATGCCATGTGACATTCGGATTTTGATTAGGCATGTCAACCTGAACCAACGATTATGCCAGCTGCGACAGTGACATTTGTTGCCTCGTCCATCAGTATGAAAGACCCTGTGTTTCTATTTCTCCTGTACTCGTCGAAAAATAATGGCTGTGTGCTTCTCAACGACACTCTCCCTATCTCATTCAGTTTTAGTGATTCGGGTTTCTCATCACGATGGAGGGTGTTGACATCAATTCTGTATTGAATTTCGCTTGCCATAACTCGACTCGATCTGGTCGTATGCTTTAAAGCTAGTTTCATTCGGGGAACTAGTTCGGTCGATTCCGACATCCAGCAAACCATTGCTTGTAAATCCTGACTTACTGAGGGTTGATTATTCGGGCGACAAATCATGTCTCCTCGTGAAATATCTACATCACTCGTGAGCCTCATCGTCACTGACATAGGTCCAAAGGCTTCAAATATAGGTCCGTCATATGAATCTATTGAAGCAACTGTCGAAGTAAAACCGCTGGGCAGCACAACGACTTCGTCACCGGGTTTAAAAACACCTCCGGCTATCGTTCCTGCGTAACCCCGGTAGTCATGATGTTCTTCATTTTGGGGACGAATTACATATTGAACTGGAAAACGGGCATCTATATGGTTGCGGTCACTTGCTATATGTACTTCTTCAAGGTGATGCAACAGGGAAGACCCTTCGTACCAAGGCATTTTGGCTGACCGTTCCACCACATTGTCTCCGTGTAAAGCTGATATTGGAATGAATGAGAGATCTGGGATATCGAGTTTCATGGCAAAATTTCTGAACTCTTCCTTAACGGACTGGAATGCTTTCTCGTCGTAATCAATTAAGTCCATCTTGTTCACACATACGACAAGATGTGGGATCCGCAACAATGATGCTAGAAATGCATGGCGTCTTGACTGTTCGACAACTCCATGACGGGCATCTACAAGAACGAGCACTAAATCTGCTGTGGAGGCTCCGGTAACCATATTTCGTGTGTATTGGACGTGTCCTGGGGTGTCCGCAATAATGAACTTTCTTTTAGGCGTGGCGAAATAACGGTATGCAACATCGATGGTTATACCTTGTTCGCGTTCTGCACGGAGACCATCGGTTAAAAGAGCAAGATTTGTGTATTCATTTCCCATTTGTTGCGAAGTTGCTTCTACGGATTCAAGTTGATCTTGGAAAATTGATTTGGTGTCATACAGAAGCCTTCCTATAAGGGTCGACTTCCCATCATCAACACTCCCTGCTGTAGCGAACCGAAGAAATTCCATTAGAAGTAACCTTCTTTTTTTCGATCCTCCATAGCTGCTTCTGAAACACGGTCGTCAGCTCGCGTGGCTCCTCTTTCTGTTATACGAGTTGAAGAAACCTCTTCTATTATTTGTTTCAAATTTTCTGCTTCTGATTCCACCGCTCCCGTGCAGCTCATGTCTCCTACTGTGCGATAACGAATTTTCCTCTTTACAAGTTCTTCGCCATCTGAACGAGTTACAAAATCTGAATTTGCTAACAGCATTCCGTCACGTTGAAAGACTTCTCTTTCATGGGCGAAATAAACACTCGGTATTTCTATAGCTTCTCTTTCGATGTATTGCCATACATCTAGCTCAGTCCAATTTGAGATTGGAAACACTCGAATATGTTCACCTTGTCTTATTCTTCCGTTATAGAGGTTCCACAGTTCGGGTCTTTGGTTTTTAGGATCCCATTGTCCGAATTCATCTCGAAACGAATAAAAACGTTCTTTAGCTCTTGCTTTTTCTTCGTCTCTTCGCGCCCCTCCAAATAAGGCATCAAACTTGTTTTCTTCTATCGAGTCCAACAAAGTGGTTGTTTGTAAACGGTTTCGGCTTGCTCTGGGACCTTTCTCTTCTGCAACTCGACCTTCGTCGATGGACTGCTGAACTGAAGCTACTACGAGTCTCGCTCCTAACTCTTTTATGAGTTGATCGCGATACTCAATTACTTCAGGAAAATTGTGCCCAGTATCTACATGTAAAACCGGAAAGGGCAGTCTGGCTGGCCAAAACGCCTTAGAAGCCAGATGAAGCATCACTATTGAGTCTTTCCCTCCCGAGAACATCAAACATGGCCGTTCGAATTCCGAAGCCACTTCACGAAAGATGTGTATAGCTTCCGCTTCTAATAGGTCTAGATGATTAAGTTCGTATGTGGTGATACTCATATTATTTCTTCCCAGCAATACGCATTTTCTGCACCCCATGCTAACCCTGTCCTTCTAAGATGGTCACTCTTGAAGGCAAACAATGAAGATCACCATCTCGCAGAAGATTTAGCCACTCGTGCAGGACTTTTATTGCTCGAAGAGAGAAAGCTCGGTGAGTACAGTGATCCTGAAGCTTTGAAACAGAAAGGTGACCAGAAATCTCATAACTTCCTGATGCAAGAACTCGCATCGTTGCGGCCGAAAGATGGAGTTCTCTCAGAAGAGGGATCGGCAGACCCAGTTCATCCAAATCGTAGCGGTACTGAACGAGTATGGATTGTTGATCCACTTGACGGGACTAGAGAGTTTGGTGAGCCAAAGCGTGATGATTGGGCTGTGCACGTCGCACTTGCAATTGGCGGTCTTCCAGTTGTCGGAGCGGTCGCTATTCCTGCGTTAAATTTAACTTTTTCAACTTGTAATGGTTTTTCGGAGCCAGTTTCATCAACTGAATATGAAAAAGTTCGAATAGTGGTTAGCAGGTCACGGCCGCCCGTCGAAGCTTCTCGAGTAGCAGAAAAAATTGACGGAACATTAATTGAAATGGGTTCAGCTGGGGCGAAAGCAATGGCTGTCGTGCGAGGAATTGCTGAGGTGTACATACATTCGGGGGGCCAGTATGAGTGGGATAACTGTGCTCCAGCTGCGGTAGCTCTTGCTGCTGGATTGCATGTGTCTCGCCTTGACGGTTCTGCTTTGACTTACAACAATTCGGATCCATGGTTGCCGGATCTTTTGATTTGCAATCCGGCTTTTGCTCTACCCGTTTTAGAAATTTTGAATAGTTGATCTGATGCGCTTAGTTTTTGCTCGTTGTACCGTTGATTACGAAGGTCGTCTTACTGCCCACCTCCCAGAAGCCACACGGTTAATCATGGTTAAGTCTGACGGGTGCGTAGCAATTCATGCAGATGGTGGTGCTTACAAGCCTTTAAATTGGATGAACGCTCCAAATAAAATCGTTGAGGAAGAGGGCGTTTGGCGGGTTTCAAACCCGAAAGGCGAAATGCTCATCATCACTCTGCATGAAATCTTTAGCGATTTTACTCACGAAATGGGAATGGATCCTGGTCTGCAAAAAGACGGTGTTGAGGCTCATCTTCAAGAACTTCTAGCAGACGACCCGTCTTTTTTAGTTGAAGGACTTGAATTAATCAAACGTGAATACCCAACTGACTTAGGACCTGTCGATCTTTTATGCCGTACATCTAAAGGGGAAACAGTTGCCGTTGAAATAAAAAGAAGGGGTGAGATTGATGGTGTGGAGCAGTTGACGAGGTACTTAGATTTTTTAAATCGCGATCCGCTTATAAAACCTGTTCACGGCATCTTTGCAGCCCAGGAAATCCGCCCCCAAGCAAAAGTGTTAGCGGAAGATAGAGGGATCCAGTGTGTTGTGATCGACTATGACGAAATCCGCGGGATCGAATCTAATCGCTTGCGTCTTTTCTGATGTTCTATGATGTGGTCGTAGTCGGAGGCGGGCCCGCTGGGTCATCTGCTGCCTCCAGCATCGTCAAAAATGGGCTGTCAGTTCTTCTAATTGACAAATCTGAATTTCCTCGTGAAAAATGCTGCGGGGACGGCTTAACAACAATGGCTCTCAGATTAAGTGAAGAACTTGGTCTGGATATATTGGGATTGGACAACCTCGAAATCGTCGATAAGGCAGTTATCCATTTCCCTTCAGGCCGAAAGGAGGTTTTTCCCCTTCCGGAGAAAGGGCTCTTTGCTGCGATCGTGCCCAGAGCAGAATACGATCTGGCTCTTATAGAACTGGCCCGCGAACTAGAGGTTGACGTTCGCTTAGGGCATAAGTTCTCGTCGATTAACTTTGATGGAGAAAGAACTTTTTTGGATATTGAAGGGATGGGAGAGGTAGAAACTTCTTTTGTGGTTGCTGCCGACGGAGCATGGTCACCTGTGCGCCGTTCACTCAATTTAGGTGAAGACCAACCGAGGGGGGAATGGCTTGCTTTCCGTCAATACATTTCAGGAGTTGAACCTGATCGCAACGATTTGCATGTTTGGTTCGAAAAAGATCTTCTTCCTGGTTATGCCTGGAGTTTTCCTCTTCCAGATGGAAAAGCAAATGTAGGTTTCGGTGTTTTGAAGTCAAAACATCCTTCTGCTTCAGAAATAGCTCAGTTGGCTCGTGACCTGCTCGACAGAGAGTCTATTTTTGGAACTCTCGGTGGGGACATCAAATTAGAGGGACGTCAAACCGCTTGGCCTATCCCCGCCCGAATCAACAGTCAACGACTAACTAGTAGATCAGTTATCTTCGTCGGTGATGCTGCGGCTTCTACAGATGTTTTGACTGGCGAAGGTATAGGACAGGCGCTTTTAACTGGGATTCTTGCTGGAGAAGCGATCAAATCTGGAAGAGATCAAAAAACAGTCACTTCGTTGTACGAAAAATCTGTAAGGAGTCACCTGCTGGCAGATCACCGTATGTCTGTTGCCCTTCAAGCAGTTCTTGCTCATCCTGCGGGGGCGGAAAAAGCTCTTCGTCTAGCATCGCTGAATCAATGGTCAAGACGCAATTTTGCACGTTGGATGTTCGAAGATTACCCAAGAGCCCTTTTATTTACGCCAAAAAGGTGGAAAAAAGGAGTTTTTGGTTCTGAAGGTCCCTATAACCGTAAACTGAACTTATGAGTATTCCTGAGGAAAGGAATCTGATTCCTTTCCCTATTAGATCTCGGTTTGAAGAAACACAAGAGTCCCATGTTCATCCTTTGGGCCCGGCTTTTGCTGCTTTTGATAATAAAATTGATCTCGCTTGGGAACGTTTTCGTGGAAATCCAGTTCTTGACA
Source organism: Acidimicrobiales bacterium (assembly GCA_030748555.1). Taxonomy (GTDB): domain Bacteria; phylum Actinomycetota; class Acidimicrobiia; order Acidimicrobiales; family MedAcidi-G1; genus MedAcidi-G1. The sequence goes on from JASMLT010000029.1 coordinate 13,055, forward strand.
GAACTTTCTATCTTGCAAGCGAACTGGCAGATTTTAGTGTCCTCTGGCACATCATGGGATTATCCAGAGGTCTAGCTGGCGGCTCGGCTCAACGTGAAGCGGTTCGTTTGTCTGCAGCACTGATAGCTGAATCAGGAATTGTTAACGGAATTTTAAAATCATTATTTCACCGTGACAGACCAGATCATTCTGAGGAGAGGCCACACGAACTACGTCAGCCGGTGACTTCTAGTTTTCCTTCAGGTCACGCTTCGGCAGCTTTTTTAGCTGCAACCCTTCTTTCAGATCGTTCCAAATTCAAACCTCTTTGGTATGGGTTAGCTGGGATCGTTGCGACTTCGAGAATTCATGTTCGGATTCACCATGCAAGCGATGTAATCGCAGGAGCTCTTGTGGGGCTTGGACTAAGTCGAATAGTTAAGAAGTTTTTTCCTCTTTAAAAACTCTTTATTAATTCTGAGAAATTGACTCCATTTGAGCTTCACTTGAATCAAGCACTAGTCGAAGATCAAGAAGAAGATCCGCCACTTCGGAAGCGGCAATCACCTGACGGCTCTTTGTGTCACCTAGACCGCGGTCAATGATCGCCCTGATCTCATCGATCATCTCTTCTGTGCTAATGCTCTGCAGTGTCTCTGTCATTTAATTTCCTTTTGTGACCAATTCACTTAACTTAACTTATTTTCATACCTTACGCTGCATGTTAGACATAAACACCATCATTTATTAATCGGGGCTAAATCTCTCACAGACTTTCTAACGTCATCACCTGTTAGAGGCATTATTGCAAGGGCTGGGCAAGTGACTCCAGCTGAAACATAACGCTGGATGTGGTCTCGACATTGCTCTGGGGTTCCGTTTACTATCAATTCGTCAACCAGAACGTCAGGGATTTTTTCTAAAGCACCTTTACGGTCACCGGAATCCCATTGTTCCCAATGCTCTGACAACATGTCCTCCCTGCCGAGCCACTTATGAAATGCCTTGTAAACAGGCACATTCAAATATGCTGCCATGGCAAATTTCCCACCTGCTAATACCAATTCCTTTTTGTCACTTGGACAGACAAATATTCTGGCAACTATCTCTTTGTTTGGACCTTCATTATTGACAATGCCTGCCACACGTTCAACGTCATTAGCGGAAAGCCAATTTATTATTGCACCATCCGCTTCTCTCCCAGCCAGGCGAAGCATTCCTTCTCTTAACGCTGCTAACAATATCGGAGGTGGGCTTTCAGGCACTCTTGCTAGACGAAAGCCTGAGACATTAAAAGTTTCAAATTCTTCCGTGACCTTCTCTCCTAAAAGTGCCTTTCGGAGGAAACGGATAGTGTCTCTAACTTTTAGATACGGATCTTCAAAAGGAATGCCATTCCAACGTTCAACGATCACATCAGAAGAGGTGCCGATTCCAAGAACAAAGTTGTTGGGTGCAGCACAGGCCATCGCTGCAGCGCTTTGAGCCAAAAGAGCCGGCCCTCTTGTGAAGGCTGGCAAGATGGCTGTTCCAAGTCGTAATTCCGGTGCCCATGCGGCTGCTAGAGCTAAAGGTGTTAAACCGTCTGTCTCGTTAGCTTCGGAGGACCAGATGTCCGTGTAGCCCAAATCAACCAACTCTCGGAAAACCTCTTTATGGGCATCTAATGGATCTGGTAACGGAACAGTCATCCCATAACGCGGTTTTTGTTTGAGCATCATCAAGCCTTGGTTTTATAGGTTTTAAAAAAGCTGTCACACCTCACTGCAACAATTAATAATATGAATGAACAACTTTGTCTAATAAAAGAACTGCCCATCCAAATTTTTTCTAATGATAACGGCCATGAATACTCGGCGATAGATCACGAAACTCGTGAGAGAAACTTGAAAGGTATCGCAGAGGCACGCAGGTTGCTTGCCGAAAAACGCAAATCTGCTGCTCTTTTAGCTGCTTGAAATTTTAAGAGTGTTGGAAAGTGCTTCTGCTTTTTCTGATCAAGACTGGCAATCGATACCCGCAAAAAGATCATTTTCATAACCGTTTTCATTGTTGGTATCAACTTTTGAGAGAGCAAGAATATAGTCATCATAAGGATGGACTTCACGTGCAACTTCATCGGGTAAACCGAACCAAAATGGAGACTTGGGATCAACCTGAGTTTCATGCGCCAATAAAGCCTGTTTTCGGATTGGCCAATAATCCAAGATCGGAATTCTTGTAGAAATCAAATGATCCCGGGAAGGCCTGTCGGACCAGCCTTCAAAAGGTGACTCAAGTTCGAATTCTAAGAATTTTTTGTGCATTGCTTCAATTCTTTCTCTAGACCAAGTCGAAAAGTAGAGTTTTGAAGGTTGCCATGCCTGGCCATGTTCTGTATAACGGGTCGGGTCACCCGCAGCTTCGAATGCAGGGATCGAGAGATCATGCACTTGCAAATGGTCGGGGTGGTTGTACCAGTCTCTTTCATCCGGG